>JBGPKH010000107.1:0-17926 GCA_041485845.1 Bryobacteraceae bacterium
ATCTTGGGCATCACACCTCCTGCCATTAAGTCAAAATCTGGCAGTCTGTTTTAGCACATTCCTGGTGAAATGTCCAGAATGAGAGCCACACCCTGCATAGACTTGGCACGAACTGAACTGGACTGAACTGGCCCCTAGCTACTTCTTGGCGCAAAACTGACGGCTTAACCCGTATCGTTTGAGTGGGCACTTCTGTCCGAAAGTGCATGGGCGGCGGAATCCGCCGCGGAACGCAACATATCTCGGTCAGTCCCGCAAAATTTTTTGAGTTATCCAAACATTTTACTTGCATTATGTCTTGAGATATGTTTCACTATATATAGTGAAACAACAAACCGCTGTCCGCATTCGCGATCGCCTCGTCGCGCGCCTTCCCGACGCCAGAGACATCCTCCGCGGCTCCCTGCTCGATCGAATCATCCGCCACCGCAAGGGCTGTCCGAAGTGCGACCGTGGCGAAGGACATCCCGTAGCGGTTCTCGCCGTCGGCTATCCCGGCGGGCGCACCCGCCAGTTCAGTCTTCGCAAACAACAGATCGCTCCTGTGAAACGCTGTCTGGCCAATTATCAAAAGCTGAAGTCGGCGATTGAGAGGATCTGCGAGATCAACCAGCAACTGCTGCGCGCCGAGCCCGACGAGAAGGAGGGAAAGCAAGGCAAATGATCACTCTGCGGTGCGTGTCTCAACCCCAATTCCCGGAAGGGTTCGTGGAAGACGCAGTGGGTGACCTCTGGGAGCCCTGGATGCGCGAGGCCGATCGGTTATTGGAAGACGAGCAGTTGCTCGACGCCGTCTACCAAGCTCTGGTGCGTCGCCATCCCAAGAGCCGCACGCGGGGACGTCTGGGAGCGCCCGCAGAGATTGTGGTGCGTATGCTGCTGCTCAAGCATATCCGCAACTGGAGTTTCGATGTGGTGGAGCGTGAAGTGCGGCCCAACCTTTTATACCGGCAGTTCACCCGCGTGGCTGCGGGCAAGGTGCCCGACGCCAAAACACTCGGCCGCCAGGCGCGGGCCTTGGGTCCGGAGGTAATCCAACAGATTCATCGGCGCGTGGTGGAACTGGCAGTGGAGCACAAGGTCGTGCCGGGCCGCAAGATGAGAGTCGATACCACCGTGGTCGAGACCAACATCCACTATCCGACCGACAGCAGCTTGCTCGGCGATGGGAACCGCGTTTTGACGCGCCTGATGAAGAAGGTGACGGCTCTGGCCGGTGCGGTGGGGACCAAACTACGCAACCGGAGCCGTAGCGTGAAATTGCGAGTCCTGGACATCGCGCGAGCCGCCCGGTCAAAAGTTCCGCAGAGCCAGGAGAAGTTGAAGCAGGCTTATCGCAAACTGCTGGTTTCCACCGGTCGAGTGGTGGGGCAAGCAAAGCGCTTCTCCCAAGAGATCGCCGAGGGAGTGAAGCGGTCCGCCGACTTCCTGCAACAAGCTGCGCTGGAGGGACTGCGCCAGGAGATCGACACCATGGTGCCGCGCGTTCAACAGGTGATCCGGCAAACCAAAGCTCGCATCTTGGGAGGCGACACCCATGCCGAAGGCAAGCTCTTCAGCATCTTCGAGGAGTCCACGGAAGTCATTCGGAAAGGCAAGGCGGGAAAACCCAACGAATTCGGCAAGATGGTCAAGGTGCAGGAAGCCGAGAACCAGATCGTCACCCACTACGAGGTTTACGATCAGCGGCCGGCGGACAGCGATTTGCTGATTCCAGCGATTGAAGTCCATCGGCAGTGTACAGGCCGCACGCCCCACATGGCTGCAGGTGATGCCGGATTCTACTCGGCGAAGAATGTAGCCAAGGCACAGCAGGCTGGAGTGAAACGCGTTTCCGTTCCCAGCCGCTCCACCAAGAGCGCCTCCCTCAAGCGGGAGCAGAAGAAACGCTGGTTTAAGCGAGGTCAAAAATGGAGAACCGGATGCGAAGGACGCATTAGCGTCCTCAAACGGCGGCACGGACTCAACCGTTGCCGGTACAAGGGCGTTAGCGGAATGAAGCGCTGGACCGGACTCGGCGTGATCGCGGATAACCTCATCAACATCGGACGAGCCATCGACAAGCAACGGCAATCAGCCGAGTAAACTCCTCTATCGATTCACCCCGATCCATTCATACTCTCGCCGGAGAAATCCGGCGGGAGTTCTTTGTCTTTCCGCAGGCCCCCCCGAGGCCGCAGTCCGGCAAATGGAATTTTGCGCCAAGAAGTAGCTAGCCAGGCGCATTTTCAGGGCCGCGACCGAAGGGAGCGGTCGGACTGGGCACTGGCTACAAGCCGGCGCCACCCTCTCTCACTGCCGCGCTTCGGACTGCTTCTTGAGTTCTCTCCGGAACGCCTGCTCCCGCTCGGCGGCATATTTCTGGAATCCCTCCGGGTCGAGGAACGCATTGCGAGCGCCCTCCTTCATGCGGGCGTATTTCGCTTCCATGTCGTAGTAGTTTCCGTGCGCGCCCAGGAACACGTCGCAGGCGAAGGACTTCAAGACGCGGAACATGCGCTCGTAGTCCTGCGCAATCTGCGGATAGAGCGCGTTGCCCACCAACTTGTACCCGGCGTTCACATTGGGACTGCCCACCACGACCACGTTGTAGGTCCTGCCGCCTTCCGCGGCCTTCATCGTCCAGGTGGTGCAACCCTTGGTGTGCCCCGGCGTGAGGTGCGCCACCAGTACGGTGTCCCCGAGCTTCACTTCGTCGCCGTCGTGCAACACGCGATCCACCTTGGTGGGAGGGTATAACGAATTTGCCGACTTGCCGTACTGAAAGTTGCCCTTGCCGCCGGCTTCGATTTCGGGCGCATCTGCATCCATCGCCATATAACGGGCTCCGGTCATTTCCTTGATTCGGGCGCTCCCCGCGCAGTGGTCCCAGTGCGCATGGCTGATCAGCAGGATCTTGACGTCGCTGAAGCGAAATCCCAGCTTTTCCACGCTTCCCCGGATGAGTGCGACGGAGCTGTCGAGATTGCTATTGATCAGGATGTGCCCTTGCGGAGTTGTGATCAGGTAAGAAGCGAGCCCCTTGCTTCCCACATAGTAGATGTTGCCCATCACCTTGTGTGGCGGAAACGGCTGCGTCCAGTCGGCGTTGCCCTGTGCGAGCAGGCTGCCGGCGAACGCCAGTGTCACGATAGATAAACGGATCGGCATTGCCTTCGAGTATTTCATTTCGCGGCTGGAATGGCCAGTCATCGGAGGAACCCGCGGCCATCCGGCGCGGGTCCCCCTTCCCGATCTACTTGAACCCCGCGAAGCCTTCGACCACCCAGAGTTCCGTACGATTGGGAAATCCCACGCTGAAGGCGAGACGCTGGCCGCTAGGATGCGCCGAGAGATAATGCATCGCCCACATCGAGAGGCCCATTTCCTCCACCGGTCCTCCGTCCGCCGGGACGCGCCACAGTGTGCTCGGAACTCCCCGGCTCGTAGTGCCGGTAGGCCGCTTGATGAAGACCAGATTCCGTCCGTCGTGCATCCAGGCGAGCCCGCCGAAGAACTCGAATGTTTCCGGTTTCGGGAGTTGCAGGACGGTTCGTGCGTCACCGCCGGCGATCGGCGCTGTCATCAACGTGTTGTTCGAGATGAACGCGATCCGCGTGCCGTCCGGCGACAACGCCATGGTGCGCGACCAGAGGTCTTTGGAACGATACAACTCCTTGGTACGGCCCGGTTCTAGATTATGCAGAACCAATGCGCCGCCGTAAGGGCTCTTGCTGTCAAGCTGAAAATAGAGGACCGACTTTCCGTCACTTGTCCACAGCGGCTTAGTCAGGAGCCCTTCGGCAAGAATCTTGGTTTCGCCGCTCTGCGCGTCGCACAGAAACAACCCGTCGCGCCCGGCCGAGCTGCCCTTGAGAAGAATGGTCTTCGCATCGGGGCTCCATCGAGGGTCCGTAAAGGCCTCCAGGCGAGGTGTGATCTCCCGGATCTTGCCGCTTGCCACGTCCAGAATCGCCAGGTTCGCGCTTTCGCCCGAAAGTTTTCCTGCCTGCATCCCCCAACGAGTGCGGTAAACCATCTTCGTTCCGTCGGGAGACCAGTCGGAGCCGTCGTTTGTGCCCATCAGAAAACTGGTGGCGAGCGCCGGCGCGCCCGCGATTCTTCCGGTCTTCGTGTCGAGTTCCCCGGTCATGACATTGCTTCCTCCGCTACGCATAACGTAGTAGAACGAGCCCTGATTGGTGAGACACAGGCTATCGGATCTGGTCACGTTGCCGATGTCGTGCCGGATCAGCACCGGCGCGCCGGCAGGCCGCCCGTTATCCACGCGTAGTCCATAGAGGCTGTTGTATCCGTGTCCTTCCACATCGCTGGTGAACACTATACCCTTGCCGTCAGGCGTCCAACCCGCCAGCCTGTCGTCGCCCGCCTGCCGGACCAGCGCGGTCTCCGTGCCGTCGGCGGTCGACATCAGAAAGATGTCTAGCTCCTGGCCATCCGTCAGGCGGCTGATCGCGATCCATCGCCCATCGGGCGATAGGAACGGCCTCCAGTTCTTCCTATCGACGTCTTTGATCTTCTGCGCGGACCCATCCTGCGTCGAGATCGTCCACAGCTCCCGTCGATCGCCTGTAGTCCGCGTAACAACGATGTGCCCGGCGGTCCAATTTCCCAGTGCCAGATACCCCTGCGCACCGTACAAGACCCGCTCGCCTGATCCGTCCAGGTTGATCAGTCGGATCTCGGCCTTGTCGCGAGTGGCCCAGGTATACGCCAATTGGCTGCTGTCCGGTGAGAAGACCGGGTCAAAGACCTTTTCGGCCGCCGGCGTCAAGCGCCGCTTTTGTCCGTTTACCAGATCCAGAACCCAGATGCCTTCGTCGAAGTACGAGAGGAACCGCCCGTCCCCCGAAACATTGTACGCATTCAGTCCGTCCGCGCCCGGGATGTGCCGTGCCGTGACGCCCGTGCTCCGGGTGCCCGTTCCGGAACCGAGCCGATCCAGCCTGCCTCGCGCCGCCGTGGCGCTCTCGGCCTGGTCCGCGTAATCCCGCAGCAAGCGGTCGTACACTTTGCGGGCTTCCGCGTCGCCTAATTTTTCGTAACACTCGGCGGATTTCAGCAGGGCCTTGGCAGCCAGCGCGCGATTGGCGCCCGCCTCCTTCACCGCTTTCCCGTAGAGATCGATGGCGCCCTTCAAGTCGCCTTGCACAGTCTCCCTGGCCAGTGCCGCCTGCATCAGGTCGTTGGCTTTCTTGTCGTCCGCAGCCGCCGGGAAAGCTGCCGCCAGCAGCATCGTTAAGATGGCAATCGATATTCGTTTCATATCCGCCTCCATCCAGTGAGGTTAAAGAAGCCATGTTTGGCCGCCGCCTTGCGTCTGTCACGTTTCCGTCTCGTTTTCCGCTGGATCTGCAAACCGGTATCCCAGCCCGCGCACGCTCAAGAGGTAACGCGGTTCTCCCGGTCTCGCTTCCAATTTCCGGCGCAGGTTCAACATGTGATTGTCCACCACGCGATCGGTGATCGAGACGCCGTTGCCCCAGACCTGCCCGATGAGCTGGTCGCGGCCTAAGAGACGTCCCCGCGCCTGGATCAGCGCCGCCAGCAGTTTGAACTCGAGCGGCGTCAACTCCACCATCGCTCCCGCACGCCGTGCGAGGCACCGCGCAAAATCCACTTCGACCTCGCCGAACCGGTACACCTCCGCCCGCTCTCCCCCGGTGCGGCGCAATACGGCTTTGATTCGCGCGCACAGCTCCAGGGGGCTGAAAGGCTTGGTGACGTAGTCGTCGGCGCCCAATCCCAAGCCCAGCACCTTCTCCGCCTCCATCGCGCGCGCCGTCAGCAGGATGATCGGCGTCTTCACACCGGCGCTTCGTAGCTCCCGGCATATGGTGAACCCGTCCTTGCGCGGCAGCATGATATCCAGCAGGATGAGATCGAATGCGACGCTGCGGGCGCGCTCCGACGCAATCGCGCCGTCTCCCACCACCTCCACGGCGTAGCCTTCGATCGTCAGATCGTTGCGCAGCCCCAGCGCAATACCCGGCTCGTCCTCCACCACCAGAATCCGGATCATATTCGTTCCGCCAGCGGCAGCAGCACGCGAAACGTGCTGCCCGCGCCGGGTTCGCTTTCTACGGCAATGTCGCCGCCATGCGCCCGCACAATCTGGAGCGCCGTCGCCAGTCCGATGCCGGTTCCCCGGATATGGTTGTCGCGCGCCGCCGCGCCGCGCACGAATTTGTCAAAAATCTGTCTCTGCTCGGTGCGCGGGATTCCCATGCCCCGGTCGCGCACGGCAATCTGCGCCTGCCGCCCGTTCCTCGCCAGCCCCACCCACACCGTGTCACAGCCGGGCGAATATTTGACGGCGTTGTCGAACAGGTTCCACAAAACGCAGCGCAGCGCTTCGCGGTCGGCGCGAATCAACGTGTCGTCGGCCGCGGTCTCCACCTCGAACCTCGGCGCTCGCGGCTGCTGCGCCTGTGCGAACTCCGTGACCGCTTCGGTAAGAAGCCCGGCGGCGTCCACCGTCTCGAATCGGAACTGCATTTTCCCCGACTCGATCCGGCCAAAATGCAGCACGCTCTCCACCAGGCGCCGCAGACGATCGCTTTCCTGATACAGCAGCTCGTAGTATTCCTGGCGGTCCGATTCCGCAGCCACCCGCCCGCGTTTCAGCAATTCGGAAAGCTGATAGAGCGTGGTCAGGGGAGTCCGGAATTCGTGGGAAACCGCGGATACAAAATCCGATTGCAGCCGCGCCACTTCCAATTCGCGCGTGACGGCGCGGGCGATAAACCAGGAGGCAGTGAGAATCACCAGCACCAGCAGGCCGATGCCGGCGATCAGCAGTTCGCCGCGCAAGCGGATCGGGCCGGGCGCGCGCCCATCGCCCGCATTGAAGACCTGAACCGTCCAGGGCAGTTGTGTGGACGACGCCAGCCGGATGGCGGGCCGGCTCCCCCGATCCGGCACCGCTCCCATCACGGCGCGTCCATCCGTCCCCGTCAGCGCGAGTGTTGCGTCACGGGCTTCCAGCAGCGGGATCAAATCCTTCAGCCAGTGATTCTGCACGTACTGCGGACCGCCGGCAAACAAGACCAGCCGCCCGCCCGACATACGCCAGATCAACAGGACCGGGCCGGAGCGCGTTGGGATGCTGGTCCGTCCGCCGGTCATCGCCGCCGCTGAACCCGTCTTCCATCGGTCGTAAAGCCAATCGACCGCTTCAGCCAGCGGCAAGCCTCGTGGAAACGGCTCCTTTCCATCTAGGACCAAATTGCAGAAGTTGTCGTAGGCGACAGCGGGCAAGACCGCTCCCTCCGGTCGCGGCTCAGCAAGCGTTTCCGAGCCGCGACCAAAGGGAGCGGTGTTATTGGAATCTCCGCAACTTGGCAGATGACTCAGGGCGCGCTCCGCCAGGTCGTGATAGGCCGCCCGAGCGATCGGCCATTTCCCGGAATTTGCATCGCGGTACAGCACAGCAGCGGCATTTGCGATCGCGGACCGATCGTTCTGTTGCTCGTAGAGCGCCAGCGCGCCGGCATCGGCCGCCAGTGCGGCGGGCATGCCGCCGATGGGGACGGAACCTAGCTCTCGAAGCTGCGCGTAGTTCTGCATGGCGCGTTGGACATCGCCGCGCTTCAGGTAATTGCGAGCGGTCCTGGCCAATGCCGCGGCGCGGATCTGGGGATCGCCGGAACGGGTGAGGTTGCGCAGCCGCTCGAGGGCGCCGGCATGGTCGCCGCGGTGGAATTCCAATTCGTCGGCAGCAGCGAATAGGGAGGCTGAGACCTCGTGCGCTTCAGGCACCTCCGGATAGTACGTCAGACGGTCAGGCGGCCAAGCGCGGAGCGCGCGCGGAAGAAACTCGACCGATACGCTATCCTCCGCGGCACGCGGATGTCTTTTCAAGTCCCCTTCCACCAATGCCCGGTTGAGGTCGTCTTCCACCTCCGCGAACCGTCTGTCCAATGCCGCCACCGCCAGATCCGCCGCCGTCTCGCGTTGTTCGACCAGGCGTTGCACCGCCAGTTGCCGATCCTGCTGGAGCAATCGCCAACCCAGCCAGGCAAGTGCCGCGGAGAGCGCCAACATAACGGGAAGGAAGGCCCATCGAAGCTGGCGTGGACTGCTGAGCCACTGGTCAAACATGGGAACGGCCGGACGATCCCACTATTATAGGATTCGACCGGCTGGCCGGCATCTCGTTTCGGTTTCGCTTCCGTCACGAAACGGTTTGATCCCCAATACGCGATCATAGAAAAGGTCCATGCCCCGCTACCACCTCCTCGTCGCCCTCGTCGCCGCCCTGGTCTTCCTCGGCTGCATCGTCAGCCCTCCCTCCCTCATGGACGACGTCGACGCCGTACAGGCGCAGATCGCCCGCAACATGCTGCAATCCGGCGATTGGGTCACCGCCCGCCTCGATGGCATCGCCTACCTCGAAAAATCGCCGCTCAAGTACTGGATGATCGCCGTCTCCTTCATGATCTTCGGCGTCCACGATTGGGCCGCCCGCATCCCCCTCGCGCTCGCCACCGTGCTCCTCTGCTGGGTGACCGCGCGCTTCGCCGCGTGGGCGTTCGGAAACCGCGCGGGCCTGTATTCCGGGCTCATCCTCGCCACCAGTGTGGGCCTCTTTCTCTTCACCCGGATACTCATCCCCGACGTCATCCTCACTCTCATGATCGCGCTCGCCCTCTGGGGCTTTCTGCGCGCGCTCGATGACGACGAACCGCACTCCACGCGCTGGGCCCTCGCCATGTGGGCCGCCATGGGCGCCGGCTTGCTCCTCAAAGGACTGATCGCCGCCTTCTTTCCCGTCGCCGCCGCGCTGGTCTACCTGGCACTCACGCGGCAGTTGTTCGCCGGCCGTACCTGGGCGCGCCTCAAGCCCCTGCCCGGCGTGTTGCTGTTTCTCCTGATCGCCGCGCCCTGGCACGTGCTCGCCACCCTGCGCAATCCGCCCATTTTCGACTTCACCATGCACAGCGAGAGCGGCTCCTATCGCGGCTTTTTCTGGTTCTATTTCATCAACGAGCACCTCCTGCGCTTCCTCAATCTGCGCTATCCGCGCGACTACAACACCGTGCCGCGCCTTTATTTCTGGCTGTTCCACTTACTCTGGTTCTTTCCTTGGAGCCTGTACTTCCCGGCCGCGCTACGCCTGCATTACCGCAAACAGGACCGCGCCTCGCGGACCCGCCTGCTCGCCCTCTGCTGGTGCGGCTTCATCCTGATCTTCTTCACCTTCTCCACCACGCAGGAGTATTACTCCATGCCTTGCTACCCGGCCCTGGCCCTGCTGCTCGGGTCGGCGATTGCCGGCGAAGACCGCGTTCTGCGATATGGCACGATGGTCATCGCCGGCGTAGCCACACTGGCCGCGGTTTCGATCGCCGCGATCCTGTGGATGGTTCGCGCGATGGCCGCTCCCGGGGACATCGCCTCGGCGTTGAACCAGAACCCCGACGTCTATACGCTGTCGCTCGGCCACATGACCGACCTGACGATGAAAGCCTTCGCCTACCTGCGTCTTCCCTTGGCGGTTGCCGGCGTGGCCTTCGCGATTGGAGCCGTCGGCGCGTGGCGTGCCAGCCGTGCCCACCCCATCCCGTTGGCCGCGTTGGTCGCTATGATGGTCCTGTTCTTCCACGCCGCCCGCCTGGCCCTGGTGGTCTTCGATCCTTACATGTCGTCGCGCCCTCTGGCGCAAGCCTTGCTGGACGCGCCGCCCGGCAAGCTCATCGTGGACGACCAATACTACACCTTCTCCTCTGTCTTCTTCTACACCAACCGCCGCGCGCTCCTGCTCAATGGCCGTGTGAATAACCTCGAGTACGGCGCTTACGCTCCCGATGCGCCTCGTGATGTCTTCATCGATAACCTCGAGTTCCAGCGCTTGTGGGCCGGCCCCCAGCGCTATTACCTCGTCGCCGAAGGTCCCCGCCTGCCTAAGCTCTTGAATTTACTCGGGAACCGCCTCTCTTACGTAAGGCAGTCCGGCGGCAAATTCCTGGTCGCCAATCGCTGACGCCGGCCCTCTTCCGGAAAAAGTGGAAAATCGAAAAAACCGAGTCACGAGTTTTGGCGAAATATTTTCGGCTTGTTTTCAATAACTTAGTCCATGTAACTACCTGGCACGGCAAAAACGGTCTGCTAGATTTGAATCAGGAAGAAAGTTACGCGGCTCTCGCGGATTTCGCGAAGGCCGCTTTTTTTTTGCAAGGAGCAAATTATGACACAACAAATAAAAGAAAACGCTCCCGAACCACCGGCATCGGAAGAGACTCCCCCGCAAATGAAACCCGGCCCGGAGTGTAATTCCTGGGACAAGGTCAAGGAGAGGACCCGCATTAGCGAGATCCTCGAAAGTGCGCTCGCCAAATTGGAAGACCGGCTCAAAGCCGACGAGTTCAAGCCGTCCATGGCGGATTACCTCAAGCTGATACAACTCGCAAAGGAATTCGAGCAGGAACAGGTAAAGGAGATCAAAGTGACATGGGTCGTACCGGCTCCGGCATCAGAAAAAGAGAAATAATCTACGACGCGCTGCCGTCGCAAAAGGAGTTCCATGAGCTGACCACCGTGTACAAGGGCTTCTCCGGTCCCATCGGCAGCGGCAAGAGTGTGGCCCTTTGCCAGGAGGCGATTCGGCTGAGTTACCTGAACCCCGGGCGTATGGGACTGCTCGGGGCTCCCACAGTCCCCATGTTGCGGGAAGCTACCCAGGCCACGCTGTTCGAGATCCTGGACAGCAACGAAATCCCTTACGAGATGAACAAGGCCGATAACACTTTGCTCATGCTGGACACTAACTCCAAAATCGTGTTTCGGCCCATCGAAGAATACGAGCGGCTCCGCGGCACCAACCTGGCGTGGTTCGGCCTGGACGAGCTGACCTACAGCTCCGAAGAGGCCTGGCTGCGACTCGAGGGCCGTTTGCGCGATCCCAAGGCGGAGTGGAAGTGCGGCTTCGCGGTATGGACTCCCAAAGGCCACGACTGGGTCTACAAGAGATTCATCGGCAACCCGTCGAAAGACTATAAGGCCATCCTCGCCAAGCCGTCCGAAAACACGTACCTCCTGGCCACGACGCCGGATTTCTATGATCGTCTCAAAGAGAGTTATGACGACCGGTTTTACCGCCAGGAAGTGCTCGGCGAATATTTGAGTTTCGATGGAAACGGCGTCTATTCGTCCTTCGATCGGGCGAGCCATCTGACCGACGATCTGGAGCCGCTCCGTAACCTTCCGCTGTGTTGGTCACTGGACTTCAACGTGGACCCCATGTGCTCCGTCATCGCCCAGATCGATAACTGCACCGTTTATGTGGTGGATGAGATCTGCCTCCACCGCGCCACTACCCAGGATGCCTGCGCGGAGTTCATCAACCGGTATTCCAGCCACGACCCCGGGATATGGATCTTCGGCGATGCCTCGGGCAAAGCCAGACAGACCACGGGCTATACCGACTATGAGGTCATCGATGACTACTTTAAGGCGAATTCCACATTGGTCCTGACGTTCAAAGTGCCTAAAGCCAACCCGCCGGTGAAGGACCGCATCAATGTCACCAACCGGCAACTGAAGAATGCCAGCGGTGCATCTGGCGTTCTGATCCACAAGAAATGCCTCGAGCTCATACAGGATCTCGAACAGGTCAGTTTTAAGGCCAACACCTTCGAGATCGACAAAGACCGCGACCGCATGCGCACCCATATGTCGGATGCGTTTGGTTATCTGCTCTGGGAGGGCTGCCGGCCACAGCCTACCGTAGGGCCGCAGCGGGGAGAGTTGCGTCTATGACAACGATTAATCGCGAACATCCCGAATACGTCGCTCGTAAGGCGATGTGGAAGCAGTACAAAGATCTGTACGCGGGCGGCGAGCAGTTGCGCGTCAACGCGTCGGAATACCTCGTGCGCCGCCACAAGGAACCGGGCCCGGTCTACCAGGAACGCCTCGACCGCGTGTTCTACGAGAACTACGTCGGCTCGATCATCGACTGGTACGCCGCCACGCTCATTCGCCGCGAGCCGGTGATCCTGTTCGAGGGCGCCGGCGCCGCCGCGAAAGACTTCTATAACGTACTCTCGGAAGACTGCGACCTCAAGGGAACCCGGATCGCCGAGTACTTCCGCCAGCGATTCGTGCACACCCTGGTCTGCGGCGCCAGTTACATCGTCGTGGACTTTCCCCGCATGAACGGTTCCGCCTTGACCCGCGCCGAAGAGGACGCGTCGGGCCGTTCGCGCGCCTACCTGGTGGACTACGGCCCCGATGAGGTCATCAATTGGAACTACGACCCGGCCGGCGGGCTCGACTGGATCGTCATCCGTACCTCCTGTCTTCAGCAGTCCAAGGTCACCGACGCCAAGTGGGAGCGCGAAACGCGATGGATCTATTACGATCGCGAGAACTTCCAGATCTTCCGCCGAGCCGGCGAGGCCAGCCCGGTCGAGCTGTTGGATGAAGGCCGGCACAGCATGGCGTCGCTGCGCCGCGTTCCCGTGTTCCAGATGAAAGTGTCCGACGGGCTGTGGCTGATGAACAAGGCCGCGCTGCTGCAACTGGAACACTTCAACAAATCCAACGCTCTCTCCTGGGCGCTGACGATGGGGCTTTTCGCGACTCCGGTGGTCTACTCGGACAAGCAATGGAACCAGATCGTCGGCGAATCCTATTACATCCAACTGGGTCAGTCCGACCGGTTCGGGTGGACGGAGCCGGAGGGCAAGGTTTATCAGATAGCGGCGGACAACCTGGTCCGGTTAAAGGACGAAATATACCGCGTCTGCTATCTGATGAATCAGGCCGGGACCCCCAGCACCGATGCCCGCACCTCCGGCCTCAGCAAGCAGAGGGATTTCAGCGTGACCCAGGAGGTGTTGCGCTCTTTCGGCGACACCCTGAAAGACACGCTGAAGCAGGTGCTGTGTGCCATCGCGGCGGCCCGCCAGGACGGCATCTCCATCGAGGTTTCCGGCCTTGACGAGTTCGACATCAACGACTTCGGCAACGAGCTCGACGATGCCAAAAAGCTCTTGGACCTCGGGATCGGCTCCGAGACCTTGAAGAAGCAAGTCTTCAAGAACCTGGCATTCAAGTACCTGTGTGACGCGCGCCAGGAAATCAAGAATCGGGTGGCCGAAGAAATAGATAAACCCGGGGTTGGGGGCTAGGGTTTGGAGGTTGGGGCTGTGCATTTCCCCAATCCCCAATCCCTGATCCCCAACCCCTGTTCTTAGGAGGCATATGGAAGACATCGACATTCAGGCAATCGTACGGCAAGCGGTCCAGGAATTCAGCAGCGCCGAGCAAGCCAAAAGCGAGCCGGCTTACAAGGCCGAGCTGCTGGAGGAACGGAAGCGCCGGGAACAACTGGAGCGCAGGCTCAACGAACTTGCGGAAGAGAACAAGCGCAGCCGCCAGATCGCGGCCGAGGCGGAGCGCAGTTCGGCGGTCAGAGCCGAGCTGCAGCGTCTCGGCGTGGGAAAGATCGACCTCGCGTTCAAAGCGGTGCAGGACGGAATTACGCGCACCGAGGACGGGCGGCTGGTGGCTCGCGGCGAAAACGGTGAGTCCTCCATGCGGGACTATCTCACTGCCTTCGTCAGCGAGAATCCGGAGTTCCTTCCGGCGCGCATACCAGGGGGAACCGGAATGACGGTCACCCTGAAGGCCCCGTCTGGCGGCCGTGAAACAGTGAGTATCGAACAGATCCGCCCCGGAATGAGCGCGGAAGAGAAGCAGCGCGTACGTGAGGAAATCGTGCGCGTCGCGTCGCAGACCCTTCGGGGTCTGTGAGCAGCAATTCAACCAACCAACAAGGAGAAGAAATGGCAGCAATTACCTCAGCAAATGTCGCAAACGCGATTGTGAAACTGGTGGCGGCCGACGCATTGCCGGTGCTGGTCGGGAACCTCGTGATGGGGAACCTGGTGAATCGCGATTACGAGCCGGTCCTGGCCAATGCCGGAGACACGGTCAACGTGCCAATCCCCCCCGTCATGACGGCCAACAACATCCTCGAGGGTGGAACGGTGCAAACGCAGAATCCGAGCCTGGGCAACGCGCAGATCGTGCTCAACATACACGCCGAAGCGACCTTCCAGATTCCGGATGTAACCAAGGTGCTGGCGGTCCCCGACCTGCTGAAGATCTACATGCAGCCGGCTGTGGCCGCCATCGCGCAGAGGGTCGAAAGCGACCTTCTCAACCTCTACGCCGGCTTCACCGCCAACACGCCGGTGGGCACGCCGGCCACGCCCATCACCGAAGCCGTAATCGACGCGGCCGAAACCGCGTTGTTCCTGGCCAAGGTTGCGCCCAGCGACCCGAAATTCATAGTCGTGGACGCGGCAACCTATTCCACCTGGCGCCAGATTCCGCGGTTCAGCGAATTTCAGACCGCGGGCGACGCCGGCCTTCGCGCCGTGGTGGACGGAACCGTCGGGAAGATCAAAGACTTCTTCGTGTTTCGTTCGCAGTTCGTGCCCAAGACCGGGACGACCACGGTGACCACTCACAACCTGGCTTTCGCCCGCGATGCCATCGGCCTCGTCATGCGCCGTCTGCCACAGCCCCTGCCGGGCACCGGCGGGATCGCGGAGTACGCCGAGCTCGGCAACTTCGGGATGCGCGTCCTGATGACCTACCATCCCGATACGCTCGCGCAGCAGTTCACCGTTGACGTGCTCTACGGGTGCGGCGTCCTCCGCAACTCGTCGGGCGTCCAGGTCAACACCTAACCGTTACCAAAGGTGGCGCAGGCGGTTCCGCCTGCGCCACGTTGCCAAAGGAGAAATCAGATGGATCTCAGACTTTACTACCAAAAGATCCGCGAAGCGTCCACCAGCATCGCCGATCCCTATCCCGTCGTGCTCAGCCGGGAAACCACCGACGGCGGCAAGGAGGGAATCTTCACCGAGGTGCCCCGCGCACTCGCCGCAAAGATGTTCGTGGACGGAATCGCGCGCATGGCGAAGCCCGCGGAGGCCGAAGCCTTCCACAAGAAGCACGCGGAAGCGAAACGCCTCGCCGAGCGGGTTGCCGCGGCGGCCAGGGTGCAAGTAACCGTGCTCTCGCCCGAGGAATTGAACACTCTGAGGGAACTCTCACCCTCGAAAGGTTAAGGCAAACACCATGGCGCTGTTCACCGATGGTCCGGTCTCGTGCATCCTCGATCTGACTGCGCGGGACACGCAACTACTCAGCGTGGCGGTCGCCGAAGGGATCGACGTGACGCAGAAGCTGGTGCTGGCACAAGACGAGCTTGCCCTGGAACTCGGCACGCTGCTGAGCAGGACGAGTTGCGCCGGCCAGTCGCTCTGGCTCGCCCCGCAACCCGACATGGGGAGCGTGGTGGTCACACCGGCCCTGAAGCTGTCGCACACGTTTCGCACTCTCGAGCTGGTTTATGCCGATGCATACTGCAACCAGTTGAACGACCGGTACGCGGGGAAACGCGACCAATTTCACGGGATGGCCGACTGGGCCTACGAGAAGCTGATTCAAACCGGAATCGGCATCGCGTCCTGCCCCGTTCCCCAACCCGCAATTCCCGGCGTGGTGGCGGCGCCCGGTCCGCAGGGAACCTCCCCGCTGCCGGACAACACCTACTACGTCACTATGGCGTGGGTCAACTCCCAGGGCGAGGAAGGGGCCTGCGCCGTGCCGGCGGCGGTCAAAACTTCCGCCAGCACGCTGTTGATCCAGTCCGGAGACGCGCCGCGCAACGCGGCGGCGTGGAATGTCTACGTGGGCGCCGCGCCGGAGACGATGTGGCTGCAAAACCCGTCGCCTCTTACGCCCGGGCAAACGTGGCTGCAGCCGGGCACTTTAAACACGAGCGGACGCGCGCCTGGCTCGGGACAATCTCCCAGCTACATCCAGCCGGTGCCGCGCATGATACAGAGGGGCTGATGACGGCGACTATCGGAAATGCGATCACCGGCAAGGTCATCCAGCGGATCACCGGCCCTGCGGGCGTGAATTCCGGCCTGGCGGCGCTGGTCGCGGCCGGCGACACCATGACCGCTCAGGTGGGTGCGGAGCAGGTGCGTTCGCAAAACGTGGCGGCGGATGTGGCCGAGCGCAGCGGCATCGTGCAGTATCCGCTGCTCAACGTGTACTGCGAAAAAATCGCGAACACGTTGGAAGAAAAATTCCGGACGTTCTCCGGCACCGTGCAGATGGCCATCGAGCTGCGGCACTCACAGGACCGCCTGGAAGGCCTCCAGGACGCCGTGGAGCTCTACGCCGATGCGGTGATGAGAACTTTGAATGCGGGCCGCGGGGACTGGGGCGACGGCATGTTTTATGGCGGCGCGTATGAGGTCTCGTTCGGGCCTGTCAAAAAGGGCGGCAAGAATTTCCTCCAGGTGGCCAAGGTCACCTTCGAGATTGGAGTGAGCAGGAGTTAGCTATGGCTTCTTACATTTCCTCTAACGCAAACCGGTTCTACACGGCGCTGGAGACATCGTATGGCGCGGTCGGGGCGATCACCTCGGGAAACCGGATCCCCGCTCTCAAGCTGGCGGTGCAGCAACAGCTCGACATGAAGGACCGCAAAGACAAGACCGGCAGCCGGACGTTCGCCGGTTTGCCGGCGGGCGGCAGGCGGCGCACGAATTTCGAGCTCCAGACCTACCTCACCAGTTGGGAGAAGACGGCGGCGGGCCCCGGATATGGCCCCATGTTCCAGGCGGCGCTGGGCGGCGCCCCGCTGCACTTCGCCGGCGGGACCGTCGCGTCCAGCACGGCGCAGGGAAGGCTCGGATTCGGAGCGCCACACGGGCTCGGCGTCGAGCAGGCGGTGGTGTGCGGCGGCGAAATCCGTTTCGTCGCGGCCATCGTGGATGCCAATACGGTACAACTGAACGCGCCGTTTACCGTCGTGCCCGCCAACGGCGCGCAGGTCGGCGCGACGGTAACGTACGCTCCCGCCACCGAGCTGCCAAGCGCGACCATCTTCGACTATTGGAGCCCCTCGACCGCGGTGCAAAGGCTGCTCTGCGGCGTTGCCGTGGACCAGATGGAGATTCTGGTGAACGGCGACTACCACGAGGTGCATTTCAAGGGCTTGGCGCAGGACGTGGTGGACAGCAGCAGCTTTTCCGGCGCCGTCGGGCAGCTCCAAAGCTTTCCGCAGGAGCCCTCGATCGCCGCGTTCGATTTTTCGGTGGTGCCGGGAAATCTCGGGCAGGCGTGGCTGGGCACTTCGCCCACGCAGTTCTTCACGATTACCAGCGCCTCGGTGCTGATGAAGAACTCGCTCGAAACACGGGCGCGGGAGTTCGGTTCCACCATGCCGCGCGCCATCACGCCGGGCCAACGATCGGTGACGGCGGCGTTCGATCTCTACAGCCAGGACGACGATGCCACGAAGGGCCTGTACCAGGCGGCCCGGCAGCGATCGCCCATCAGCCTGATGTTGCAGTTGGGCGAGCTGGATGGCCAGGTCATGGGCGTGTACCTGACGAGCGTGATTCCCGAAGTGCCCGAGTTCGACGATGGCGAAAATCGCCTGCAGTGGCGGTTCCGCGCGTCGCGCGCGCAGGGCACGGTGGACAACGAGATCGCGGTGGCGTTCGGGTAGCCCGCCTCCGGGAGTGTGGGGCGGACCTCCTGGTCCGCGGCCGACGTCTTCCTAACGCCGGCGCCTGCTGGAGCTCAGGAACGGGTTCGCCGGTGCCCGCGCGGACCCAGGTGGTCCGCCCCACGCTCGAACTGCCCCCGGAAGTCATGGAGTCCCGCCGCGGGCGCGGTCTCGGGCCCGCGGACGGCCGCAGGCCGAGCGTGTTTCGCGCCGGTAGCGGCCGCGAGCCAGAAGCGGTCTCGGGCCCCGCGGACGGCCGCAGGCCGAGCGTGTTTCGCGCCGGTGGCGGCCGCGAGCCAGAAGCGGTCTCGGGCCCCGCGGACGGCCGCAGGCCGAGCGTGTTTCGCGCCGGTGGCGGCCGCGAGCCAGAAG
>JBGPKH010000108.1:0-17895 GCA_041485845.1 Bryobacteraceae bacterium
AGCAAGCGGATTCGCGTGAATTGGCGGTCGCGACTCGCAGTCGGGTTCGAGAACGCGGAGCGAGCGGAGGAGCGCAGTCCTGGGCGCGGCAGCGTGTCCCAGGGCGAAACGGTCAAGTTATTTTTTGCGCGCGCGCTTACCGGTGCGTATCCGGCGGGCAATGCCGCTTTTCCTGGCGCCGGGCGGGCTGGTGAGCAACGCGGGCACGATGGGCGTTCCATAGTGGGACAGGCCTCCCGGGCGGTCCAAAGGCTGGCGGCCAAGACCGCCTGCTCCACCTTCTAATCTAATTGTTTCAAACTGCCGATATGAGGGAATGTAGGTGGTACGCAGTATGAGCATTTCCCTATCGCCAGACCAGGGCGCCGGCGCTTCTCCGGCTGCCAAGCGCGGCTGCTGCTATCTGGAGCCGCCATCTGCACTGGAAGTGATGCAGGAGCAGATGCAGTACCTTTTCACTCACGGCAGCCCGGCCTGTCTTCCCGGGTGTGCGGAGTGTGGCCGCCTGGAGCAGGTCAAACAGTGTCTTTTACGGCCTTTTGATTGAGGACGCTTCTCAGCCCGCGCTACTCTGCTAGAATGCGATTTAAGCACCCAAGGAGAGAAGCTGCGTGTCTTCCTTCATTCAGAACCAGTTTGAAAAGAATGTAGTCACGACCTCGGTGGATTACGTCTTCAACTGGGCGCGGAAATCGGCGCTCTGGCCGCTCACCTTCGGCCTGGCGTGCTGCGCTATCGAAATGATCGCCGCCAGCACGTCGCGGTTCGACATCGCGCGTTTCGGCGCGGAGGTCTTCCGGCCCAGCCCGCGGCAATCCGACCTCATGATCGTCGCCGGCACGGTCACTCTCAAAATGGCGCCGGTGCTGAAGCGCATCTGGGACCAGATTCCCGATCCCAAGTGGTGCATCTCGATGGGCGCCTGCTCCAGCGTCGGCGGACCGTTCAACACCTATGCCGTGCTCCAGGGCGTGGACAAGATCGTGCCGGTGGATGTCTATGTCACGGGCTGCCCGCCGCGTCCCGAGAACCTCTTCTACGCGCTGCTCAAGCTCCAGGACAAGATCGACCAGATGACCACGCTGGTGAAGCGGCCCACCGAAGTGCGGCTCGACGAATCGATGCTCGAGAACTTCAAGCAGCAGGTGCGGATCGCCCAGATTCAGAACCCCGCGTAACCGTGTTCTACAAGGATTGGCAGCAGGTTTACCGCGTCGGGGAACTGGATTCGCTCGAATGGCTGCTGCATGGCTTCGGCACCCGCCTGGTGGACATTCCCTCGCTGTTCGGCAATCTCGCCACTTTGCAGCAGGTCCATTCGGCGACCTGCGTGCGTGCCGCGGGGCGCGCCGGAGTGCTCGGCCGGGGCGATGCGCTGCTCGAGGAGACGCCCGGCTCGGTAGTCGCGGTCAAGACGGCGGACTGCATCCCCATCCTGCTGGTGGATGAGCGCCGTCGCGCCGTCGCGGCGGTACATGCGGGCTGGCGCGGAACGGCTGCGCGCATCGCGGCGAAGGCTGTGGATGAGATGGCGGAGCGCTTCGGCACGGAAGCGGCGGACCTGCATGCCGCCATCGGCCCCGGGATCGGCGTGTGCTGCTACGAGGTGGGCGCGGAGGTCGCCGCGCAGTTCGCAGGGCAGGGAAGGGGACACCTCGATCTGCCGGAAGAGAACCGCAAACAACTTCTGGAGGCCGGCGTAACGCGGGAACGCATCTACGCGTCGAATTTATGCACCATGTGCCGGCCCGAGGAGTTCCACTCCTTCCGCCGTGACAAGGAGGCGGCTGGCCGCCTGCATTCCTTTGCCGGGATTCGGGCGTTGCCGGCGTCCGTATCATAGGCTCCAAGCGGTACAGTAAAGTTGAGGCGAGTAAATGTTCACGTGGATTTGCCCGGAATGCGGGCGCGAAGTATCCCCATCGTATACGGAGTGCCCAGACTGCGCCGATAAAGCCGCGAAAGCCGCCGCGCGGACGCCCCAACCGGCGGCGCAGACGCCGGTGGCCGCCGCTCCGCCTCCTCCGGAATACTCGCCGCCGCCGTACGTGCCGGCCCAGCCGCCGCCGGTTTATTCGCAGCAGCCGGTCTATCCGCAGCAGCCGACGTATCCGCCACAAGCGTATCCGCCACAGGGTCAGCCCATTCTGGGCCAGGTTCAGATGGCGCCCTACCCGGCCCCTCCGCAGCCCGCACGACGCGGGTTGCCCACATGGCTGATGACCATCGTATTCACTCTGGCTTTTCTGGGGTTGGGATTGGGCGTCTATTGGCTGGTCGACTACATGAAACGTGGCGGTGCGGCGTCTCCCTCGGCGACCGTGGAGAGCCCCGCGGCGAAACCCGGAGCGAAGCTGAACCCGTACCAGAAATTCATCGAGATTTCGGGCGTGCGCTTCACCACGGACGCCAAGAAGAAGCCGGTGGTTAAGTTCGTCGTGATCAACCATTCCGGCGCCGATATCCTGGGGCTGGGGGGAAATGTCACCATTTGGGGACGCACGCAAAAATCGGAGGAGGAGGCGGCGGGGACTTTCTCTTTCAAGACCGACGTCGGACCCTTCCAGTCGAAGGACCTTTCCGCGCCGCTCAATACCAAGCTGCCGATGGTCCAGTTGCCGGACTGGCAGAACGTGAGCACGGATATCCAGATTACCGCGCCGGGAGCGTAGATAGCAGCGCGTGAAGAGTCGCCCGCAGCCGCCAGGCCGATTGACAATCGGCCGCAGGTTGACAACCTGCCCCACAGGTCAGCGGCCCTGCAGCTTGAGCAGATTCTGCCTTGCCTCCGCGAGTCCCGGATCGATCTGGAGCGCGCGCTCGAAATCCGCGCGGGCCGCTTCGGTCTGGCCGAGCGCTTCGAGAGCCACGCCGCGATTGTTGAAGTTGCGGGCGTCGCGCGGATCGAGCGCCAGCGCCCTGCCGAACTCCGGCAGGGCCCCCTCGGGCTGGCCTTCCGAGAGCAGCGTCTTCCCCATTTCGGCAGCGACCGCGGGATCGTGCGGCGCCAGCTCGCGAGCCTGCCAGAGCAGCTCGAGTGCCTTGGCCGCGGGGAGCGCGCGAGCCAGTTGTATCTTGGGCCGCACTTTTTCGGGCGCGCGCTCGACGGCCTCGCGCCACAGCGATTCCTCCGTCATCCACACCTCGGTGCGCACGACGCTCACGATGGCCAGCGCGACTACGGCTCCCGCCGCAATCGCCCATGGCTTGACACGCTCCAGGAGCAGGCCCGCAGCCGCGGCGAATCCAAGCATGGGAAGATACATGCGCCGGTCCGCGGCCAGATCGGCCGCCGGAAAAATTGTGGAGCTGGGAATCAGCAGAATCATGCCGGCGAGCAGCCAGGTTCTCGCGCTCGGCCCTAAGTATTTCCACGCGATCGCGACCACGCCCGCCAGCCCGATCCACGCGAGCAGTCCGAGCCACACTGGCGGCACGCGGATATCCGGATCCACGGTGAATCCATAGGGCACGATCAACAGCCGCAGGTAACGCCAGATCACCGGCCCCTGCGCCAGAAAATAGCGCCACGGCGCGATCCCCGCCTGCAAGCCCGCGGGCGCACCGGGCGTGACCGCAGTGGCGTAGATCACGCGGGCCGCCGCCGCAATCGCGAGTCCCATCATGACTGCCATCGGCGCCAGGCGTCGGCGGCCGAGGAGCGGCAGCACCAGCGGGAAGGCCGCGCTTTCCTCTTTCGCCAGCAGCGCCGCGGCGAACCAGACGACCGCGATCCAGCTCCATCCTGAAAGTGTCCGTCCCGAAAGCCACGCCAGCAGCGAGGCGAAACAGAGGAGCGCCGCCAGCACGCTGCTGCGCGCCCAGATGTAATTGACCGCCTCGGCCTGAATCGGATGGACGGCGAAGATCGCTGCGGCCACCAGCGCCGCGCGCTCGGGCAGCAATTTCCGCAAGCACTCATATAAGAGGATGACGGCGCCCAGGTGCAGCGCGAGATTCAGCAGGTGGTATCCGAGCGGGTCCTGGGCGCCCACAAAATAGTTCAACCAAAACGTGAGGTAAGTGAGCGGCCGGGTCTGCCGCAGGCTCCAGATGGAGAGCACGCCGCCCGGTGTGGTGAGGGCCGGATCGGAGAAAATGGCATAATCGTCAAAGTGAAAACCCGAACCGGGCGAAGCGCCAAAGGCAAGCAACGCAGCGGCAAGCAAAAGAAGGCGCGACCGCATAACCTATTACGAGCTTACGTGAAACGGCCGAAGACCGCAGCCGAGCGTAAGGAGCGCACAGCGGAAATCCTGCGCCGCCTCGACCAGATGTACCCGGCGGCCACCTGCGCCTTGCATCACAACAACCCGTGGGAACTGCTGGTGGCCACGATTCTCTCGGCGCAGTGCACCGACAAACGCGTCAATCAAGTGACTCCCGCTCTGTTCGCGAAATATCCGGCGCCTGAGGACTTCGCCGCCGTGCGCCCCGAGGTGCTGGCGAACGACATCCGCAGCACCGGCTTCTTCAACAACAAGGCGAAGTCCATCGTGGGCGCGGCGAAGAAGGTGGTCTCCGAGTTCGGCGGGAAAGTCCCGCGCACCATCGAGGAGATGCTGACGATTCCGGGCGCGGCCCGCAAGACCGCCAATGTGGTGCTCGGCACGGCGTATGGGATCGCCTCGGGAGTGGTGGTGGATACGCACGTCCAGCGGATCGCCGGGCGGCTCGACCTGACCAGGCACACCGATCCGGTCAAGATCGAGCGGGATCTCATCAAGATCATTCCGAAGGAGAAGTGGATTCTCTTCGCCCACCAGGTGATTCTGCACGGCCGAGCGTTGTGCCAGGCGCGCAGCCCGAAGTGCGGCGAGTGCGCGCTGAATTCGATCTGTTACGCGAAGGACAAGACGGCGTAACCAGGAAACTCCCGCCCGCTGCCGGTGTCTAATTCCAGCCAAGACTGACGCACGGCCGCATGCGGCTGGCCGTCCGGGGTGGATTCGTGAGGTGTTCGTCGCGGCGTTGGAGGCCGCATCGTATGAAGGTGCTGGAGACCAAACCCGGGAAGCGACCGGTTCCGTTCAGCCGGCGCGGACTGTTCAGCATTCTTCCGGCAGGGGCTGCCGGATGCCTTGTCTGCGCGCGGGCCGCCGCTTGCGCGCCGCAAATACAGGAGCCCCCTGCCGGACACAGTTGGACGGAAAAAGCCGATGTGACCTGGGAGCAGATGCTCCGGTTCGCCTACCAGAAGGACCTGATTCCCCTACTCAAGGCTCTCGCCGAGCAACTCGGGCGTGAGGAGTTCGTCCGCATTTTGCAGGAGGCCGGGAACGCAGTGGTGCGGAAAAAGACGGCCGGCCGGCCGCCGGTGGTGCGCGACCTCTTGACATTCGCGACGAATATGAAGAACATGCCTCCCCTGATGCAGCTCGCGCTGGAGGCGGAGATTGTGGAACAGACGCCGGAGGCCTTTGAATACCGCGTGAAGAAGTGCCTGTGGGCCAAGATGTTCCGGGACGCGGATGCCGCCGATGTCGGCTACGCGATGGTCTGCTATCCCGACTATGCCGTCGCCAGGGGCCTCAACCCGAAGCTCAAGCTCATTCGCACCAAGACTCTCATGCAGGGCCACGACTCCTGCGGCCTCAGATACGTCATGGAAGGCTGACGGCAGCCGAATGTCGAACAATTCTTCGGTCCATTCGAGGGGGGAGAAGGCGCACAATCACAGTAGGAGGAGCCAGTGAAAGACACGGAAGCATTGGAAATCCTACGTGCCCAGGGCCCTGTCGTCGGCACACCCGATGTCCACACCGACCGGATCAGGGTCTGGATTCACCGCGCCGATGAGGCCGTCGATGTGAAGATCGGGAGAGAGCTCCACGAGCTGGCAGAGGGCAAGTTGAGCATCGAAGATATACAAGAGCGGCGCGAGACGAAACTGTAGTCTGGGCCGAGTGATTGGCCGTTCGGGTGTATCCTGAAGACGGATCTGAGGGTCCGAATATGGAGCGGACTGCCAGCGGCAGCGAAGCTCTTCCCGGCCCGGTGTTCGAGGGCTGGAACATCGGCTCCGTCTCGGTAAAGAGGGTGCGTCTCCACGAGGATGGCGAGATGGAGACCGATCTTCGCAGGCATGGCGGATACCCAGGCCGCACGATCCGCTTGATGCTGGAGCACTGCGGCCGGACTCCTGACGGCGCTGTCGTGACGGGTCCTCAGGCGGTTTCGTTCCTTTCGCTTCCTTACCTTCCAGAATCGATATGCATCGAAGCGGCACTGGGCCACCTCGGCCTGCACCCGGATCTGGTCCTTTCTCTGGGTGGCGAGAGCCTCGTCGTCTACTGCACGGCCGGCGGCAGTGTGCGGCGCATGATGTCGGTAAATGGCTACAGCGAGGCGCCGATGACGATCGGGCGGTATGCCAACCTGCTGGCCTCCGGGGCGTTCGATGGTGACGTCAACATCGGCGCCTTCAACTGCGCTCCCGCGAACGCGGCCTCGGCCGTGATTCACGCGCTTTCCATCCGAAGCGATACTCCGTATGCCGTCATCGAATCTGACGGCGATTGCATTACCGCGGGTCAACTGCGGCAGCTCGAGACGGTCGCCGTCCAATGCCGCCGCAGGCGAGAGGCTCTCGATGAACGACTGCCGGCATGACTCATCTTTCCCGCTCGCGCCTGGCGCGATTCTGGCTTTTGCTATGACAACAATTCTGGTTGCAGATGATCCGGTCACGTTGCAGCGCGAGCGCATGGTGGCAGACCAGATCGAGAGCCGCGGGGTCCGCAACCAGGAGATATTGCGGGTCATGCGCGCCACCCCGCGCCACCTATTCGTCCCCACAGGTGTGCGATCCATGGCGTATGAGGATCACCCCCTCCCCATCGGCTACGGGGCTACTATTTCCCAGCCGTATGTCGTGGCGCTCATGACCAAACTGCTGGCGCCGGCGAAGGGGCATCGGATCCTGGAGATTGGCACCGGCTCGGGATACCAGGCGGCGATATTGGGGCAACTGGCGGCCAAGGTCTATACCGTCGAGATTGTCCCGGAGCTTGCTCAATCCGCGGCTAAAACGCTACGCGAACTGGGATACGCCAATGTCACGGTGCGCCAGGGCGACGGCTACAAAGGCTGGCCCGAGCAGGCGCCCTTCGACGGCATCATCGTGACCGCAGCGCCGCCGGAACTTCCCGAGGCGCTGATCGCGCAACTGGCGAGAGGCGGCCGCCTGGTGGCTCCCATCGGTTCGACGTGGAACCAGGAGCTGATCTGGATCGAGAAGGCGGCGGACGGCACAATCAAGCGGCGATCGGCAGGCCCGGTGAGCTTCGTGCCGATGAAACCCGGCAAGTAGTCTGAATTGAAGATAGCTCGAGATGAAGACGCTCAAGTTTCAGATCATCTGCCCGGCGGCGGCGCAGTTTCCGCGTCCTCCTCATGGCTGGAGGCTCTTCACGCTCAGAGCGGGAGGAGAGCGCGATCGCGCGATACCTTCTTAACGCCAGGCAGCGTTATTTTGATTAACAGTCTCCTCATCCCCCGATCGCCTGCCGTTCTTACTGGTTCCGATGATTCACGGGCCTGCATTCATTGTCGAATTTGGATCGCCGCCGGCCGCAGCGTCCAGACCGAATCAGACACGGAATGAAGGTTTCGCTCCGCCTAGTAGCTTGCTGCATCGAACGCACGTACATGGTCGATAGTCTCAACGGCGGCGGCACAGACGGAGGAGAAATGCCTGGCTCCTGCTTAATGACACACGGCCCGTCTCCTGACCCTGGTCCTAGTCGCGCTCGACGGAATCAAGGGACTCGGAAGTGCGTAGCGCGCCCCGACTGATCCGCGAACGCCGTCCAACTTCCGATGGCCGACGATCCATCCGCGACCTCCCGTTTGACAATCGTCACATGGGCGAGCATGGGCCGGCGAGTCTTGGGCGAATCCACGCACGCGCAGTGCTTGCGCATTGCGGCGTAACGATGCCGGATGCTATGCTCACACGAGATATGCTCAAGATTCGCGCGGCGCAGTTGGAGGCTCTGTCTCAGGCTGCACTCCGGCAATTCGTGGAGCGCGGCGTCGAGCACCTGGAGCGCGTGCTGCCCGAACGTTGCCGCGAACTTGGGCGCGAAGAGGTGCGCCAGACAGTGGAGCGCGCCATGGAGAAGGCCGGCCGGTATGGCCTGACCCAGGAATACGACGTGCTGCGCCTGTTGAATTGCATGTGCGTCCTGGGCTTCGATTTCGACACCGACGCGCGCTACCCATGGGCCGCGGAGATCCTCAATCGGCCACGGATGAAGTCGGGAACCAAAATGGATTTCCTGACGCGGCGCGCCGAGCTGGTGACCACGGAGGCCTAGCAGGATGAATGGCTCAACCAAGGCCTCGCCGCTGGGCGCCTTGAACAAGGCCACTCCCAATAACGGGCAGGCAATGGGCGCCACCAAGGCGGACTGCCCGCCCCAGTGGACCCTCAACGTGAAGGTGGAGATCGCCCCTGGCTATAAATACGACACGAGCCTGACCCTGGTCCTGGTGGCGCTTGACGGAATCCAAGGGACCACCGACATGGATCTGGACCACTGTGAGTTCGAAGGCGCGGGCAGCCAGCCCACGGTGCAGTTCAAGGGGAATCGCGTAGTCAATTTCCGAGTCACCGGCCTGCCGTCCGACGAGACCTGGCGCACGGTGCGGGACGAGAAAGTCTCTCTGGCTCCGGGAGACAACAAGAACGTGACCCTGCAACTGCGCAGCCGGCCTTGGATTCGGATCAAGGTGGTGGATGACGACAGCAAGCAGCCGGTGGATGGAGTGCAGGTTGATATGGATCTTCCCGGCAAGAACAAAGTGAACCAGACCACGGCCGGCGGCCAACCCTGCTACTGGAACTGTCTGGACCCAGGAAAGGGGAAACTCGAGAAGATGAGCGACGCCAACCAGGTTTGGGAGATGGTGCGTCTCGAATCGGCGTGACCTCTACTGGGCGCCGAGACCGGCATAACGAAATCCAAAACGGGGGTCGAGCCACTGGACCCGGGCGCGGTCGAAGTTGGCATAGACATCAAAGAAGGACTCCGCGGAGACATTGTCGGCCAGGGTGCGCCACGCGGCGCCGGGGAGGGTGAGCGAGAGGATCTTGCCGCCGCTATGCGCCGCAACGATCACCATGCCGTTACCGGCGGCCGTCACGGCCCACTGTTGCACAGTGCCGGGCGGCGGCGGGATGGGCTGGGTGGGAATGCGCACGGTGTTCTTCTCCAGTTGATACGCCAAGCTGGCGAAGCGTCCATCGGGCGCGGGTCCGCTGACGACCTGGAGACGGACGGGACGGGCCTTGCCGGCTACCGGCATGTACCAGGCCAGCAGGGGGAACGCGAGTTGGGAGAGCAGTCGTGAGGGCAGGACCTCGCGGCCGTCCTTGACGTTCCAGGCCTGAAGGAACAGGCTGTGGCGGCCACCCGCGCCCGATAGGGAAACCACCTGCACGGCGCCCTCGCCGCGGTCGCCCCCGGCGTAGCGGACGAGGACGCGCTCCGGCGTTCCTCCGCCCACGGTAGCCGACCACGCTTTCGCGATAGCCGTCCCGGTGACCCGGTACGCGTGCAGCACCGCCCCGTCGAGGAGCAGGAAGAGGCCGGAATCATCGCCAAAGAAGTAGCCCGGTGAGAGCAGGCGCGCCCCGGCGCCGGGGAGCGTGATGTGGAGCAGGGCTGGGGTGCGGGAGGGCTCCCAGTCGCGGGTTGCCCGAAGCGTGCCGCCGGCAGTCCACGCGACCCACCGGGTCTGCGCCTCGGCGCCGGTGGGAACACTTACGGCGATGGAATCGGGCTTCGGCCAGCGCTCCTGGGTGGCGGCTCGTTGGAAGACGGTGGCCTCCACCTTGCTCGCGTCACTGTAATGGGCGAGCACTGGGAAGGCGCCGTCCGCCTCGGCGTGGACGAATGCCATGGGGCGGTCGAAGGACGAATCCACGGCGGCGGCCGCTACCACCAGCCGCGGAGGGACCACCTGGACGCTGGCGGGTGCGGAAGGGCCGAGGGGATACGGGATTTCGGTGGACGCCGTGATGGCGTAGGATGCCGGCGCAAAAGGGCGCACCGCGATGGCGGCCAGGTCCTCCCGCCTTGGAACGGACGCCCCCGGTCCGATCTGGAAGGGAAGCGGAGGCTGGAGTTGCGGCGTGCCTTTGGAAGTGGCTTCTCTAGCCAGTTGGGAGGAGACGACTCGGGTCCCTTCCCCGCCGGCGGTGGGCCGCAGTTCGTATGCAAACGGCGAAGGACCATTGGCGGCCGGCGCCGGCGTCGCGGACGTGCCGCGGTTGACCAACGAAGTGGTCACCGGGAGGCTCTCCTGCACCAGCACCCGCTGCCGCAGCGGCTTCAATTCGATTGACAGATCGCTCACCGGCCGAGGTCCTCCTTGAGAGTGTAGCCCCATCATGGCGGCCAGGTTGATGAATACCGCGGCCAGCCGCGGCATGGAAGGTGCGCGCATCATGGATCCGTAAGCCCGCCGCCGGGTTGAGCGACGTTCCATACTCTCCATCCGCGATGCTTCAGGGCGCACTTGCCGCAGAAGTAGCGCAACGGGTCCTTATCGCCGCCAGGGGTTGGATCCGGACAGTAACTCATCATACACCGATGGTCCCATTGATTGTAGAGCCGCGCGATCTGGCTGGCGGTGAAGACGAAGGTGGTATTGACGTCGGTATCGTGCTGTCGCGCGTCGTAGCCGTTGGGCCATGCCCCGTTGTACGTCGGATCGACCGACTGCGTGTGCTCCAGCCGGCGGTTGTGCCCGTACTCGTGGGCCATGCGGTTGCCGTTCCCCAACAGTGTGCTGTCGAAATACAGCCAGAGCGTGCCCAGCGCCTGGCCAATCGCCGGCTCGCTGAAGCCCTGCCCCCAGTACTGTGTCACATCCGGGCTGCCGTGGGGCGGTACCTGCGGTGTGGGGTCCGCGACCACGGCGGCGCCGCACGTGGGACACGGAGGATTGGCATCCACCGCCGCATTCGACTCGGTGGCGCGGAACTGATCCCCGTTGGCGCACAGGTACCACTTGACATAGCCCAACTGCAAACGGCCCCCGCAGTGCAGGCACTTGGTTCCCAGGGCGCGTGTCTCGGCCTGGAGACGTTCCGGCGCGAGGACCGGGTGTTGGCCCGCCGCGTTACAGACGTAAATGCGCAGCCACATCTGGGGCACTGCCTGCCACAGGACCGAGTAGTGGCCCGCGAAGTGGCCGGTGTTCCGCTCGACGCGGTGGACCAGTTCGAACATCAGGTTGTCGGAATACTGGAAGATCGACTGATTATTGACGTCGTCCATGAAGCTACCGAAACTGTTGAGGTCGAGCGCCGGGTATTTGCGCCAGGGCAGCCCGTAATGAGCCTCATTGAGGAACGGCCAGTGATTGGCCCGGGACAAGGTCATCTTATTCTTCTTGGGATACCAGGCTCGCTTGCCGCCCCGCGACATGCCGCCAGAGAGGAGGTCCCGATACTTCTTCACGTCGGCGGGGACGGCGGGGTCCAGCGGCAAGACATGAACTTGCGGCGCGTTGCTCTCGTGCGCGAAGTGTACGAACGCCGCCTCATACTGATGCGCCGTATGAGCCGAGAAAGCGGCGTAGGCGATGGGATTGGGCGTGGACCACTCGGAATAGCCGCGGAAGATCGTCTTGCGCCACAAACGCAGGGTGCAGGAGTGGCCTTGCGGCAAATGGGTGTAGCGGCGCGCCAGCAGGGCGCGATTGGGATGATCTTCGCCGGCGCCGGGATGGGCTTGCAGGCTGACGTTCATCTGGAGACGGTAGCCGTCACCCGAGATGCGCGATGGCCGAAAGTAGACACCGGCATAGCCCCGATGAGTGGGATGCAGCTTCTTGTCCTTCTGGTCGAGATCGTCGTGCGCCAGCGTGCAGACGGATTGCGGGCCGGGATCCTCCACGGCGCGCCAGGGCGCCAGGCTCTCCTTCAGGAGTCCGAAGGGCTGCTTGTGGTAGTCGGCGGCGGTGCGGATGCCGCCATGCGAGTCCGGGCAGTTGGCCACAGGCAGACCGTTGTGGGTGGCTCCCGCGGCCAGGGTATCGATGGTCGCGCGGACGAAGCGGCGTGTACGGGTGACCACGCGGCCGTCCGAGTTGTAATTGGCGCTGTCGATGTTAGTGTAGTCGGGCGCGAGCTCGGTGAATTTCCAATCCACGCGCAGCGGCCCGGTGGCCTCCAGCATTTCGGGCTGGTAGTTGGGGAGCGCCGCCCCGGTCGCCAGCAACACATCGGCTTTGGTCAACAACGGGATCTTGACCTGTAGCGGAAGCCAGGGACGCGCAACGCTCTTGGACTCGACCGTCATCCGGTCATCGTCGCTGATGGTCATGTCCCCGCCGTAGCCGTCGAGCGCCAGGCGCGAGTCCGGGAGGCGCTTCTTTGTTCCCGCGTCCATCTTCGTGTAATAGTGGCGATCCTCCACCCACACCACGAGATCGGAAGCCGGCTGGCTCAGCACCGGACCGGCCTGCGCCAGAGTCTGATCGGCGCGCGCGGAGGTGGCGAACAGCGGCCGCTGATAAGCGGCGGGCACGTTGGCCAGGACGGCCTTGGTATCGCCATCGCGCTTGCCCTTGGCCAGGAGCCGCTTGTGGGGCGGGCCGCCGTTCTTGGGCACGCATCGCTGGAATTCCTTCAGCGCCAGCGTCAGGTGGTCGGTGGAGTCTTCCTCGTGCGCCGGACCGGGGTGGTAGCCGGCATCGGCGAGCTTGAGCTTGTACCACTTCCGGGTGCCCTCGCCGGGCAGGACGTCGGCGGCGGGGGAAGCGGCGGTGCGCACGGGCAGGAAGGGGGCGAGGGCCAGCTCCAGGCATTGCGGTTCGGTGTGGCGTTGCGCGGGAGGCTGCGCGCCGATGGCGTCGTGCTGGAAGATGCGAACTTCGGTCTGCATGGCGGCGACGGCCAGGCCGTTGGCCTCGTCGAAGGGCGTGTGGCCCTGGATCTGGACGCGGTAAGGCAGCTTCGCCAGGGTCACGTTGTAGCCGCTGCTGGTGACCCAGGTATTCCAGTCGAGCTGGTGATCGCCGTCGGAGAAGTCGGCGGGTTCGAGGGCCTTCCACCAGACCAGGTTGTCCTGTCCGTCGTAGACCTGGATCAGTCCGTACTGGAGGCGCGAGCAGTCTTTGGCCTTCCACTTTAGCTTGAGGGAGGCGGGATCGAGCGCCGCGGCGGGAAACTGCGGCCAGAAGTCGCCGATGACGATGCGCGCTTTGGCGTCGGCGGCCTGCTTGTAGTACTTGAGCACGACGGAGTAAGGCGAGTTGGCCGCATTGAGGAAGCGATCGGTGGCGCCACGCTTCTTCAGAACGCCGTCGGTGGCGGTGGATTCGCCGCTGTAATCGGTGACATTGGGCGTGGCGCGCTCATCGGCCTGTCCGGCGTCGTTGAGCTCCTTTTGAAACACCGGCAGGTCCAGCGCGGCGTAGCGGTAGTGGAGCAGTTCGCCATCGGCCACAGCGGTGGCCTTGCAATAGTTGCTGGCCCAAACTTCCATGGCCACGTGGTCGGCGGTCTCGTGCAGGCCCTCCAGGCCATAGTTGAGGTCGCAATTCTCGTAATGCGGCAGGAACCAGCGGCTGAGCTGGGTGATGCGGATGGCGTTCGGCGGGCGGCGTTTGTGAACGAATACGGTGTGAGTGGTATCGAGCGCGAGGGAAGCCGCGTCGTACAGTTGCGGCACGCGGAGGTTCATGTTGCGGCCGCGCTCCTTCAGGCAGATCGAGTTCTCCGGGTTGTTGGCGTCGATTTGCGACAGGCCCACGGTTTCGGCCAGCCAGCGGTTGACTTCGATGGGGTCTCCGGCGCCCCAGTTGAAGCGCGCGAACTCCTGCCACGTGACCTTGCCCTGGCACACTCGTTGAACGAAGGCGCCAAAAGTCTCGTTGTCATTCGGGGCCTGCAGGCCGCTGAATTTCAGGACGGGATGCATGGGCAAAGACGGACGAATCCCCGCCCAGCATACTACAATCCGGAGGATGCGCGATGGCATGGCTCGCGCATGCTGGCATGCTGGCCCCCCAGAGAAACCCCGGGTGGAGTGCTTGCTGGCGCGCGGCGATGGTGCGTCGTCTGCTCGTACGCGTATGCGAACTTCAGCAGCTTCGCTTCCGACCATGCCCGGCCGTAGATCGTCATGCCCGGCGGAAGCGTGCCACCTCGCGTGAATCCCATCGGCGCGTTGATCGCCGGAAAAACCAGTGGTCGGCGAATAGAACTGGCTGTTGTCGCCGGGCGGTGTGTTCACGCCGCCGATCAGCCGCGGTGCCCCTTGGACCTCGGTTTCTGCGTTTTGGACCCTGTCCGGACCTCGATCTGGGGACCATGGACCCTTTGCCACGTGGGTAAACGCTGAATCTCGGGACCGGCGGCCTCGATCGTCGAGTTTGGGTGGACAAATCCCCTCCTCGTGAGCGCCAACGGCACCATCATCGCGGGCCACGCGCGCCTCGCGGCCGCCCGCAAACTACAGATGGACGAAGGGCCGGTGATCGTGCTCGACCACCTCACCGAGACGCAGCGCCGCGCATTGGTGCTCGCCGGCAACAAACTGGCGATGAACGCCGGATGGGACGAGGACATGCTGCGCGTCGAGTTGAAATCCCTCGAGCAGGATGGATTCAACCTCGATGTGGTTGGCTTCTCGGACGCAGAGGTAGAGGAGCTGCTCCGCGATCCCGAGGAGACGGAAGACGGGCTGACCGATGAGGATGCGGTTCCGGACCAGTACGCCAAGGTCGTCACGGTGCCGGGCGACGTGTGGATCCTGGGCGGCCACCGGCTGCTGTGCGGCGACGCCACGCACATGGCCGACGTGGAGAAGGTCCTGGCCGGAGGCCTGGCCGACATGACGTTTTGCGATCCGCCATACAACGTTGATTACGAGGGCAAGACCGCCAGGAAGCTGAAGATTGGCAACGACGCGCTGGCCGGCAAATTCTATGAGTTCCTGCGCGACGCCTCGGCCAACCTGCTGGCGGCAACCAAGGGCGCCATCTACATGTGCATGTCCTCGTCGGAGTTGCATACGCTCTACCAGGCGTTCACCGACGCCGGAGGCCACTGGTCCACGTTCGTGATCTGGGCCAAGCACCATTCCACGCTGGGCCGGTCGGACTACCAGCGCATGTACGAGCCGATCCTGTACGGCTGGCGCGAGGGCACGGACCACTTCTGGTGTGGCGCCCGCGACCAGGGCGACGTGTGGTTCATCAAGCGGCCCATGGCAAATCTGGAACACCCGACCATGAAGCCAGTGGATCTCGTCGAGCGCGCGATCCGGAACAGCAGCAAGACGCGCGACACGATCCTGGACCCGTTCGGCGGGAGCGGCACGACGGTGATCGCCTGCGAGAAGTCCGGGCGCCAGGCGCGTGTGATCGAACTCGAACCGCGGTATTGCGACGTCGCGGTGCGCCGGTGGCAGGAACATAGCGGCGGCGTCGCTCGCCACGCGGATTCAGGGCGCGCGTTCTGGGGTGGGCCCCTCGGCTGAGACGATCAGTTAAGACACTGCTTGCTGCTCGCTGAAAATCAATTGTACTGCAGCGGCCTTCAATTACAAAATTGTGTCCGTGTTCGACCGCGGACTCAGTTTCACTTTGCGGGCCATTCGTCGCCAGCTTGCGGCGATGCCCCGTGACCTCTATTTGATCCGTTTGATTCAGCAATCCACCAGACAGCCGTTTCCCGGTGAACGGCTTTGGACGGCTTCCCAACTGACCCATGCGGCCACCGTGCGATTCCTGCGCATCCGGAATCGCGAGGGATGTGAGGTCTACATTCAGCCTTACGCCGAGGGCCAAAACGCCGGCTATATTCTGGTGGATCTCGATAGCGGCGACCAGGCGGTCATCGATCGCATGCGCGCCAACGGGCATGATCCCTGTGTGGTGCTCCAGACTAGCCCGGGCCATCTCCAGACCTGGATTCGCATCCGCACATCCCCGTTGAATCCCGCGGTCGCAACGGCTGTCGGCAAACAGTTGGTCCTCGCCTATGGAGGAGACTTGGCCAGCACCGATTGGCGCCATCTGGGAAGGCTGGCCGGCTTCACCAATCAAAAGCCGCAACGACGCCTGCCCGGGGGATGGGCGCCCTGGGTGAAGGTCGTGTACGCCTGCGCGGGCCTGGCGCGCAACGCCGATGCCTTGTTGCGGAACATTCCCCAGTGGCCCGCAGGGCCACCAACGGCTGGAGCTCCACCGAGCGGCCGATCCAACGGCATGTTCACTGCGCCAGAGGAAGCCACGCCACCATTGACTGCTGCACAGGCGGTGGAACCCTACCAATACTGGATGAAGCGATGGCACATTGAGGAGCGTTTTCCGCAGCCGGATTGGAGCATCGTGGATCTGTGGATCGCCAGGCAGTTGTGGTCGCAGGGCATGGCCGCAACCGAGATCCAAGCCATCTTGCGGTTGGCCAGCCCACACTTTCCCCGCCGCCATGGGGACCCCGATGACTACCTGCGCCGCACGGTCGCGCGGGCGGCCTTTCCCGCCCCAGGGCGCGCTGTGTGTACGAATCATGCCCGGGCCTCCGCTCCCGCAGAAGCCGACTGCGTTTGTTCGAACTCAACGGGAGGGAGGTAGCCCAGCGCCGAGTGCAGCCGCTTCTGGTTGTACACCTTCTCGAGGAACTGCTGGATCGACGCCCGTGCTTCCGCCAGGTCACGGTATTCCTGCCGGTAGACTTCCTCGTACTTCAGCGTCTTCATAAAAGATTCACAGGTCGCATTATCGTATGGGTTGCCCTTGCGACTCATGCTAATTCGGATCTGATGCTCCTTTAGCAGGCCGGTGTACTCACGCGAGGCATACTGGACGCCCCGGTCGGAGTGATGCACCAGACCCGGCCCAGGCGATCGCAGACGCAGCGCCATGCGCAACGCGGCGATGCACAGATCGTCTTCCAGGGTGCGGTCCAGTGCCCAACCGATGACCCGTCGCGAGTAGGCATCCAGCACTACCGCCAGGTAAACGAACTCGTTCTCCAGCCGGATGTAGGTGATGTCGGCAACCCAAAGCTGATCTATGCCGGTCAACTGCATGCTGCCAGCCAGGTTCGGGTACACCGGACAATCGTGATTCGAGTTGGTGGTCTGTACTACGAACTTCCGCCGGCGCAGGCACAGGAAGTTGTCCTCGCGCATGAAGCGCCGCACCCGCTTGTGATTCACCACCCAGCCGCGGCGCTCCAACTCGGCCTGCACTCGCCGCCAACCGTAGCAGGGCCACTCCAAGGCGATCTGCTGGATCTCGTCCCGCAAATCCAGATCGGCGTCTCCTGACGGCGGCGCGTGCTGCCAGCGGTAGAAGCCCGCCCGGCTCACCGCCGCCAACTCACACAGTCGCCACAAAGGAAGCAGTGTGGCCAAGCTCATTTCTTTCTCGATGTACGGGTAGACGAGCCGCGTGTAGTCAATGCTTGCAGCCTGCGCTGCTCCTCGACATGCTGCAAGCAGCGTTCCAAAAAATCGATCTCCATGGCCTGGCGGCCCACCTTCCGTTCCAGTTCGGCCACCTGCGTTGCTTCGGTCCGCGGCTTGCCATTGCCGGTGAACGCCTTGGCCCCATAGTTGCGCAACTCGCGCCTCCAGCGCTGCAACACGCTCGCGCTCACCTCACAGGCTCGCACCACCTCGGCTAGGGAGGCTCCCAGTTCCAGCCGCCTCACGGCGGCTTCCTTAAATTCTTTCGTGAATCGCCTTCGAGACATACCCATGACTCTCTTCTCCATTTAATGAAAATTGAGCCTTAACATCTTACTTGAGAGTACCGAGTTCCCGGCCTATCAGTTAGCCTTAGGTTCCGCCATCTGCATGGTCAGCCGTGAGTGCTCGATACTCAGGTCGATCCACTGGTCAACCAGACGTTTGAACCGCT
>JBGPKH010000109.1:0-17893 GCA_041485845.1 Bryobacteraceae bacterium
CGCCACTGCGGCCACTGCCACCATGCCCGCCATCAGCGCGTACTCGACGAGGTCTTGCCCTTGGCAATCCTGCCAGAAATTTGCGTTCCGAATTCGATTGATCATGTTAGAATCACTCCTGTCTGTCCGCCGGGCCGGCGCGGGCCGGTGCGGTTGGTTTCGGTTTGGCGAGTGCCGGGACTGCTCACTCGCGTTCCTTACATCCGCGGCTGCCGCATAGCTTCACCGCGCAATGGGTTCGCGTTACTGCACGTGCGCGTCGACGATCGAGGCGATTTTCGTGAACACATTGTTGAGGGTCGCTTGGAGCGCGGGCATGGCAGCCACGGCCGCTACCGCCACCATGCCAGCGGCGAGAGCGTATTCCACGAGGTCCTGCCCCTGGGTATCACTCCAAAACTTCTTTAAGGAGAGCTGCATCTGGTTTTTCCCCAAAACACTCCGGGAAACTTCTTCGTATTCGACAGTAACAGCCACCGGTCTCCAGGCCTATCCACAGGAACCCCTAGTTTCAGGAGTGATTTGTCTGATCCGATCGCCGCCGGTCAGTTTCGCGAGGGCAGGAGCCCGAAAAACGGCGCGCGTTTCTTGGGCGCCTCTTCTTTGCCCAGCAAACGCTCGGCGACCGCGCGAATGCCGCGCCCGAAGTACGATCCCGGCGCTACCGGCTTCCCCTCGAGAAGGGCGGCCTGCACGCCTTCGTAGTCGTTGCTCAACAGCGCCCACGGCTCCAGCTTCAGCGCCGTTTGCACGTCTTCGCGATGGAGACCCGTGGTGGGCGTGTAGCGGGTCACCAGCAGCTTCAGGCGGGACTTGTCCACGGAGACCTTTTCCAGGCATTCCATGGTACGCCTGGTGGCGTGAAGCGCGGCCAGTTCGTTGGTCGTGACCAGCAGAACCTCGTCGCAGATGGCCGCGAATACGAATCCCGCCGAATGCGCCCCGGGCAGGTCCAGTACGATCGCTTCGTAGTGCTTTCGCCAAAAGGCCAGCAGCTCATCCGCCGACCGCCGGTCGATCTCCACGCAGGTCGCCGGGCTTTGCGGCGCCAGCAGGACATCCACGCCCTGATAGGGCACCGTCAGCCGCGCCCACAAGTCGTCGTCCATGCGGCTCCAGTCGCGCACCGCATCCCCCAGATGGAAGTCCGATTTCAGCTTGAAGAGAAAGGCAATGCTGGCTGCCACGAGGTCGGTATCCACCAGCAGCACCTTGGACGCGCCGCTGCGTTTCAGCTCGATCGCCAGGTACGCGGCCACAGTGCTGGCTCCGCAACCCGCCTTCCCCGGCATCACGCAATACACCCGGGACGTTCTCTCGGGCGGCGTCACGGGCGCGCGCTGCCGCGCCAGCCGCTCCAGCACGCCGCTCACCTGTTCCGCCGTCGGCTCCGACAGAAACTCGCAGGCGCCGCGCCGCAAACACCGCAGGATCAGGTCCGCATCGTTGCATGGATTCAACGCCACCACCGGGACGGCTGCCGCCGCCTCGGTGACCAGCAGCAGCGCCTGCTCCGGGTTTGACGCCACGTCCAGGAAACAGAGATTGCATCCCTGTCGCGCCACCAGTTCGCCGATCTCGCCCGCCCGCGGATACTGCGAGAGGACGCACACCTCCGCAAAGCCCTGATCGGTCAGCGCTGAGCGGATGCGCAACCCCATGGGTATATTGGGGCAAACCACCAGGGGCTTCCAATCCTGCCGCGATTTGCCGGCGGCCCGCTTTTGCATGTGCTCGAACATTGCTCTAAGCACAACATCGGCGTACCGCCGCGAAAAGCTTAGGGGCCGGCGCAGAATTGTGCGGGGACACCCGTCCGGCGCCGGCTGTTGAGCTCCGGCTAATGCACCAACGGCGTCACCACAAAGCTCTTGATCTCGATATAACTGTGATCGCCCTGGACGATGAACGGGCCGGGCTCGGCTTCATCCGCATTGTTGGCGATCGCGGTGAGGCCTTCCACCTCCACCTGGTCGAGGACCTTGGTCCCGTTGTGCACCACCGTCAGTTGCCGTCCCACCAGCCGGATGTCGTAGCTCTGCCACTCGCCCGGCGGCTTGCTGGCATTGACCGCAGGAGCGAAACGGGCATAGAGGGCGCCGGCCCCGTGCGAGTTGGGCGGCCTGCCGTAATCGTCCAGCACCTGGATCTCGTAGCGGCCCCGCAGCCCGATCCCGCTGTTGGAGCGCTCCACGATCCGGAAGTCGATGTGCAGTTTGAAATTCCAGAACTTCTGGTCGGAGACGATGTCGGTGGTGGGCGGGGCGTTGCGCAGAATCCCGTCCTGGACGCTCCACTTCATCTCCGCACCCGGCGCCAGCCCGTGCCATCCCGATGCGTCTTTCCCATTGAACAGGGCGATCGGCGTGCCTTCCTTCCACGTGCCGTCGTCGCGGTCCGGAATCCGGGGAGCGCGCACGCCCGTCCATTTCAGCGGCGGCTCAGTCCGACCTTCGGTCTGCAACGCGCCATCGAGCTTATCGCCAGCCAGGCGCGCGCGATAGATCATTTTCCGCGCCGGCGCCCCGCCGGACCGGCCCGGGGGCGCGATGACGAACTGCAGTTCGCCGTTTTCCACGCCGATGGTGTCGATGTTGTTCATGTCGCCGCCATAGGCGCTCACGAACTTCCCGGCGGGCTTCGCCGTTCCGACCCCGGTCAGCTCCAGCCACCAGGCGCGCGGGCGCGGCTGCGCCGTGGTGATGTCCCACCTGCCGTTGAAATCCTGGTCGGCCGGGAATGCCGGGCAGACCGCCAGCAGAAACGCTACGAGTAGAGTTCGCATAGGCTTCGCGCCATCCAATCTATCACGCGGCGATTCCGTCGGGGCGGCGGACCCGGTGGGCGGACCCAGTGGGGCGGACCCAGTGGGCCCCCAGTGGGCCTCCCACCCGCGGCCCATATCTCCTTCACCACGCGATCTTCGCCGGGAAGTACGGGTTCACCAGTTCGTCGTAGCAGGGCTTCACCGCGGCCAGCTTCGGGCGCTCCGTCATGAGGCAGCCGTACTGGCCGTCGCGATGACCGGGATAGCGGGAGTGGTAGCGGATCGTGTACCGCGCTTCGCCGGGGAGGTAGTCTTTCACCGCGTGGTACTGGTACTCGTCGTGCCCCCACGAAAGCTTCACGCGAGCCAGCCCGCATCCTTCCTCGTACACTCCGGGCCGGGTCTGGCACTGCGGCACCGCGGAATCGGGATAGGCCGCAAGATACTCCGGAAACACGATCTTGTCCGAATACCCGCAGCTTGCCGGGAAGGTGTCCCCGACGACAGCCCACTGCGGCTCGCCGTATGAGCAGACCACCTTGCCCAGGCTGTGGAGCAGGCCGGCCTGCACCATCCATCGCGGATGCCCGTCGCGGCGCCTTCCGAGGTTTGCCGGCAATGGCGCTTTTTCGCCTGGACGAACTCGCGGGTCTGGTGCGGTCTGGTGCGTGAATCCCAACACCGCGCCCCCTTTAGGGCATAAACTATCACTTATATGCAAAAACTCGCCCTTGCCCTGCTAGCTGCAACCTGCGCGCTCGCGCAGCCCAGAGTCGCCGCCGACAAAGAAGCCGCCATGAAGGCCGACCTGGCCGGCCAGATCGATGGCATGAAGAAGCAGGCCCAGGTGATGGTGGACAGCGTATTCAGCTTCGGCGAGCTCGGCTTCCAGGAATTCGAAACGTCCAAGTACCTCACCGGCATCCTGGAGAAGGAAGGCTTCCAGATCCAGCGCGGCGTCGCCGGCATCCCGACGGCATGGCTGGCCACGTGGGGATCGGGCAAGCCGGTCATCTCGCTGGGCTCCGACATCGACGACATTCCGCAGGCCTCGCAGAAGCCCGGAGTCGGCTGGCACGAGCCCCTGATTGAAGGCGCGCCGGGCCACGGCGAAGGGCACAATTCGGGAGTGCCGCTCAACATTCTCGCGGCTCTCGCGGTGAAGAAGATCATGGAGCGCGAGCGCCTGCCAGGAACGATCCAGCTCTGGCCGGGCGTGGCCGAGGAACTGGTAGCCACCAAGGCGTACTTCGTGCGCGCCGGCCTGTACAAGAACGTCGACGCGGTGCTGTTCTGCCACGTGGCCAACAACCTTGGCGTCTCGTGGGGTCCGTCGCTCAACCAGAACGGCCTGGTCTCCGTCGAGTACCTGTTCAAGGGCGAGAGCGCGCACGCCGCCGGCGCGCCCTGGCGCGGCAAGAGCGCGCTCGACGCCGTGGAGTTGATGGACGTGGGTTGGAATTTCCGGCGCGAGCACCTGCGCCTGGCGCAGCGCTCGCACTATGTCATCTCGAACGGCGGCGACCAGCCCAACGTAGTGCCGCCCACGGCCAGCGTCTGGTACTTCTTCCGCGAGGCCGACTACGATCACATCATGGACATGTGGCGCATCGGCGACAACATGGCCAAGGCCGCCACGCTCATGACCGACACCACCTTCACCTCGCGCCTGCTGGGCAGCGCGTGGCCCGGCCATTTCAACCGGCCCATCGCCGAAGCCATGTACGAGAACATCAAAAAGGTCGGGCTGCCCGCGTGGTCGGAAGACGATCAGAAGCTGGCCAAAGGGCTGCAAGCCGAGTTGAAGGTTCCGGTGCGCGGCCTCGCTGTCAAGCTCCAGGAGATGCGGCCGCCCCGCCCAACGCCCGATCCGGCTGCGGCCGACGGCGGCGACGGCCCGTTCACCGGTCCCACCGGCGGGGGTTCCGACGATATCGGCGACGTCTCCTGGAACGTGCCCACCATCACGCTGCGGTACCCGTCGAACATTCCCGGCGGCCCCGGACACAACTGGGCCAACGGAATCGCCATGGCCACCCCCATCGCGCACAAGGGCGTAATCGCCGGCGCCAAGGTGCAGGCCATGACCATGCTTGACATTTTGCTCCATCCCGAGCTGGTCAAAAACGCCTGGGACTACTTCAACAACGTGCAGACCAGGGACCTGAAGTACAAGAGCTTCCTGCGCCCCGACGACAAGCCGGCGGTGTGGCTCAATCAGAAGATCATGGAGCAGTATCGCGAACGCATGAAGCAGTATTATTACGATCCGTCGAAGTACGACAACTACCTCGAGCAGCTCGGGATCAAGTACCCCACGGTGCGGTAGCACCCTCCTATACCAGTTTCTGGAGTCTGGGATCTACCACAAAGAACAGGAGATCGAGAACCTCGAACGGATCGACTCGGCATAGTGGCGCCTATGCCGATCTCGGCATAGGCGGCCCAGCTTCGCCTCGGAGATGCCCCGCCTCGGCGTCAGTCTTCCCGCTCTGATGCAACTGCTGGGCCACAAAGATATCCGCATGACCTTGCGTTATGTGGAGGTCACGCAACTGGATCTACAGCGTGAGTTCCGCGCGGCTCGTCAGAATGCCGCCCAGCCGCATCGCTTGCCCACCCTCTCGGTTCCCAACTCCGCCGCCAATGCCGACCTTCCGGGCATCCGCCAAGCCCTGGCCGCCACACGCTACCTCCCGGAGAGGTATCGCCGCCAACTCGGCGATGAGCAAACTCGGCGTAACCTCCAACGCCTCGATCGGAGGCCGCTCGCCGTCGCCTCGCAACTGGATCGGCTCCCTACAGCCGAAAAATGAGGAAAGATTAGCCGGTTAATAAGCACCCTTACTGGTGGCTGGAATGGTAATGCTCCTGGAGCAGGTCCCCGCCGAAGTCGCCGGTGAAATCGCGCCACACTGCGTGGATGTGATTGGCTCCATTCTGCGTATTGTCGTACTCGATCAGGAAGGCGGGGGTCTGCACGCGGTAGTAGTGCGGGTCGCCGCGGTTTACGCCGCCGGCCCAGGCGAAGTAGAGGTGGTCCCCTGCCTCGCGGACTTGCTCTTCGCGCGCCTCAGCCAGCGGCCCCGGCACATTGCGGGCGTACTCCTCGACCAGCGCCATCAGCAGGCCCGCCTGCTTCGCGGTCATACGGGAGGCGGACAAGCCCGACGGATGGCCTGCGAGCGCGGCTTTGCGGCTGGCCGCGGTCAGGATGTCGGCATACGCCACCGGATCCACGATCGCGGCCTGCTGCTGCCCGGCGTCGAGCGCGCCGATCAGCTCACGGCCCAAGTCCTCCTCGGCGGCCAGCGTGCGCAGCCCCGCGCGCGGGCCTTCGCGGACGTGCGCCGGGTTCGAGCCGAAGAAGCTCGGCGCGTCCACCACGCGGCCGTTCACCAGCGTGTAGTTCTGGCTTACGTGATGGCCCTCCACGCGATACCCCCAGATGCCGGTGTCCGACGGCATCCCGAAGATCGAGAAGTAGTATTTCTCGGGATTGCGGTACTCTGCGCTGGCGTTCTCCAGGATGCGCAATACCTCCTCCAGGCTCATGATGGTGACGGCTTTGATGTAGCCCGCCTGGCTGAGGCCCGCGCTGAGCAGGGCGCCGGCGAGGTGTCGCTGATACGGCAACATCTCGCGCAGGGGCAAGCCCTGTCTGGCCATGGGAACGTAGGACCAGTGTGTGCGCTGGGGGTCGTCGAAGGCGAAGGTGGCCCTGGCGTGTTGTTCGGAACTCAGCGCCGCGAGAAAGCGGAGCGCGGTCTCCGTCATGAGGGATGAGGTCAAGGACTATCTTATCCCTGCGGCGCCGCGCGAAGCTACAATATGGGTGGCTGCCACAACGCTTCATGACACCCGAAGACCTCGATCAGATCGGCGCCATAGTCGCCGCCGCCGAGCAGCGCATCATTGAACGCCAGGACCGCGCCGTCGAAGCCATCACGGCCAACATGTCGGACCTCCGTGCGGAGATCCACACCCGATTCGACAAAGTCGACGTGCGGTTCGACGTCCTCGAACGACGCACCGAGCGCATCGAGACCCACATGCTGGCTATCATGCTCCAGACCGCAGGCATGAGCAAATCCCTGACAGAGGCCGAACCCACCGACAGCAGCTTCGCGGCCAGCCTATCCGCCCAGCAACGCGCCATCGACGACCTTGCCGCGCGCGTCGCCAAGCTGGAGCGTTCTAGTCCGAGCTCGCATTGAAATCGAACGTGTCCGTATTGGTGCGCACCACCAGGTGGCCGGGACCGAGCGGTTTGCCCTCGGTTTCAAAGAATACCGCGCCATCGGTCGATTCGCCCGGCACCAGCTTGGATTGCACCAGGGCGAGCGCGCTGGCCGTGGCGGCAGCCCGGAGCCTGGTGGAGCTCATGGCCAAGGCTGCCTGGCGGCGCTGCTCGTAACCGTTGGTGGATTTCAAGTGCTGGTTTCCGTAGACCGAAGCCTCATACGCCGTCACCAGCTTGATCACGTCGTTGCCGCTCCCTTTTTGAAAGAGCATCTGCACGACATTCCGCGCGGGTGTCGCCCGAATGACCGAGCCATCCGCGCGCACGTAGCTGAAATCCTCCGGCCGGATCACATAGGGCCCCCCGGACCCGTTCGATACGGCAACCTGGATGATGGCATAGGTATGCAAGTGGCTCGGCATCTGGGCGAACATGATGGTCACGCCGGACTTGGTAAGTGTCTGATATTTCAGTCCGTTCGACTCGAATTCGATCACTTGGGCCCGGGCGGGATGGTATAACAGCGGAAGCGCCACCACGCATACCCCCAGAACGCTCTTCATGAGACCATATTACGATAATGCTGATCCAACACAAGCACGCCGCGAACCCGGGCATAGGTCCCAGCCGCTACGGTTTGGAACATCACGGGATCCGGAACATCAACATTGCCTGGTGGAACCTGGGGACGCCGCAACTGCTGGAGCAGGCTGTCCAGCGGCGCGAGGGCAGCTTCGCCAGCGATGGGTCGTTTGTGGTGCGCACCGGGCAGTTCACGGGGCGCTCTCCTAGAGACAAGTTCGTGGTTCGCGATGAGATCACCGACGCCACCATCCAGTGGGGCGCCGTGAATCAGCCGATCTCGGAGGCCCATTTCGACCGTCTCCACTCCCGTATGCTGGCCTTCTGGCAGGGCCACGACGTTTACGTGCAGGACTGCTTCGTGGGCGCCGATCCCGAGTACCGGCTGCCGCTGCGCGTGGTCAGTCAGTTGGCTTGGCACAACCTCTTCGCGCGGCAACTCTTCATCCGCCCCGATCCCGGCGAGATTGACGGCCACGAGCCCGAGTTCACCGTTCTTTTCGCGCCGGACTTCCAGGCCGATCCCGCGGAGGACGGCACCAATTCGGAAACCTGCATCGTGCTGAACTTCAATCGCCGCGTCGTCCTGATCTGCGGCACCAGCTATGCCGGCGAGATGAAGAAATCGGCCTTCACCATCATGAACTACCTGCTGCCCGTACGCGGCGTGTTCCCCATGCACTGCTCGGCGAACGTGGGGGAAGCGGGCGACGTGGCGCTGTTCTTCGGACTCTCCGGAACCGGCAAGACCACGCTCTCGGCCGACCCGCGCCGCCGCCTCATCGGCGACGACGAGCATGGATGGAGCGACAACGGCGTTTTCAATTTCGAAGGCGGATGTTACGCCAAGTGCATCCGCCTTTCCCGAGAGAACGAGCCGCAGATCTGGAACGCCATCCGCTTCGGCACCGTGCTGGAAAACGTCGCCATGGATTCGGAAACGCGGTCGCTCGATTTCGACTCCGAGGAGGTCACTGAAAACACGCGCGCGGCGTACCCTCTGGAGTTCATCGATAACGCGCTGATCCCCAGCGTGGCCGGGCACCCCAGCAACGTGATCTTCCTGACGGCCGATGCCTTCGGAGTGCTGCCGCCGATATCCAAGCTCGCTCCGGAGCAGGCCATGTATCACTTCCTCAGCGGCTATACGGCGAAGGTCGCGGGCACCGAGCGCGGCTTGGGCAAGGAGCCGCAGGCCACGTTCAGCGCCTGCTTCGGCGCGCCGTTTCTGCCGCGTCCGGCGGCCACCTACGCCTCGCTGCTGGGCGAGAAACTGCGCCGCCACCAGGCGCAGTGCTGGCTGGTGAACACCGGCTGGGTGGGCGGCCCGTTCGGCGTGGGCCATCGCATGAAACTGCCCTACACTCGCGCGATGCTGAACGCCGCGCTCTCCGGCGCCTTGAAGGATGTCCCGGTGGAGGTGCATCCGGTCTTCAAGGTGGCGGTCCCGAAGTCATGCCTGGGCGTGCCGCCGGGCTTCCTCGATGCTCGCGGCATGTGGGCCGATAAGGCGGCGTACGACAAGGCGGCGCGCGACCTCAGCGCGCGCTTCAACAAGAACTTCGAAAAGTTCGCGGATGTGAAGAGCGAGATTACAGGCGCGGCGCCTGGGGCGTAATCTCAGAAGGTCCAGCCAAGCTGCGCCCGAAACGTGCGCGTGGCGACCCAGTGCGTTCCGCCGAATGGCGACAGGAAGTTATACAGCGACGCCGGAGTGCGCCCGAACCCGGCGGGGAAGCGCCGGGCGTGGGAAATCGTGCGCCACCACCGCCTGCTGGAGCTCTTCCTGCACCACGTGTTGAAGTACTCCTGGGACGAGGTGCGCGAAGAAGCCGAGCGCCTGGAGCAACTTCAAGTCGGAGCGCTTCGAGGACCGCGTGGCGGCCCTGCTGGGCGATCCCCAGTTGCCGTCCTGCGCCAGGGCCGGTCTACGGCGTCCAGCGGTCTCCGTCTGGTAGTCCAAAATAGCCCACGATATCGCGTACGCCGGCCGGATGCTTCGTAAGACTCGGGGTCGAGCCGCTCGAACCAGGCAAACCGCGAACCCTGAAGTTTGGCGTCCGCGTCACTGACCGGTAGCATAGTTACCGCCGCCTGTGTAAAATGAGTCCATTATGAAACGCTTGCTGATTTCCACGATCTTCTTCGCTCTCGCCGCTTTCGGCGCTGACATCACCGGTACCTGGAAGGCTACCGCGCAGGGCCCCAACGGAAACATGGAACGCACCTTCGTCTTCAAAGTGGAAGGAACCAAAGTCACCGGCGAGACCACCAGCACCATGATGGGCAAGTCCGTCATCAACGATGGCAAGCTCGATGGCGACACCGTGACCTTCACCATCACCGGCAACATCGGCGGCAACGAGATGAAGTTGAACTACAAAGGCAAGGTGAGCGGCAACGAGATCCACTTCACGTCTCAAATGGCCGGCGGCGATGGCGGCCAAGCCATCGAATGGACCGCCAAGAGGCAGTAGGACAGGCCTCCCGGCCTGTCCTCTACATGCTGGTCTCCACCCGCGACACCTGTCCGGCGGGCTGCCCTCCGCCCACGCTTACCTTTACCTTATTCTTCGGAACCTCCACCGTGAACCGCACTTCGCGACTCTCTCCCGGCCCCAGATGCACCCGCTGAAACCCGCGCAACTGCCGGATCGCATCCCCGGCTCCGCTCACGTACACCTGCACCACCTCATCCCCCTCGCGAGCAGAATCGTTCTTCACTCGCACCGAGACCGTCCCGCCCTGCGCCGTCCGCTGCGCCCGAATCCCCGAATAAACGAATTTCGCATAGCTCAATCCAAAACCGAACCCATATAGCGCATCGCCCTTGAAGTAGCGATACGTCCGCCCGTTCATTGAGTAATCCTCGAACGGCGGCAGTTGATCGACGCTGCGATAATACGTCACCGGCAGACGTCCCGCGGGATTGTTCACCCCCGCGAGCGTCTCGGCGATCGCCGTCCCCGCCTCCTCGCCGCCATACCAGAGTTGCAGCACCGCCGCGGCATGTTCCGCCGCATAGTTCACCGCCAGCGCGCTGCCGCTCGTCAGCACCACCACCACTGGCTTGCCCGTCGCCACCACCGCCGCGATCAACTTCTCCTGCGGCTCGGGAAGTTTGAGGTCGGTGCGATCCCCGCCCGCGAAGCCGGGAATCGCTACCCGCATCTCCTCGCCTTCCAGATTCGGATTCAACCCCACAAAGGCCACCACGACATCCGCGTTCTTCGCAACCTCCACGGCCTCCGCCAGCAGAGGCGCCGCCGGGGGTATCCACGAAATCTGCACGCCCGCCGCCGGCCCCTGCGGCCGATATTCCACGCGCACCCGGTAGGCGTGTCCGGTCTCCAGTGGCACGTGCAGCGGAGCCGGTGGCTGTCCCCGGCCCAACGCACTTTCGGCCACCAGTTCCTTGTCGTCCAGGAACAGCCGCGTCGCCGGCCGGCCGAAACCGCCTCCCGGATTGATCGTGTAATCGCCGGCGGCGGGCGCGCGCAAAATCCCGCTCCACCGCACCGAGTACACGCGCTGGGGAAACGCCGCCGCCACCGCCGGGTCTACCACCCCCGCCTGCAGTAACGGCCGCGCCTCCACCCGCGAGAGCTTCGCCTGACCGTGAAATTCCGGGTTGTCGAAGTACTCAGCGAGCAGTCCGTGCCCCGAGCCCGCCGGCGGCGTGAGCGCGCTTGAAGGCGCCAGCGCCGGCGATTGCGACGTGTACGTCGCGCCCAGCGCGTAGCGTACCTCCGCCTTGCCCGCGAACTGCCGCTCCATTCCTTCCAGCGGCGTCACGTGCTTCGAAGAGAACCCGTTGTAGTTGCCGAGCAGCGCGATCGGATCGTCCGCCGAAGGCCCGATCACCGCAATCCTCCGCGTCGACCCCTTCAACGGCAGCGTCGCTTTCTCGTTTTTCAGCAGCACGATCGCCTTCCGCGCCGCCTCCAGCGCGACCTTGCGGTGTTCCGCCGAATCGTTTTCCGAATACGGGATCTTCGAAAACGGCACGCTCTGGAGGGTCGAACATCCCCAGGCGGAACCGCGCCACGAACAGCCGCTCCAGCGAACGGTCGATCTCGCGTTCGGCAATCAGCCTCGCCTTGACCGCCTCCACCAGCGACCGGTACTCCGTCCCGCACGTCAGGTCCGTGCCCGCCTTTACCGCCACCGCCGAAGCCTCCGCTGCCGTTGCCTTGTACTTGTGGAACCGGTAGATGTCGGCAATGGCGCCGCAATCGCTCACGATGTACCCCGGAAAGCCCCACTGGCCGCGCAGTTGCTTCTCCAACAGGTCCGTGCTGGCGCACGCCGGCACGCCATCCACCCGGTTGTAGGCGCACATCACGGAATACGCTTTGCCTTCCACGATGCTCGCCTGGAACGCCGGGAGGTACGTTTCCTTCCGATCCCGCTCACTCGGCTTGACGTCGAAAGAATGGCGCGAGGGCTCGGGCCCGCTATGCGCCGCATAGTGCTTGGCCGTCGCGATCACCTTAAAATAGCGCGGATCGTCGCCCTGCATCCCTTTGATGAAAGCCACGGCCATCCGGCCCGTTAGGTACGGGTCCTCGCCGTACGTTTCCTGTCCCCGTCCCCACCGCGGATCGCGAAAGATATTGATGTTCGGCGACCAGAAAGTCAGCCCGTAATATCGCCCGTGGTTGTTATTGCGGATCGCCTCGTTGTACTTGGCGCGGGCCTCGGTCGAGATGACGTCCGCGATCCGGTGCATCAACTCCGTATCGAAGGTCGCCGCCAGCCCGATGGCCTGCGGAAACACCGTCGCCTGTCCCGCCCGCGCCACCCCGTGCAGCGCCTCGTTCCACCAGTCGTACGCCGGGATGCCCAGCCGCGCCAGCGCCGGCGCGCCGTTCTGCATTTGCAGCACCTTCTCTTCCAAGGTCATCCGCGATACCAGGTCCGCCGCGCGCTTCTCCGCGGGAAGATCGGGATTCAAATAGGCAGCCGCCCGGTCCGTCGTCTGACCGGACAGCGCAGCCGTGAGCCACATCGTTAATGAAAGCGTTCGAGCCATGTCATCCCCGATTCTACCCCTTGATTTCCTTCCCGCGAGCATATATAGTTTGAACCAACAATTAAACTACAGAGCCGCGGCCGTCCTCGCGCTTTGGTACAGCGTGAACGACAGCCCGGCCCACCGCCAACTGGCTCTCGAGACTGCCCGCAAGTCCATCGTCCTTCTGAAGAACGAAGGCCAAACGCTTCCCCTGAGCAAGGCGCTGAAGACCATCGCCGTGATCGGCCCCGATGCGGACGACGCCGAAATCCTGCTGGGCAACTACAATGGCGAACCCTCGGCGCCCGTCGCCCCGCTGGCCGGCATCCGACGCAAACTGGGCTCGCGCGCCCAGGTCCTCTACGCACGCGGCAGCGACCTCGCGGCCAACCTGCCCAACTTCCAAACCATCCCCACCGCCGCCCTCTTCACTTCGAACGGCCCCGGCCGCCGCCCGGGCCTCAACGCCGAGTACTTCGCCTCCGCCAGCTTCGATGGCAAGCGGCACCGCCCGCGCGAACTGACTTATCCCAGCTCGGGACAACTTGTCGGCCAGGTTCCCGCCGGCCCGAAGCCGCTGTTCACCCGCATCGATCCCCAGATTGATTTCCAGTGGTGGGACACTGCGCCTCGCCGCGACATGAACGACGACGACTTCGGCGGGCTGGACCGGATATCTCACCGCGCCGGTGAGCGGCAAGTATCAGCTCGGCGCCATCGGCATGAATGCCTTCGAGCTCTACTTCGACGGCAAGCCCATCGCCAACCTCAACAACATCCATGAACGCAACTACCGTTACGCCCCGGTCGACCTTGTAGCCGGCAAGCTCTATCAGATCCGCCTCGACTACCACGAGTTTGTAGGCGACGCCGACATCCGCCTCGTCTGGTCGCGCCCCGCCGGCGCCTCCGAAGAGGAGGCCGCCCTCGCCGCCGCCAAACGCGCCGATGCCGTCGTGCTGGTCATGGGCCTCTCGCCGCGCCTCGAAGGCGAAGAGATGAGCGTCCCGGTCGAAGGCTTCTCCGGCGGCGACCGCGTCCAACTCGGTATCCCGCGCGTTCAGGAGGAGTCGATGCAGAAGGTGGCCGCGCTGGGCAAGCCGCTGGTCCTCGTGCTGCTCAACGGCAGTGCCATTGCCGTGAACTGGGCGCGCGACCACGTCCCCGCCATCGTGGAAGCCTGGTATCCGGGGCAGGCCGGCGGCGATGCCATCGCGGACGTTCTGTTCGGTGACTACAACCCCGCTGGACGACTGCCCGTCACCTTCTACAAGTCAGCCGATAACTGCCGCCATTCACTGACTACAACATGAAAGGCCGCACTTATCGCTATTTCACCGGCGAGCCGCTTTTTCCATTCGGTTACGGGCTGAGCTACACCACCTTTGCATACGGCGGGCTGAATCTTCCGCACGAGGCACAGACGGGCGACACCGTGAAGGTGTCCGTCGAGGTCCGCAATACCGGAACCATGGCCGGTGAAGAAGTGGTCCAACTCTATCTGAGTTCAGCCTCCGGTCCCATTCGCTCGCTCGAAGGCTTCCAGCGAATCTCCCTGCGCCCCGGAGAAATGAAGACCGTGCAGTTCACTCTCTCGCCGCGCCAGCTTGCCACCGTCAAGCCCGACGGCCGCCGCGTTGTCGAGCCAGGCGCACTCACCGTTTCGGCGGGCGGCCGGCAGCCGGCTTCCCAGGGGCCGCCCAACCTGCGCCTCAGCGGAGCGTCAAAAGAAGTACAGTAAGTTCAGGGTGACTCGAAAAACGGCTGCCACCGGCGGCAAACAATTTCAGGGCGCGTCGAGCGAAGTGGTTCGCGACATCAACCGGCGAATCGTGCTCAACCTCATTCGCACGCGCCATCCCATTTCACGCGCCGACCTGGCCCGCATCTCCGGCCTCCAGCGCAGCACGGTCTCGCTGATCGTCGAGCAGTTGATCGACGAGCGCTGGGTACTCGAAGGTCCCACCGGCCGCCTGCCGCGCGGCCGCCGGCCCACTTTTCTGCGCCTCAACGACGAGCGGGTCATCATCGCGGTGGACATTCGCCCCACCCAAACCACGGTGGCCCTGGCCGACGCCAACGGCAAGTTCATTTCCCAGGAGATCATCGCGACTGCGGCCGATCCCAAGGTCACGCTCGACGGCCTGATTCAATCCATCCAGCGCATCATCCGTTCCAGCCGCCAAAAAATGATCGAGGGCGTGGGCATCAGCCTCCCCGGCCGCTACGACCACAAGGTGGACCGCCTGGTCTTCGCGCCCAACCTCAAGTGGAGCGAGATCGATATCCGCAACCCCATCGTGCAAGCCACGGGCCTGGACGTGGAAGTCGAGAACGCCGCCAATGCCTGCGTGCTCGCCGCCGTCTGGTTCGATCACATGGAGGAATGCCGCAACCTCGTGGTGGTCACGGTCTCCGAGGGTATCGGCACCGGCATATGGGCTAACGGAGAGCTGGTTCGCGGCTTGAACGGAATGGCCGGCGAGTTCGGCCATGTCCCTCTCGATCCCAACGGGCCGCCTTGCGGCTGCGGCGGCCGCGGCTGCTGGGAGGTCTTCGCGTCCAACCGCGCCGCCCTCCGCCACTACTTCGAGTCCAGTTCCGAGACCAGCGACCTGACCTTCCTCGACCTGCTCAGCCGCGCCCAAAACGGAGACAGGCGCGCGGCCAAAGCACTCGAAAACATGGCGCACTATCTGGGGCGCGGCATGCGCATGATCGTCGCCGGCCTCGCGCCGGAACGTATCATCCTCGTCGGCGAGCTCACCCGCGCCTGGCATCGCTTCGGATCCATCATCGAGTCGGAAGTCCAGGACCAGGTGCTGCCCGGCGGTTGTGTCCCGCGACTGATTCCGGCTTATGAAGACGGCATGGCGCGCCTCCGCGGCACAGTCGCGCTCATCATGCAGAAGGATTTCGGGCGCGTAGTAGACCGTAGTGAGCCAGGTAGATCGTCTTCTTGCCTGCAAAGCCCGCGTTGAAGCTCATGTCCAATGTGAGCGTCAGGAGGTTCCCCTCGCCCCTTCGCAGAGGCCAGACGCACTCCACATTGCCCGTTTTTGCGGGACTTTCCCAGCGCAATCTCACCCGCGGGCCCTTGCACGTTTTCCTCGGGGCTGATCGCAGTCTTGCCCGGATTCACCAGACCCTGCGGTGCACCTGAAAATGTGACCGGCGCCGCACATCGTCTGCGCGCCGGCGGGATACGTCAAGTGGGCGCGCTGACCAGAATGGACCGCGCCGGCATGGAGTTCAAATTGACGGCCGAGGGGCTGACCGCCAATTGCGTTCATTCTCCACGGCGCCACCCGGCGGTTGGACCCGGCGGCCTTTCCGGCCGCAGCGCAGGGGTTGGCCCTGGAACGTTTCTGACGATCGCAACGGCCCGCGGCTGCAAGTGGCGTTGCTGGGTTCCGGCGGCGCAATGCACATCGCGGTCCACGAGGGGTTCGATCCGCGCGCTTACACCGAAGACGAGATCAATGCCATCCGGAAGACAGCCCGGCGTGGGAGACCCAACCCCCGCTCGCGGCACGCCCGGGCTCGCCCAATAAAGGTTGGAAGATTGCCGGGAGCTTTGCATCCGCCGCGCCCTTCCCCACCGGCGGACCCCCCTCGGCGGACCCCCCTCGGCGGACCCCCCTCGGCGGACCCCCTATTCCCCAGCGGTAGTACCGCGACGCCGCGTGTTAACCTCAAATGGAACTATCCATTTGAGGCCCGATATGTCCTATCTATCCGTACGCGACCTCGACCTGAAGGGCAAGCGCGTCTTCATCCGCGTGGATTTCAATGTGCCGCTGCAAAAGAACCAGCGGGGCGAAATGGAAATCACCAGCGACAAGCGCATCCAGTCGTCGCAGCCCACTATCCAGTACGCGCTCGATCACGGGGCCGGCGTCATCCTGGCTTCGCACCTGGGGCGCCCCAAGGGCAAACCCAATCCGGAAATGAGCCTGAAGCCGGCGGCCGCGCGTTTGCAGGAATTGCTCGGCCGCCCCGTCAAAATGGCGCCCGATTGCATCGGGCCCGACGTGGAAGCCATGCTGCCTGCGCGGGGCGAAGTCCTGCTGCTCGAGAACCTGCGTTTCCACCCTGAAGAAGAGAAGAACGACCCCGGGTTCGCCCGTAAGCTGGCGGCCCTGTGTGACGTCTACGTGAACGACGCGTTCGGTTCGGCGCATCGCGCGCACGCTTCCACCGAGGGCATGATCCGGTTCGTCGCTAAGGCGGCCGCCGGGTTGCTCATGGAGCAGGAGCTGAAATACCTCGGCATGGTCACTACCAATCCGGAGCGGCCGTGCATCGCCATTCTGGGCGGCGCGAAGGTTTCGGACAAGATCGAAGTCATCGAGAATCTGGGCAAGGTGGTCGACAAGCTGCTCATCGGCGGCGCCATGGCCTACACGTTCCTGCGAGCCCAGGGCCAGCCCACCGGGAAATCGCTGGTAGAAGAAGACAAGGTCGAACTGGCGAAGAAGCTGCTCGCCGGCCTCGGCGGCAAGCTGATGCTGCCGGTGGACCACGTGGTGGTTTCCGAAATCGCGGCCGGCGCCGCCAACGAAGCGGTCGGGACAATCCCGAACGGGAAGACCGGCGTCGACATCGGGCCGAAGACCATTGAGCAGTATTCGCAGGCGATCTCCAGCGCCAAAACGATCATCTGGAACGGTCCCATGGGGATCTTCGAGAAGCCGCCGTTCGACCAGGGCACCGTCGCGCTAGCCAAGGCCGTGGCCAGCTCGGGCGCCATTTCCGTGGTGGGCGGAGGCGATTCCGAGAAGGCCATCAAGGCCGCCGGCGTATCCGGGAAGATCACCCACGTGTCGACGGGTGGAGGGGCTTCGCTGGAGTTTCTGGCGGGGATCCGTCTGCCGGGAGTGGCCGCACTCGAGACTCGATAGGAGGCCGCGCCGCGGCGTCGCAGGTATTCGACATTCAAGTGGGGACGCCGAAGTGGGGCAGCACCCACCGCATCAGCACGACGTACGCCAGCACAAACACGACAATCGGCAACCATCCGGACATTCTACCGTCTTAGACGCAGGGTCTGGTGCCCAGGTAACAACCATTTGGCGCACGCGCAACGCAGCTTGCGTGCCCGCCCGCCGGGTGGTGGTTCCCAACCGTCGTGCAGGCTGGACGCGCCGCGGTCCGCGCGGGCGCCGCGCACGTCGTCAAAAGCTCAAATTAACGATGCAATCCTCACCTGCCGCCACGCGCACGCGCACCTTGCAGGTTCTTGTGCGCCGCATCGTAGAACCAAGTCCGGCCGGCCATCGCG
>JBGPKH010000110.1:0-17731 GCA_041485845.1 Bryobacteraceae bacterium
AACGGTTGTAATGAACTATCCTCATGACGAATTGAACCAAGTGACGGCAGACTGGGTAAGCGCTTTGGTGCGTGTGGTTTAGATGGAGGTTCCAGTCCCGGTCTTGTACCCTGCCGTACATCCGGCAAAACTGGGCTGAGGAGGTCCTGTTTTCCGCAGATTGGGGTTCCGCCACTTGTCCGAGAAATCCGGCGAAGTCCGGCGAAGTCCGGCGAAGTCTCCCTGAATCGCGTCCCGACCGCCTGGTTTGCTACACTTGGGACTGGGACGGCGGCGTAGCTCAGCTGGCTAGAGCGAGGGTCTCATAATCCCTAGGTCGGGCGTTCGAGTCGCCCCGCCGCCACCATTCCTTTTCAACGGCTTGCAGCGATTCGAGTGCGCGTTTGTCAGCGGAGACGGGGAGAAATGGCCGCGGGGACCGCCGCCAGCGCAACCCATCCGGCACACCATGGCGAACGCGGAGACCACCGTTCCGGGATCTGCAACGCGCGGGTTCCCTGAATGGCAAGAACTGAGGAGCTTAGTTTAGTTTACGCCGCCGGCGGTGGCTGCTGGTCATGCGTCGAACCGCTTTCCTCGACCGCCGGCCGCGCTGGTGCGTCCAGATATTGCCGGACCGCACTGGCAAAGGTTCGGGTGTTAATCGGCTTGGTGATGTAGCCGTCGCAACCCGCGGCCAGCGCATTCTGCTTCTCCGCTGCCATCGCGTAGGCCGACAATGCCACGATGATCACGCCCTGCAGCGAGGGGTCTTGCCGCAACCGGCGAGTCAGCTCCAGACCATCCATCCCGGGTAGTTGGACATCCATGAGAATCAGTTTCGGGTGGTAGCTCCCGAGCGTCGAGAGCGCTTGCGCGGCGTCCTCAGCCAGCCGCACCTCGAAGCCTTCGCATTCCAGCAGGATCTGCGTCAGGTCCCGGTTGTCGGCATTGTCGTCCACCACCAGAATCGATTCACCCATTGGCTGCCTCCACGATTCTCATCGGCACTCCAACCCGTTTCAGGGCTCCGATAAGGTGGTCCGGACGAACGGGCTTGGTCAGGAACCCAACCACGGCAACCGGAATCTCGAGGTCCGCCCGCTCACAGCCGGAGATCACGACCACCGGAGTGTTTCGATGCCTTTCTAAAGATCGAATCCGGTCCAGCGCTTCCCACCCAGGGCCATCCGGCAGTACCAGATCGAGTGTGATGGCGTCGAACTGCTCCCCGCGGCATTTCTCGTACGCCTCGGCGCAGGTCGCGGCCGTTTCCACAAGATAGCCGTTCGACTGCAGGATCCGGGTGAGCAGCAATTGGTCCAGTTTCTGATCGTCAATCACCAGGATCTTGGCAACGCCGCCGCTGCCTGCGGCCGTCACTGGCGCCCGCGGCAAGACGGCGAAAAATGTGCTGCCTTCGCCAGGCCTGCTGGCCACCCCCACTCTGCCCCCCTGGGCTTCGACGATGCGCTTGGTCAGCGCCAAACCCAGTCCCGTGCCCTGGTAGCGCTTGGCCGTCGTGGCGTCCAGTTGCTGAAACTCCACGAAGAGCCGCGCCAGGTCCTCTTCCGAGACTCCTATCCCTGTGTCGGACACCTCCAGGCGAAACTCGGCGGCGCCTTCGGATTTCAGGCGCACCACGACACAGCCTCTCTCGCCCGTGAATTTCAGCGCGTTCGACAGGTAGTTATAGAGGACCTGCCGGAGCCGGCCGGCGTCGATCGTGACCTCATCCACTCCCGCCTCGATTTCGGTTTCGATCCGGATGCGCTTCTCGGCAGCCAGCCCGCCCAGGATTCCGGTCACCTCCTGGACGACCTGAGAAACGAACAGCCGCTCCGGACGAAACTCCAGGTGCCCGGCTTCGATCTTGCTGAGATCCAGCACGCCATTGATCAACTGAAGCAGGTGCGAGGAGCTGGCGTGGATGCGGCCGACGAACTCCCTGGGCCGCTCCGGAAGGGCGCCGAGTTTGCCGTCGTACAGCAGCTCGCTGAACCCGATGATGCCGTTCAGCGGCGATCGCAGCTCGTGAGACATGTTTGCCAGAAACTCACTCTTCATGCGGCTGGCCGCTTCAATCCGGCGGTTCCGGTCCTCCAGGATCAGGTTCTGGCTGCGCAGTTGTTCCTCCAGTTGCTTACGGTCCGTGATGTCGCTCATCGCCGCGAACACCACGCCCCGATCGAGTGCCGGGGTGGCACTGCCCACCAGCCACTTGTAAGAGCCGCTCTTCGACAGGAAGCGGAGTTCCAGGTGGCGCACCTCGGCTCCGGAACGAAGACGGGAGCGAGCCTCAAGTGCAAGCTGCCGGTCCTCCGGGTGAACGAACTCGGCCCACGGCTTGGAACACATCTCCGCCGCGCTGAAGCCCAGCGTCTTCTCCCACGCCGGGTTCAGCCTCTGCATATATCCCTCCAGATCGGAGATGCACAGCATATCGAGCGAGACCGCAAAAAACCGATCCAGTTCACCGGCAATGCGGTGGCGCATTCGTTCGGTTTCGATGCTTTCCAGGGCAAAAGAAACGTCGGCAGCAAGTTCTGCCAGCAAGGCCACGTTCTCGCTATCGAAGTAATTCTTTTCGGCAGCATAGATCGTAATTGCGCCGATGGACCGCCCGCGGTTCACAATCGGAAACGCCGCCAGGGATCGGAAGGATCGTCCCAGGGCCTGCTCCCGGCAGGGCGCCAGGGATGGGTCCCCTACCAGGTCGTTGCAGACGACGTGCCGGCTTTCCCGGATGGCTCTGCCAACCGGCCCGCAGCATTCCGGCTCCCGGTTGGCGGTAATGCAGATGCCGTGAAGGTACTGCTCCTGTTGGGGACAACTGGCGCATTGGGTCAGCGCTCCGGTGCCCGCTTCCAGCAGGCCTAGCCAGGCCATTTGAAAGCCGCCTTCCTCGACGATAATGCGGCAAATCTCCTGGAAAAGCGCACGGCTCTCTCGCGTGCGCACAATGGTCTCGTTGACGTGAGTGAGGACCGAGTACAAGCGGTTCAACTGCTCGATCCGTTGTTGGGCAAAACGGCGCTCGGTGACGTTCTCGGCGATCATCTCGAGGCAGGAAGGACCGCCGTATTCATCGCGCAGGAGGCGCCCGGCGAGCCTGATGAGGAGCTGCGCCCCGTCTTTGCGTTTCCACCGGACCTCGGACTCTACCACCTGTACGCCGCCGCCGGCCGCCGTTAAGGGCCAGAGGACTTCCGGGCCCAGCGCGATACCGCCGGCTGCGCTGCCGTTCAGCAAATCGGCGGGCGCATCGTAGCCGAGCATCCCCGCCAGCGCGCCATTGGCATCCAGGAGGCGTCCATCCACGGCGCTCAATCGGAGGATGCCGCAGGGAGCGCTTTGAATGAGAGAACGATAGCTGGCCTCCGAAGCCCGCAGCGCCTCTTCCGCCCGCGCCCGCTCCACCCGGAGCCGCGCTTCTTCCCGCGCGCGCCGGACCGCAATGGGGAGACGGGCCAGGCGATCCTTCAAAACGAAGTCCGCCACACCCTGCTTCAGGCATTCGACCGCCTTCTCATCGCCGAGGGAGCCGGACACCAGGATGAACGGCGTCTGGATCCCCTCGGATTTCATCAGCTCAAAAACATCCATGCCGGTGGCGCACGGCATGCGGAAGTCGGAGAGGATCACGTCATAGGGCACTGTGCGCACCCGATCGATGAATTCGCCGGGTGTGACGGCTACGTCCCATGTCACATCGAAGTCTGAGGATCCGAGCGCCCGCAGGCACAGCTCAATGTCCTCGACGCAGTCCTCGAAAAAGAGCACCCGGAGCGGGCTTCTCGCGGTTCTTTCCTCAGACGCGGGACAGGATCTCATCCTGAGTCCCTCCGTCGAAAGCCGTCTGGGGCGGCGGCTGGTTCACCACCAGCCAGTAGTAGCCGAGCCGTTTGATGGTCGTGCGGAACTGCTCGAAATCAACGGGCTTTTGAATGTAGCTGTTGCCCCCCAACCGGTAGCCCTGCAGCATGTCCTGTTCCTGCTTGGATGAAGTCAGGATCACGACCGGCAAGGCCCTGGTGCGCGGATCGCGTTTGATCCGTTGGAGCACTTCCAGACCGTCCACCTTCGGAAGTTTCAGGTCCAGCAGGATGAGCTTGGGGTGGCAGTCGGGGTCTCGCCCGCTGTACGGACCGCGGCAGAAGAGGAAATCCAACGCCTCTTCTCCGTCGCGCGCCACGTGGATCCGGTTGCAGACGTGTTCTTCGTTTAGGGCATGCATGGTCAGTTCCACGTCGTCCGGATCGTCCTCGACCAGCAGAATCTCGATTTTGTCTGTCAGCATCAGCTTCCTCCCGCCACGGTATCTTCCCTTTCGGGCCCAGGCCGCGGCTCGCCCGGGGAATCCGGCGTGAAATAGAACGTCGCGCTCTTGTCCAGCTCCGCTTCGGCCCAGATGCGCCCGCCGTGCTTGTGAACGATGCGCTGCACCGTCACCAGACCGACGCCCGTTCCTTCGAAGTCTTCCCGGCGATGCAGGCGGTGGAAGACCCCGAACAGCTTATCGGCATATTTCATGCTGAACCCCACTCCGTTGTCGCGCACGAGAACAGCACCGGCTGGCCTTGGTCACGGCTCTGGCCCACCCTCGAAGACCTCATTCGGATCAGCTACTTCCAACACAGAGCCCGAGCCCGAGCGGCCTCAGGTCAGGTCAGCCCCCCGGACCCCGCCGGCAGTCCGGCTCAGACGTTGCCGTGGAAATACAGCCGAACCGGGCTGCTACCTTTCACACCCTGTCTATCGGCGCTTCTGGCGGAGTTCTTTAGAGGGAAGTGCGACTTCTTATGAGCCGGCATCAAGCCGCCAGGAAACGCACGGATCCCGAGTTCAGCCGCCGCGCCACATACTGGACAGTCTGAGAAAAGGGCATATCGGGACGGCTGAGCACCGGCAGCGCCTCGGGTTCCCCCGCGGTGTACAAATCGGCTGCCGGCGGGACGACGCCGATGATTCCGCAGCCCAGCCGCCTGCTGAATTCCGCGGGCGTGAGGAATTCGGTGAAAGGAGTCTTGTTGATGAGGACTGCGCCCACGGCGCCGGGGCGCCCGGCGATGGCCTGGAGAGCCGGCATCTTGGCCATTGCGGCTTCGAGACCAATACGGTTGCGTTCCACAACCAGCGTGGTTAACGACGAATGTTGAATCACTTCCTCAATCGACGGTGCAAAGATCGAAGGCACGTCGACCAGCGTATAGTCCGCCATGGCGCGCGCGACCCCCAACAGGGCACGCGCCTGCTCCGGCGAGACGGGACGGTGGTCCTCCGCCCGCTGCGGTCCGCACAGGGCTCGAAAGCCGGCGCCGAAATCCTCCAGGCAGGAGGTCACGGCTTCGCGCGAAATCATTTCGGGTGCGCCCCGGAGAAGGGTTGAGATATCCCACGACGGCGAATGGTTTAACAGCACCGCGAAAGAGCCGTATTCCGGCACCAGTTCGATCGCCATCACGGTCTTGCCGGCCTGGGCCAACGCGGCGGCGAGATTGACCACCAGGGTGGTGGTTCCCGCGCCTCCCTTGGCGCCGATGAAGCTGAATATCTTCCCGTTCTTGACGGCTTTACCGGAGTCCTGGCGCTGGAGCCGGTTGCGCTCCACGGCATGGCGGATGCGCTGCACCAGGAAACGATCCCGGATCTCGCTCTTGATCAGATATTCGTCGGCGCCGGCGCGGACGGCTTGCAGGGCCAGGGCTTCGTCTTCGTGGCCCGTCAACACAATGACGGCCCGATCCCCGGCTCTTTGCCGGACGCAGGCGAAGGTGTCGAAACCACTGCTGTCGGGGAGGTTCAGATCCAGCAGAACGGCTTGAAAGTCCCCTTCCGCGAGGCGCTCGAGGCCGGTGCGAAGATCGCCCGCCCACTCCACTGCCACGGGCGTGCCGCCTCCTTTGGCGAGGACATGTTGGATCAGCCTGGCCGCGTCCGGCTCGTCTTCGATCAATAAAACGGATAACTCGGATTCCTGCTGCATAATCTCCTCAGTGTTCTGGTGAAGGCCGTACCATGCCGATGTACGAATCGATCTGGTCCAACAGGGCCTCGATGGCGGCGGCGTTATCGTCTTTGGCCGCCGCCTCGAGTGCTCTGCCGATATCGGTGAGCTCGGCAAAACCGTAGGCGGCCCCCGTGCCTTTCAGATTGTGCCCGGCCTTGCGCAGAGCGGCGAAGTCCCCATTCTTCAGCGCACGTTCCAGGCTATTCAAGTCCGCGCGCTGGTGATCGAGGTAGCCGGCGCGCAGGTCCGCCAGCCCGGGAGCCACGTCGGGGTCGCGCTGCGCCAGATCGCGGCAGAGACGGATCACCGACCGGAAACGGCTGCGCGCTCTGGCCGTGGAGGCGTTCGAGAGCCGTTCCGCCCGCTCCAGATAGTCGGCCAACTCGTAATGCTGCAGGCCTCCCACAACTCCCGCCAGCCGGTGTAAACCGGTCCGGGCGCCGGGCGCAAACTGCGAATCCGGCAAACCCGCTTCAATCGCATCCAGCAGTTTTTCGGCCTCTTTCCGGCGATCGGCTGCCGGGGTGGCTGGAAGGGGCAGGAAGGCCGCGTGGTTCGGCGGCTCTGGCCAGGGCGTTTCGAGAAATGCCCGCACCTGCCCGGGCAAGGTACGCGCATCGACCGGTTTTCCGATGTTTCCGTCGAACCGGCCACCCGGCTGGGGACTGTCCTGCGGGCCTGTCCGCGTCTCGCTTAATGCCACGATCGGTACGGGGGCCAGTTCCTCGTCCCCCAGCAGACGGCGCGCCAACCGCGTCCCATCCGCGTCGGGAACTTGCGGGTCCAGCAGGATCAAATCCGGGTGGCAAGAAGAGAGTTTCCGGATCGCCGACTCGGCGTTGCCGGCGGTCTCCAGGCGATACGTTTCGTCGGCCAGCGCCAGGCACATGGCGCGCAGGCTGTCAGGATGGTCGTCGATGATGAAAACTGTCTTCCGCCCGGCCCCTGGCGCCGGTCTCGCGGCCGCCACGGCGGGCTCCTTCCGCCGCCCCAGGGTTGCCAGTAAGGTGCGGATCATGGCTGCTCCCCGGCTCCGGCGTAAGAGATGCCGGTCAAGATCCAAGGTTTGGCGATCCTACCGCCGGAAACCGCGCTTTCCGACAAAGATCGAGTCCATCGCCGGGTGCTGCGGGCGTGGGTGGACAGCAGCCGCTTCACCCGGTTGAGCAGAAGGTTCGGGCTCACCGGCTTGCCGAGATACTCGTCGGCGTAAAGCGCAGACCCGCGCATGACGTCGGTGGGATCGTCGCAGCCCGTCAACAGAATCACCGGAAGCGTTTGAAGGCCGGGATCGCGCCGAACGGTCTCCAGCACCTCGAACCCATCCATCTTTGGCATTTTGACATCGAGCACCATGAGGTCCGGGACGAGTTCGCGTGCCAGCCGTAAAGCCGTCAGCCCATTCTCCGCCGTCCGGCAGGCGATCCCGTCGTTGCGCAGCGTGGCATCGACCAGGGCGATCAACTCCGGATCGTCGTCGGCCAGCAGCACCAGGGGTTCCCGCCTGGATTCCCGGGCGGCAGCGGCACCAGAACTGCCGGGACACTCGAGCAGACGAAAAAGGCGTACCAGCAGTTCGGCCTCCGACCAGGGTTCGTTCAGGAAATCGCGAGGCCAGCGGTAGGCGGCGCCGACCCCTTCCAATAGCGCTTGGCTGGGGCCGGTCACCAGAATTGGCGCAGACGATGCGGCGGCCGCCCGCAGCCCCTCCGGGCTCATGCTGACCAGCTTAATCAGCGTCGCATCGCAAACCCGCGCGGATTCGTTGAGCAGGCGCTCATCGAAAGGCATAGCCAGCGACCTGGCGCCGTAAAGCACACCGGATATTCTTTCTGCCTCGCCGGCATCGAATCCGCACAAACCGAAGCGACGCCCCGCCAGCGCGGCCGTAATCTCCAGCGCCCGTGCGGGTTTCCCGGATTGCTCCACCGTCCTCATATGTTACGTATCGGCTGAAAGGCTCAGGGGCATGAGGGAAAGGGGGTCCGTGTCAATCGCACGTGCAGTTCACAGAGTCAAGATCGCGTCCCCAGAAAACCTGGTTTCAACCACCTCTCCACTGATTAATGACCTTAATGTTGAAGGTATTCTTGTTTACAATCTCGATCTAAGAATCTAAGCAACATAGGACCTCGAAACTCGACAGATTAGTACTTTTGGTGAATTGTAACTTGACATACTCCCACGTATAATCACTTTATCTCGAAGATGTTCGGTTATTTTCAGTCATGTTCAGCATAATTCGCAAAGCTTTGCGCGCGTGGGTTAATCTACCCCTGATGATCAAAGGGACGATCGTCATCAGTATTCCTCTCACTTGCATTTTGTTCTCTGTCATCGCCCTCTACATCTTTCAGAGCCAGCGTAGCGAACTCAATGGGTGGATCCTGAGGGCGTTCCACGCGGGAAGCAGAATTCAGGCTGTAATCACGTTGCTGGCGGACGCCGAGAGCGGAACTCGGGGATTCCTCGCGACTCGCCAGGCGAAGTACCTGGAGCCCTTATACAAATCGCGGAAGGAGTTATCCCCGAAGTTGGCGCTTCTGAAAGAGGGCCTCAAAGACAGTCCCTCCCAATTGAAACGAATTGAGCGCATCGAATTATTGGGCGGGGAAAGGATGGCGGCACTGCAGGCGCTCATTTCCGCGACCGCGCCTCGGGACTTGCTCGACCGGCTCGCCCGCGACGGCTTTCTCATGGATTCCATCCAGAAAGAGTTCGCCGCGATGCGTGCCGAAGAAGCACGTCTCTGGGCGTATCGAATCGGTGCGGAAACCACTTTGAGGAAACGCCTCTCGATCGTGATGTGCGCCGTAGGACTCTTCAGCCTGCTGGCGGGGAGCCTCGCGATGACGCTGTTTGTCACGGGAATCGTGCGGCGATCCCAATTGCTGCGGTTCAATGCGGAACGACTTGCACACGGTCAGTCGGTGGCCGATCTGCCGCCCGGCACGGACGAAATCGGCCAACTCGGGCAAGCTCTGGCACGATCGAGCCGTCTTCTCTCGGAGCGCGAAAGCGAGTTGCTGAGACTCAATCAGGATCTGGACCTCAGGGTGGAGGAGCGGACATCTCAGCTCGTTCAAATCCGGGACCTGAATGAAGACTTGCGCCGGCGAGCTATCGAGCTGGAGAGCGTCAATAAAGACCTTGAGGCTTTTAGTTATTCGGTTTCCCATGACCTGCGCGCCCCGGTCCGGCACATCCGTGGGTTCTGCGAGTTGCTGGGAACGAGCGCCGGCCCATCGCTGGATGAGAAGAATCGCCGATATTTGAACACGATATCAGGCTCAGCGAAAGAACTGGGCCAGTTGATCGATGACCTTCTGTCCTTCTCGTGCATGGGCCGGACGGAAATGCGGGAGGCCCAAATCTCCGTGGAGCGCATGGCTCGCGAAGTCATGCGGGAACTCGAGAGAGACACTCAAGGAAGAAACGTCACGTGGAACATCGGAACCTTGGCTCTCGTTCAGGGTGACCGTGCCATGCTGCGGGTGGTACTGGTCAATCTTCTTTCGAACGCATTGAAGTATACGCGGACGCGCCTTCAAGCGGAAATCGAAGTTGGATGCTGCAATGGCCGTCCTGACGAGGCGGTGTTCTTTGTTCGCGACAACGGCGTCGGATTCGACATGCGGTATGTTGACAAACTCTTCGGGGTCTTCCAGCGCCTCCACAGCGCAAAAGAATTCGAGGGTACCGGCATAGGGCTGGCGAATGTCCGTCGCATCATTGACCGGCATGGTGGCAGGACCTGGGCCGAAAGCGTCGTAGATGGAGGCGCCACCTTCTATTTTTCACTTCCCAAACATGTGGAGGCGGAACAGTGACGGGTCTGAAAACCGTTCTCCTCGCGGAGGGCAATCCCAATGACGTCGACCTCACGCTGGAAGCGCTTGCCCGGCACAACCTCGCAAACGAGGCCGTCGTCGTTGAGGATGGCGCTGAAGCGCGGGATTACCCGTACTCCAGGGGCAAATACCAAGACCGGAGCTGCGGCAACCCCGGGCTGAAAAGCTCCGGGGCATGAGGGAAAGGGGTCCGTGCCCGTGCGTTGAAAAGAAGGATCGGACCGTGGTAACCGGGTTACTGCGCCAGGTCTTGCCGGGCGCGTTTCAGCAGACGCCACAGCGTGGCGCGGCTGACGCCCAGCAGGCGGGCGGCCTCGTGCTTATCGTCACCGGTCTGGGCAAGCACATCGAGGACGTGCCGATTCTCCGCATCCACGCGGTTGGTATAACGAATCGCGTACTCCTGGGATTCCGGGGCATGCGCGGTTCTCAGGTACGCGGGCAGATCGACCACGTCAATCCAGGGTGAGCCGGCCATCACTGCGCCGTAGTGAATCACCTGCTCGAGCTCGCGTACGTTGCCCGGCCACGAGTGTTCGAGGAGGAGTGTCTCCGCGGCCGGCGTCAGGCCGGAGAGCTCTTTGTGGACCTCCCTTCCGGACTGGTTCAGAAAGTGCCGGATCAGCAAGGGGAGGTCCTCTCTGCGATGTTCCAGCGGCGGCAGAAAGAGCTCGAAAGTGCCGAGACGGAAAAACAGATCCTCGCGGAACGTCCGGTTGCGAACCGCCGCGCGCAAGTCCCGGTTGGTGCAGGCCACGATGCGCAGATCGACGTGCACCGGTGAACTCCCGCCCAGTCGCTGTACCTCGCCAAACTGCACGGCGCGCAGCAGGGCCGCTTGCGCGGTCAGAGGCAGGTCTCCGAACTCGTCCAGCAGGAGAGTTCCGCCGGCGGCGCGGCCAAAATAGCCGGGTGACTCCCCGACCGCGCCGGTATAGGCGCCTTTCACGCGGCCGAACAGCTCCGCTTCAATGAGGGACTCGGGTATGGCCGCGCAATTACAGACAACCAAGGGACCCTGGTTGCGACTGCTGTAGGCGTGCAGGGCCCGCGCCACGAGCTCCTTGCCGGTGCCGCTCGGGCCGGTTACCAGGGCTGTCCGAAAATGAGGTCCAATGCGCCGCACCAGATCGAAAATGCCGCGAATCGCCAGACTGCGTCCCACCATGCCTTCAAACGAGTATTTGGTCGCGAGGCCGCTCTCCACAACCTGCAGTTCCTGGTGCTGGCGAATGGCTTGTACACTCCGGCCCAGGGCCTCGCGAAGCCGGTTGACCTCCACCGGCTTGGTCAGATAGTCGCTCGCACCGGCCTTGATCGCGGCGACGGCCGCCTCGGTCGAGTAGTCCCCGGTCAGGAGGATTACCTCGATGCGGGGGTGCATTGCCCGGATGCGGCGAAGGAGTTCGATTCCATCGATATCCGGGAGTTTCAAATCGAGAACCGCGATATCGGGCGGTTCCGTCTGCATCGCCTCGAGGCACTCCTGCCCCATGAGATGCGTCTCGACGGCGATGCCTTCGGGCACCAGCGCACGAAGGATGTTCAAGGCGTCGGGATCGTCATCTACCGCGACAAGTCGAATCGGGCGGCGGGTCAAACTGGATAGTGTCTCAATGCTGAGAGAATTCTCTCTCAAAAATGAGACGCGTTGCGACGGCTCGCTCCCATCCTGCTGAAATCTCACGCCTCGATGTGTGGAATGTGACATGCATACAAGTTCAGCGCAAAATGCCTTCTTGCAGTTGAGTTTCGGCTGGGTTGATCATGTGAGGCGCTGGCGCGGGTTCCTGCCCCCTCGCGAGCGCCTTCCTTTGCAATTCAACAGGCGCGCTATTCCCGGTAGTGACACGCTTGACCGCCCCCGGAAATTCATGGAAGTGCGCCGGGCGTGGGCGCCGATCCGTGCCGGTATGGGTTGGCCTTGCACGGGCAATTGGTCTGAGCGGTATACGCTCCTCGAAAGCCGATTCGGAGCGTGGTTCAAGACAGTTCGAAACGGAGGATCTTTCAACGTGACCAGTCGGGGCGAAGTTCCAAGTTGGATACCCGTGGGCGGACGCGGTTCGCGGCGCGATGGCATCGTGCTTCAGCATCTTACGCTGGTGAAGGCCATGGCGGCGCGCATTCACCGGGATTTGCCCATCGCGGTGGATCTTGACGATCTCTTTCAAGCCGGCGTGGTAGGCCTGCTGGATGCGGTCGAGACGTACGATGGGTCGGAAAACGAGGCCTTCGACAGCCACGCGAAGCGCCGCATCAAGGGCACGATTCTCGACAGCCTTCGGCAACTCGATGGGGCTCCGCGGTGCGTGCGGCAGCAGCCCGAGCGGCTGGATCCGATGGCACGCGACGCGGCTATGAGTCTGGGTCGAGGTCAACCCGATAGCGAAACCGGGGATAGGGAAGTGAGCGTGCACCGTCCTGCGTGCGTTCCAATGCGGCTCAAGACCGTGAGCGCCGGCCGCGGCTTCACGCACCGGCGCCGGGAAGGCCACGCCGCGCCGGACGTGGCTGCGGGTCCCGAGTCACAGCCGGACAGGATCTGCGAACGCAACGAGCTTCGGCACACGCTCGACCGAGCCATCGAGCGCCTGCCGAACCGCTACCGGAAAGTCCTGATCCTGTCTTACGGCAACGACATGACGATCAAGCGGATCAGCGGGCTGCTGGGTGTCAGCGAAAGCCGTATTTCACAAATTCGCAGGAAGGCCCTGCAGAAAATGTCGGCGGAGCTGCAAGCCGGAGGATTTCCTCTGCGCGAGCACTTTACCATGGGGCGGATCCGTATGCGACCCGCGAGAGGACAGATATGACCTTTCCAGTCGCGATCATTGGCAGCCACGTGCCTGGCGGGAAGGGGTTCACATTGAGCGAGCGGATGCAAGGGCCGGCGGCCAGACCGTTACGTATTCTGGTGGTTGAAGACAACACCGTCAATCAGCGCGTGGCGGTGCGCATCCTGGAAAGGCAGGGACACGCCTGGGTCACGGCATCAAACGGGCGGGAGGCGCTCCAGGCGATCGCTGTCGAGCGTTTCGACGTGGTCCTGATGGACATCCAGATGCCTGAGATGGACGGGTTGGAAGCGACGCGTAGAATCCGCGAGGAGGAACGAAGCAATGGCGGACACCTGCCCATCATCGCCTTGACTGCGAATGCGATTCAAGGCGATCGGGACCTGTGCCTAAAAGGCGGCATGGACGCCTACGTTGCGAAGCCCGTCCGGATTTGCCAACTCCTGGGGGCGATCGACGAAGTGTTATGCGCCGCCGGCGCTCAGCGCGATTGAAACCCGCCGGCAATAAGCAGGAGGCATGCTCGTGCCGAAACGTGTTCTGGTAATCGAGGACAATAAAGACTACGAAGGTCTTCTGACCTCCGTTCTGGCCCAGTGCGATGGCACTTTCGATTCGGAGTCCGTGGGCACGCTCTCGGAGGCGCTCAAGGCGATTGAACGCAGCCGGCCGGAGGTCATCCTGGTCGACCTGGATCTGCCGGACAGTTCCGGATATTCCACCTTCCTGCGCGTACGGGAGGCGGCGCACGACGGTTGCCTCATCGTCTTAACGGGCTTGGACGACGACACTACGGCAATCCAGGCCATGGAAGACGGAGCCGAGGACTACCTCGTAAAGAGCCTGACCCAACCAGGGATGATCCCGCAGCGGATTCAAATGGCGCTCCGGCGCTGCAGCCGGCGCGCGCCCCTGCGCCTTTCCGACAAGTTGGTGCTCGGATTTCTGGGCAGCAAGGGAGGGGTGGGAACGTCGACCCTCGCGGAGAATCTGGCAGCCATACTCGCGCTGGAAGGCTCGGAGACCATGCTCGTGGATCTTCAGCCCTCTCCGGAACGACTTGCGTCGGATGACACCGGCGCGCCGGCGCACGACTTGAACCGCCTCCTCTGCAAGCCCGCCGGAGTGATCACCGCGGCTGAGTTGAAAGCCTGCTCGACCGAGTTGACGCAGGGGCTCCGTCTGCTGCGGATGAAGCCGGCGGAAGGCGTGTGGCGGCCGCTCGGCGCCGAATACGTGACCGCCATCATATCGCTTGTGCGCCAGTTCTGTTTTCACGTGGTGTTGGATTTGGGATCGCGAGTGGATGAGAGCGTCGCCGCGGCATTGAAGGCCTGCGATAGCGTAACCGTTGTGCTGGATACTGAGCCGGCGGCGATTGATTCCTGCGCCACGCTCCTGCGCCAGCTCGAAAAGGTGTTGAGTCCGGAGATGCCGGAGATCCGGCTCGTGGCGGTCGACCGGTTGCACCAGAACCAGCGCGTTGCAGCCAACCACATGACCAGGCGCCTGAAGGTAAGACCGGTGCTGACGGTAACCCCGGCAGCCGACGACCTATCGACTGCGTACCTGGCGGGAATGCCCCTGTTAACCACGCTCCATCCCGATGACGCGTTCAGCCGCTCGATGCAGGCACTAGCGGATGTTCTGGTTTCTGCGGCTGCCCGCAGGGACGGCGTGCGGTAGGGCGACATTCACGATGCGCCAGCGCGCAGCACGGTCTGGCAGCAAGAGCCGATTGCCGCCAGCGGCCTTGCGCTGCCAGACCGTGCCCTCACCGGCTACCGGCGATCTCCACACCGAGCTGGGACGCAATCCTGCGAATCTCACCGATCGCGGCGGCGAGGTCGTTCTTCTGGCCGGCGTCCAGATCCTGAGGCACCGCCTGGAGCATTTCGACGAACGTCTGGCAGCGCTTCAATGCGTCACCCAGCGTCACAGGCTTGGGCTGTTTGGGTTCGATGCGCTTCAACAGTTCGGTAATCGCAGCCGAAATGTTCTGGCTGTTTTCGGGCAACAGTGCGACCACGTTGCCGTCCACCATGATGCCGGCTTCCGACACATTCGGCGCAATCGAGCGGTAGTCCTTCGGACCGATATGCGTCACCAGTGAGATGTGGAAGAATGCCGGGCCATACGCCGCAAGCAGACCGATCGCCCGGTCCACCCAGCGCCGCGACACGTGCAGATCGAGCGTGCAGAACTCGGCCCAGGTGGATCTTCTGGAGCGATAGACTCTCTGATCGCGGATAATTCGAAGAGTCTCAATCTCAGCGGCCGTACAACGCGCCGCCGTCAGGCCGAACGCTTCGCGCCGGCCCATCCACTGTCCCAGGTCAAAATCAGCCGATTCAGTCTCGCCTGTTTCGGGGTTGACATACTCCATTCCTTCGTTCATGCGCACCTCCGGATTTGGGACACGGTGTCCCAAATCCCCTTAAGGATTTATTGGAAATAAGGGAGTTACGGTTTTGGTTTGGGACACGGTGTCCCAAAAAGGCCGAATCTCTTTCCCTGATTTCAGCTTGGCACAAGCCTCCGGAGGTTCTCGCCGCAAACCGCCCGTTCTTTCGCTAACTCGCTGGATCTACGAGGCAAAATATTTCCACAAGTGCCGTGACTCTGAATTCGGCGCTCTATTCCCGCAGCTCCACGATCGTAGCCCCCGCGCCGCCCTCCTGCTGCGGCGCCTGGTAGAACTTCGCCACGTGCGGATGGCGCGTCAGCAACTCCGCAATCGCCTTCTTCAGAATTCCCATGCCGTGTCCGTGGACGATGCGGACGCGGCTGGCCGTGGCCATCACCGCGCGATCGAGAAATTCATCCACCGCGTCGCGGGCTTCCTCCGCGCGCTGGCCGATCACGTTGATCTCCTGATGCACCGGCGCCAATTCGGGGGCGGGCTGGTAGCTGACGCCCTTTGGCAGCTTGCTTCCCCCTCCGCCGGACTCCGGCAGCACCTCGATCACGTCGTCCACCGGCACCTGCATCTTCATGAACCCGGCTTCCACTTCGATGCGGCCGTTGCCCAGCAGCCGCCGCACCCGCGCCGGCTCGCGCACGTCCTTGAGACGCACGCGCACGCCCTCTGCGATGCGCAGCGGCTGGATGCGGTCCTGCCGCGAATCGTCCTGCGTCGCAAGCACCGTCGTCTGGAAATCTTCCCGCAGCTCGCGCTTGGCTTTGGAAACGCGGCGCTGGGCGTCCTGCTCCGATTTGCGGCGGTCGGAGCCCTGCGCGATCCGGCCGATGGTCTCCTGCGACTGTTCCTCGAAATGCGCCAGCGCCTGCTCCATGCGCCGCTCCAGCTCCTTGAGCTTCGCCGTCTCCCGCTTCTCCCACTCGCGCGCAATCTCCTTCTCGCGCCGGTCGAGCTCCACCAGCCTGGCGCGCAGACTCTCCTCCAGCTTCTGGGTCTCCTCGATGCGCTGGTGCAGCTCGCCCAGAAACCGCGTGACGTCGCGCTCGCGGTCGCTCATCGACCGGCGCGCCCGCTGCATAATGTCTTCCGGCATGCCGAGCCGCGTGGCGATCTCCAGTCCGGCGGATTTCCCGGGCAGCCCCAGCCGCAGGCGATAGGTGGGCTCAAGGGTCTCCTCGTCGAACCCCATGGAGCCGTTTACCACGCCCTCGGTCGAGGCGCCGTAGATCTTGAGCGCCATCAGGTGGGTGGACACCAGGGTGACGGCGCCGGCCGCGCGGAAGTGCTCCACGATGGCCACTCCCAGCGCGCCTCCTTCTTCGGGATCGGTGGCGGCGCCGAGCTCGTCGAGCAGCACCAGCGAGGCGGGCGTCACATCCAGCGCCATTTCGCGGATGTTCGAGACGTGCGCCGAGAACGTGCTGAGGTTTTCCTGGATGGATTGATAATCTCCGATATCCGCCAGCACCCGCTCGAAGAGCGGGAACTCGGCCTCCGCGGCGGGCACCGGCAGCCCGGATTGCGCCATCAGGCTGAGCAGCCCCACGGTCTTGAGCGTCACGGTCTTGCCGCCGGTGTTAGGACCGCTGATCAGCAGAGTGCGGCGGTCCTTGGTCAGCTCCAGGCTCACCGGCACTGCGGCCTTGTGCCGCCGGCGCAGCACGTCTTCCAGCAGCGGATGGCGCGCGTCGCGCAACAGCAGCCGCTCGCCGAATCGCGGAATCGTGCAATCGAACTCCGCGGCGAAACGGCCTTTGGCGAAGATCAGCTCCAGCTCCGCCATGGTCACCAGCGTCCGCCGGATGGAATCGCTGTACCCGCGAAGGTGGTTGGTCATCTCCAGCAGAATGCGGTGGACCTCGCGCGCCTCTTCTTCGGCCAGCCGCACCAGCTCGTTGTTGAGGTCGATGGTTTCGAGCGGCTCCACGAACAGCGTGTGCCCGCTGGAGCTGGCGCCGTGGATTACGCCATCGAGCTTGCGCCGCTGCCCGGCGATCACCGGCACCACGAAGCGCTCATTGCGGATGGTGACGAACTCCTCCTGGAGCACGCCCTCCTCGCGGTGCGCGCGCAGGAAGCGCTCGAGCGATTCCTGGATGGACTTCTTCTGGCGCTCGATGTCGCGCCGCAGCCGCGCCAGCGCCACGCTGGCATGGTCGGCCACGCTGCCGTCGGGCAGGATCTTGCCATCCAGTTCGCGCAGCAGGGCGCGAAACTCGCCGATGGTTGCGGCGCGGCGTCCCAGCAGCGGAAAGCGCTCGGCGGCCGCGGCCAGGTGCGATTTGGCATCGGCGGCGATATCGAGCAGGGTGAACAGCTCGAAGATTTCCTTAGGCTCCAGCCCCGCGCCTTCGATGCGCAGTTTGTGCACCGCGGGTTCCACGTCTGGGATGCCGCCGAATTCGATGCGCAGCGCGGCGCCGCGCCCGCCGGCTTGCGGGTGCAAGGCGGCGTGCAGGTACTGGATAGCCTCGCCGGCTTCGGCGAGGGCGGTGTCGAGTTGCGCACGGTCGGTGAACGGGCGCACCTTCTCCAACTCGCGTTTGCCCAGCGGGCTCCCGATGTAGCGGCCCAGCAGTTGCCGCAATGCCTCGAATTCCAGGACTTCAGCGCTTGTCTTCAAAGGTGGCTACTTTCTCGGAAGAAGAAAAGTCTCACGCAAAGACGCCAA
>JBGPKH010000111.1:0-17670 GCA_041485845.1 Bryobacteraceae bacterium
GATCGGGGACCTTTTGTGGATGGGCGGATCATCGATCTGTCGCGGGCCGCGGCGCGGAGTATCGGGCTGATCGAGCCGGGGACGGCGCAGGTACGGGTCGAGATCATGGGGGATGGCGGGCTGGCAGCCGGAGCGCCAGGCGGAGCGCCCCCACTCTACGCGGTGCAGACTGGGGCGTTTCGAAATCCGGGCAACGCGGAGCGGCATCTCGGACTGATGCGGTCCCGATGGGGCTCGGCGCGGATGGCGCCGGCCGAGGGGGATTCCGGGATCTGGCGCGTGCTGGCGGGCTCGGAAACGTCCAGGGACGCCGCGGACGCGTTGTGCGCACGCATCCGGCGCGATTCAGGTGAGAATAATGCGTTCGTCGTTCGACTAGATTCTTCTCATGAACCGGACCGTCCCGGGCAGTTCCCACGGCCTCGTGGGACAGTCGCCGCAGATGGGCTCCATTCGCCGTCTAATTGAAAAAGCTGCGCGCACCCGTCTGCCCGTCCTGCTGCTGGGCGAGACCGGCACGGGTAAGGAGGTGGTGGCCCGCGCCATTCACGATGCCAACCCAAGTGGACAGTTCGTTCCCATCGATTGCGGCTCGCTGGTGGGCACGCTCATGGAGAGCGAGCTTTTTGGCCACGTGAAGGGGTCCTTCAGCGGCGCGGGCGAAAACAAGAAGGGGTTGGTGGAGCTGGCCGACGGGGGAACCGCGTTCTTCGACGAGATCGGCGACCTTCCGCTGGAAATGCAGGTGAAGCTGCTGCGGCTGATCCAGGAAAGTGAATTCCGGGCGGTCGGCTCGTTGCAGTGGCGCAAGGTGGATCTGCGGATCATCGCGGCGACGCACCGCAATTTGCAGGCCGAAGTGGCCGCGGCGCGGTTCCGGCAGGACCTCTATTACCGGCTCAACGTATTCACCATCCACCTGCCGGCGCTGCGGGATCGCAAAGACGACGTGCCGCTGCTCATCGACCATTTCCTGGAAGGCGGGCCGGGGCTGCGCGGATTCTATCCGAGCCAGGAGATCCTCGACCTGCTGATTTCCTTCGACTGGCCGGGCAACATTCGCGAGCTGCAGCACTGCGTAGAGCGGATGACCGCCCTGCAATCGGAGGGAGCCTTGCAAATGGCGGATCTGCCGTCTGCCCTGCAACTCCACAAGGCTGCGGGGTTGCGTCGTCTGATGGAGGTGGTGGCGCAGGATCCGCGTGGGGTAGACGCCCTGCCCGATTTTGCGGTGGCGCCCAAGTCGCCCGTGATCTCCCTTCCGCAGGTTGAAAAGCAGACCATCTCGGCGGCGCTGGCCTCGACCCACGGCGAACGCCTGCGGGCGGCGCGCATCCTGGGAATCGGCCGTACCACTCTCTATCGCAAAATGAAAGAATACGGGATTGAGTGATGCCACCATCGCGCTGGATGCCACCTACAGCATCGGCGACGAACTCTCCGGAGTCGGGCTCTATTCGCGCGAGATCTTGCTGGGTCTGGCGCAAGCCCATCCCGAGGTGCGCTTCGAGTTCTGGTATCGGCCGCACCGCTACTTCCGGTCGCGGGCAATCCAACTGCCGTCCAACGTGAGGCGCCGCTTGCTTGCGGAGCCGCTGGGCCCACGGTCGGCGGGCCTGTTCCATGGACTGAACCAGCGGCTGCCGCGCATACGGATGCAGCGTGCCATTGCGACGTTTCACGATCTGTTCGTCATGACCGGGGAGTACTCGACGCCGGAGTTCCGCGCGCGTTTCACGGAGCAGGCGCGCGATGCCGCTTGGCGGGCCGACGCCATCATCACGGTGTCCGAGTTCACCAGGAGCCAGGTGGTATCTCTGCTGGGCGTGGAGCCGGCGAAGGTGCGGGTGGTACGCCACGGGACGCGCCGCCTACCCCTTCCGCAGGGCGTGGGCCGGGAAAAGATCATCCTGAATGTTGGAGCGATGCAGAAGCGCAAGAACATCGCGCGCCTGGTGGAGGCGTTCGCGACGGTGGACCGCTCGTGGAAGCTGGTGCTGGCGGGGTCGGCGGGATATGGCGCGAAGGATATCCTGCGAGCGATCGAGCGAAGTCCCGCCCGCGAGCGCATTGCGGTGCTGGGTTACGTGACTCCCGAAGACCTCGCGGCATGGTATGGGCGCGCCATGATCTTTGCCTTCCCGTCGCTGGATGAAGGCTTCGGCATGCCGCTGCTGGAAGCCATGACGGCGGGAATCCCGATCGTCACCTCCGATCGTTCCGCGCTCCCGGAAGTGGCGGGCGATGCGGCCCTGCTGGTGGATCCCGAGAGCACCGAGGCGCTGGGGCAGGCGCTGCGGGAGTTGACCCAAAAAGACGATCTGCGGGCCGAGCTGGCGCAACGTGGGGAGGCGCGGGCGCAACTGTTTACGTGGGAAAAAGCAGTCCGCGAAACGTGGGACGTGTATCGGGAAGCGATCGCCTGACCGCTACCGGTTTTCTTCGTCTACCGCAATCTTGAGGGCGCGCAGAAAGCGCTGGTCCTGGGAAGTGAGTTTGATTTTGCCGGTGGTCTCGAAACCGCGTTTCGGCTCCTCGTTCTGCTCCGTTGTTCGCTCCTCGTCGTCCTCGTCGCCGCTCTCATCCCTTCGGTTGAAACCGATGGTGGCTTCCAGGACGAGGAAGACGTCATAGCCCGCTCTCTTGATTTCGCCGATCGCCTCCGCGATCCGGTCGGACTCGGAGAGGGAATCGTTGATCGCGTTTCCCAACTCCTGCATGAGGTGCTTCAATGGCTCTTCCACGGGTACTCCCCTTATGGTGGATGCGCCGGACCTGACCGGCGTTCCACGGGCCGCAACTCCACTCGTTCCGATTGTAGTGGAGCCGGCGGCGGTTCACAAGCACAACTATTATTCTATCGGCAAATCAGGAGCAGGACAGCATAGCGGCGTATTCCGGGTTGCAGTTTGTTACGATGGAATGGTGATCAGCCGTTCAACCGGGCGCGCTGCCGGCCGCATCGCCAAGCGGCACGGGCAAATTTTCATCAAGCACGTGGTACCGGCCGTCATCAAGCCGGCCCGAACTCTGTGGAACGAGTTTATCGGGTTTGTTTTCTTGTGTTTCGGCATCATCTTCGGGTTCAAAACGGTACGCCTCGCGGTGGATTATGTGAGGCCCGGACCGGAAGACGGGATCGCCGAGCTGATCCGTCTGGCGATAGCCGGATCCTGTACCCTGCTCATGCTTTGGTTCGGTGTCACCTCGTTTTGGCGAGCTCGCAAAATTTCGCGATCATGAACCATCGGCTAGGTAAACCTGGCGAGTTTCCATACACCCGCGGTGTTTACCGCGATATGTACCGCAGCCGGCTGTGGACCATGCGCCAGTATGCCGGATTCGGTACCGCTGACGAAAGTAATCGGCGCTACCGTTATCTCTTGTCGCAGGGGACCACCGGGCTTTCGGTAGCCTTCGATCTTCCCACGCAGATGGGGATGGATTCCGACCATCCGATGGCTGCCGGAGAAGTAGGGCGCGTGGGGGTGGCGATTTCGTCGCTGGCGGACATGCAGCGGCTGTTCGACGGCATCCCGCTCGAGGACGTCTCGACGTCCATGACCATCAACTCGACGGCCGCAATTCTGCTGGCCTACTACGCGCTGGTGGCGCGCCGCCAGGGCGCGGATCTGCGCAAGCTGGCGGGCACCATTCAGAACGACATCCTCAAGGAATATATTGCGCGCGGTACGTACATTTATCCGCCGCGGCCGGCGATGCGGATCATCACGGATGTGTTCGCGTGGGCGGGACGCGAGATGCCGGAGTGGAACACGATTTCGATCAGCGGGTACCACATTCGCGAAGCGGGGTCGACGGCGGTGCAGGAGCTGGCGTTCACGTTCGCCAACGCCATCGCCTATATCGACGCGGCGATTGCGGCGGGGCTGGCGGTGGATTCGTTCGCGCCGCGGCTTTCGTTTTTTTTCAACTCGCACAACGATTTTCTGGAGGAGATCGCGAAGTTCCGCGCGGCGCGGCGGATTTACGCGGGCCTGATGCACGAGCGCTTCGGGGCGCGCGATCCGCGGTCCACGATGCTGCGGTTTCACGTGCAGACGGCGGGCTCCACGCTGACCGCGCAGCAGCCGGACGTGAACATCGTGCGCACGGCGTTGCAGGCCATGGCCGCGGTGCTGGGCGGAGCGCAATCGCTGCACACCAATTCACGCGATGAGGCGCTGGCGCTGCCCACCGAGGAATCGGCGCGCATCGCGCTGCGCACCCAGCAGATCATCGCGTACGAGACGGGCGTGACCAATACGGTGGACCCGGCGGGCGGGAGCGAGGCGATCGAAGCGCTCACCAATTCGATCGAGCGCGGGGTTGCGGATTACCTGAAGCGGATCGACGAGATGGGCGGGACGCTGCGCGCCATCGAGGCCGGGTACATTCAGAACGAAATCCAGAATGCGGCGTATCGGTATCAGCGCGAGATCGAATCGGGCGAGCGGATTGTGGTGGGGGTGAACCGGTTCCAGCAGGAGGAGCGCGCGGTTCCGACGTTCCGGCTGGATCCGGCGCTGGAGCGAGCGCAGGTGGAGGGATTGCGGCAGGTGCGGGCCTCGCGGAGTCAGTCGCGGGTGGAGACGACGCTCGCGGCGCTGGAGCAGGCGGCGCGCGCCGGTGAGAATCTCATGCCGCCGATCTTCGAAGCGGCGGACGCGTATGCCACGGTGGGCGAGATCTCGGATCGGCTACGGGCGGTGTTCGGGGAGTATCGCGAGGGGTGAGGGGGCTGAGGGCTGCCCTACAATGGGAGCATGAAGGTTTTTGCGATTGGGCTGGTTGCCCTGCTGGCTGGTCTGGCGGCGACTCCGGAGGTCGATAAGGCCAAGGCTCTGGGAAATCCGTCGGCCCCCATTCAGATCGAAGTCTTCTCTTCCTTCGACTGTCCCCACTGCAAGGAATTACACGAGCACACCATCCCGCTGTTGATGAAGGACTACGTGGTGCCGGGTAAGGCGTACCTGGTGAATCGCGAATTTCCGCTATCCGGTCAGTACCATCCCTACGCTCAAGAAGCCGCCCAATACGCGACTGCGGCCGCGCGGATCGGAAAATATGAGCAGGTGGCCGGGGCGCTGTTCGCCAACCAGGCGGGTTGGACATCGACCGGCAAAGTCTGGGACGCGGTGGCGCCGGTTCTCACTCCGGCGGAGCAGAAGAAGGTGCAGGCGTTGGCGAAGGACCCCGGGGTGATCGCCGAAGTGAAACGCGAGTATGACGAGGGCGTGGCTGCGGCGATCACGGGGACGCCCACGCTGATTGTGACGCACGGGTCGCGGCGGTATCCGATCCTGTCGCAACAGCTCGAGTATTCGCTGCTGAAGTCGCTGCTGAACGGGTTTTTGAAATAGCGGGACAGACGATGTACGGATTACAATAGAAGCATGAAGCCCTCTGCCATCGCGCTCGCCGCGCTGCTTCCCTGTCTGGCCGCTTCCCTGGGAGAGGTCGATAAGGCCAAGACGTTCGGGAATCCCGGTGCTCCCGTGCGCATCGAACTGTTCAGCGATTTCCAATGCCCCGGGTGCAAAGCATTTCACGAGGTGCTGCTGCCCGTGATCATTCGGGACTACGTGGTGCCGGGCAAGGCGTATATCTTCAATCACGAGTTCCCGCTCGCGATGCATCCGCATTCGCGCGAGGCCGCAAACCTGGCGACCGCGGCCGCGACCGTGGGTAAGTATTCGCAGGTCGCGGACGTGTTGTTCCTGAACCAGGCGTCCTGGGGCACGAACGGCAAGGTTTGGGAAACGGTGGCGACGGTTCTCACTCCAGCCGAGCAGAAGAAGGTGCAGGCCCTGGCAAAGGACCCGGCGATTCTCGCGCAGGTGCAACAGGAGGTGGACTCGGGCCAGGCGCAGAGGATTCCACAGACGCCCACCATCATCGTCAGCCGGGGCGCGAAGCGATATTCGTTTCCAGGCCCCGACCAGAACAACTATCCCCTGCTGCGGTCCCTGATCGATGGTCTTCTCAAGTAAGCCCCTTCGCTGGCTCGAGTTGATCCTGCGGATCGCGCTGGGCGGCATCTTCACCTACGCTGCGTGGGTCAAGCTGCGCGACCCGTGGGAGTTGTATGCGCTGGCGATCAACTCCTACGAGGTGCTCCCGCTGTGGGCCGTGGAAATCGTGGCGCGCACGCTGCCGTGGCTCGAACTGGCGATCGGCGTCGGACTGATTGCCGGCATCTGGCTGCGGATCTCGGCGACCGTGACGTCGTTGCTGCTGATGGTGTTCTTCGCGCTCATGGTGCGGGCGTTCGCCAAGGGCATGCAGATCAATTGCGGCTGCTTTGGGGGCGCCGACATCATTTCCAAATGGACGCTGCTGCGCGACGGGAGCATGCTGGCGGGCTCGCTGCTGCTGACCTCGATGGCGTTCGCGCGGCAGCGCAAGACGACGTGAACGACGTTCTCCGGCGCGAGCTGGAATACCACGAAAAACTGTACTCGGGATTCGCGCAGGCGCATTTCGCGCGTCCGGCGGTGCGCGCCTTGCGGCGTCACATGGTGGAGCGGATCCTGCGCGTGACCGGAGCCGGCGCACAGTCGCGCGTGTTGAGCCTGGGATGCGGGATCGGCGATACGGAGCTGCTGCTGGCGCCGCATGTGCGCGAGGTGGTGGGGGTGGATCTCTCGCCGGCGGCAGTGCGGCAGGCGCGCGCGGACGCAGCGAAGCTGGGAATCGGCAACGCGCGTTTCGAAGAGGGGACTGCGGCGCAGGGGAGCTTCGATGTGGCCATCGCGATCTTCTTCCTGCACCACCTGGCGGATGAGGCGCTGGCGGAACTGCCGCAGAAGTTGGCCGGCATGCTGACGACGGGCGCCGTCTTCTATTCGCTCGATCCGAGTTGCCGGCGGCTGTCGGGGGCGTTGGGCAGGCGGCTGGTTCCGCGGCTGATGAAGAAGTATCAGACGCCGGATGAGCGGGAACTGGAGCCCGAGTCGACGGCGGCGCTTTTTCGCGGCGCAGGTTTCGACGCGCGGATCGAGATGTACGATTTCGTTTCCTCGCCGCTGGCGGGTTTGTTTCCGGGATGGCGGTCGGGGTACAGGATGGCGCGGGTGGTGGATGGGGCGATTCTGCGGGTGGGATTTCTGCGGAGGGTGGGGAGTAACTTCGAGGTGATTGCGAAGCGGTCTACTTCGAGGGCCGTCGAGTCTCCAGGTTGAGCACGCGGTCTTCGAGGGCGGCCATACGGATGGCAAGGTCGGCGTTGGCGACTTCAGTAGTGTGGAAACGCGCGGTCTGGCCCTTTGCGTGTCCGTGGAAGGCCGTGAGCAAGGCGGTTTCGATGTTGCGGGCGAACTCCTGCGCGCGCTCCTCGGCGGCGGCGATTTCTGCGCGGAGCACTTCGCCGAGTTGCTGGATCTCTGCGCGGAGCACTTCGCCGAGTTGCTGGATCTCTGCGCGGACGACGTCGCGAATCTGGTTGAGATCTTCGTTGATCACGATGTCTGGTTCTCCTGGTCGAAAGCGGTGTGGAGGGGCCGCTACTTGATTCTAACTCACGAGGGCGCGATTGAGTGTGACGACGCCAGCGTCGCGCCACCGGCGCGCATCTCTTCCAGCGCGCGCTCCGAATCTTCGGCTTTCAGTGTCTCGATCGCGTCCGTCACGACGATCACCTGCCGCCCAGTCTGTAAGAGCCCGCGTACGGCGTACAGGACACAGATCTCGGTGACTACTCCGTAGACCACACAGCGATCGCACTGGAGGCGGTCGATCACGCGGGTGAGATTCGGTGCCCGGAATACGTCCACCGTTTGCTTCTCCACGATGATCTGCTGGGCGCCTTCGATGGCGAGATCGCAATCCCGATTGGGGATCACGACGCGTTTTTCGAGCAGCGTGGTCTCGGCCTTGCGCTGTCCCCAGGTTCCAGCCACGCAGTGGTGCGGCCAGATGGCGAACTCGGGATCGCTTTCGGTGTGAGCGTCGGTGGTGGAGACGACGGGTATGCCGTGGGCCGCGGCGAAACGATTGAGATGCGCGATCGCGGGGACGATGCGCTCGGCCTGGGGCACGTACAGGGCGCCCGCGGGGTAGAGAAAATCGAGTTGCGAATCGATATCGAAGAAGGCGGTTTTCATCCGGCTATTTTCATTGGAGCAAGTTGTGGCGCGTGCGATCGATCAGCTCGCGCAACTCGCGGCTGTGGACGACCGGCCACGGCTCACTCACTTCCAATTGTCGCAGAGCGGGCGGGAGCTTCGCGAGCGATTCGGCGGCGCGCGTACGCGCCTGCTCGACCGACGGCAACGGCTCGATGAGGCGCCCTCCCAGCATCACGGGCCGCAGCAGCGCTTCGCCCTTGCCGCATTCGCCGGAGCGCGCGAGAACGTCGCGGGCTTGGTCGCGGAAGATCTGCTTGGCGCCCGGGAGTGAGTTCTTATCTTCGCTGTACTTGGCGGTGAAGCGCTTGATTCCGCCGATATCCAGCACGACCAACTTGTAAGTAGCGCCGAGGGCGGGCGCGTCGGCGGAGGTGGCGAGCTGCGTACCGACGCCGAAGGCATCGATGGGTGCGCACGCCGCGACCAGGTCGCGAATGCGGTACTCGTCGAGGTCGCCGCTGGCCATGATCTTGGCGTCGGGGAGGCCGGCCTCGTCGAGAATGACGCGCACCTGGCGGGAAAGCCCGACGAAATCGCCGCTATCGAGGCGCACACCCCACAGCGGCTTGCCGAGCCTGGCCGCGCGGCGCGCGCCTTCGAGCGTGTCGTAAGTATCCAGAAGCTGGACGGTGGCATCGCCGAGCACGCGCTGGAGGCGCCGGAAGGCTTCCATCTCGCAGGGGAACGACATGACCCAGGAGTGCGCCGCCGTGCCCATCACGGGAATGCCAAAGCGGAAGCCGGCGAGAGTGTTGCTGGTGCCGGCGCAGCCCGCGATATAGGCGGCGCGGGCGCCGAGCACGCCGGCTTCCGGAGTGTGGGCGCGGCGCGTGCCGAACTCGACCACGGAGCAGCCGCCCGCGGCTTCGACCGAGCGCGCGGCCTTACTGGCGATGGAGGTCTGGAAAGCGATGGCCGAGAGCGCGTAGGTCTCGGGGATCTGCGCTTCAATGATGGGCGCGCGGATGGCGAGCACCGGTTCGCCGGCGAAAAGCGGGGTGCCTTCGGGGACGGCGAACAGGTCGCCGGTGAAGCGGAAGGTGCGGAGATAGTCGAAGAACTCGGGCGGAGCCAGGCGGAACTGCGGGAGGCCGCGGAGGTAGTCGATCTCTTCGGCGGTGAAGCTCAGGTTGAGGAGGTAATCGACCACCTGGGGCAGGCCGGCGGCCAGGACGAAATTGCGGTGGTCCGGCAGGCGGCGGACGGCCAGCTCGAAGGTAGCGATCTCATCGGCCTTGCCGCAGGCGAAGTAGCCGGCGGCCATGGTCAGTTCGTACAGGTCGGTGAGAAGACCGTTCATAGTGAAGCCCCGCTCCCTATGGTCGCGGCTCCGATCCGAGTCGCGACCATAGGGAGCGGTCACTTACTTCTTTTTGGCCGCCGGGGCTTCGGGTTTCACGTCAGTCGCCGTCTGCTGCAGGATGCCCACTCCCGGTCCGTCCAGTACATAGATGCTCGGCTCTCCCTCACGTTGCGCAAAAAATTCTTCGCCTTGCTGCCGGATGGTCACCTTTTCGACGCGCTTCCCGTCGTTCGAGGTCACGGTGACGTCGAAAACCTGATTTCCGCCGCCGGTGTCGGCGAACTTGGTGGCGCTCATGTCGCGCAGTTTGTCGATCAGGGTCTGGACGCTGATATTGTCCATCGTCTTGCCCCCCGACATCCACTTGTCGCCGCTCTTGGTGTAGGTCACGCCCTTGACTTCGAGCTTGGTGGGATCGCTGAACCCGAAATCGAAGAGCTTCTTGTTGCGGAAGTCGTTGAGCTCTTTGTCGAGCGCCTGGCCGAGATCGGCGGGCACTTTGTACACGCCTTCCACGCCGGAGCTCTTAGCGTAGTAATTGTTGTCCTTGTCCTTGCGAACTTCCAAGGTCTGGTCGCCGCCGGCATCGGTGACCGTGGCAGTGGACACTTTAGCCGCCGCGGCAAATTTCTTGGCGTTCTCCGGCTCGACCTTGGGCGGATCCATCTTGGCATCCTTCAGCTTGGTGACCAGGCTGTCGACCTGCGTACCTTCGGCGCGCAGCGGGCGCGGTTTGAGGATCTGCCACTCGTTGGAGCCGTTCTTGCCGAACTCGATGGCCGGGCCCTTGGCCTGCAATTCCACGCGCGTGAGCTTGTCGGAATCGAAGCTGAGCAGCTTCTTGTCGCGCAGGTCCTCGGGGGTCTTGTCGAGGCTCGACTTGACGAAGCTGCCGATAGTGAAGATGCGAGCATCGTTGGGGAGCTTGGCATAAGCGCCGGAACCGGTCGGCGTGTCGTCGCCCACCAGGACCCGCTCGGTCTTGCCGTCCTTCTTGGTGACCGTGATATCGAGTGTGGGGTCGTTCAGCCCGTAAGGCTTGAGGTCAGTGGCTTGCTCGTCGATCAATTTGTCGGCGTTGAGGGAGGCGAGGTTGGAGACGATCGAACTGACGGAATCCTGGTCGGCGCGAAGCGTTTGCGGCTGGACCATCTGCCAGCGGCCGTTCTCGCGGCGCAGGTCGATCACCTCGCCGGTCAGTTTCTTCACCCGGACTTCCTGGAACTGATCGTCGGGGATGGACATCAGCTTGGTATTGGCATTCGCCGGCGACTTGGCGGCGGCCTCCTGCTTCTTGTTCGACCACCATACCACGCCGCCCAGCGCAGCCAAAAGAACAACGGCAATCAAGAGTCCCTTCGGCTTCATGGAACTATCTCCTCTTCCACCAGGTGACCATGCCGAACGCCACGACCCCCAAGGGGAAGACGACGACGCTCAGCCAGAACAGGAGGTTGACCTTCTGCGGGCTGATGGTCAGCGGCCGGTCCTCGGGCGCCTTGGGGCGGATGGAGATGAGATCCTCATCCGAGGTGAGCCAGTTGATCATGTTCAAAAAGAGGTCGCGGTTGCCGTTGAAGCGGATGAAATTGTTGCCCAGCCACAAGGAACTGCCCACCACTACGAAACGGCCGGGCGCAGACCCGTTGTAAGTGCCGGCCGCGGCGAGCGTGAGTGGTCCCTTCTTGTCCTTCTTGGGATCGAGCCGGATGTTGCCGGAGCTCAGGTCCGTGGTGGCGACGCTGTTGTCCGAGGTGGCGAAGAGCTTCGAGACGGAGGTCTTGTCGCCGTTTTTGACTTCCATTGTGCGGGCCAGAGGGAAGGCCGTGGCCACGTCCTTCATCTGGTTGACAATAGGATGCGATTCGTAGCTGGCCACCAGCGGAACTTCCGGGCCGAGACCGAAGACCTGGCCGACGCCGCTGGTATCGAGCGCGAGATCCTTGTCCATGGCGACGCCCCAGCTTGCCAATAGAGCTACCAGCGTGGTGTTTTCATCGATGGGATTGCGGCCCAGGTTGACCGGCGGATCGAGCAGGAACAACGCGTGACCGCCGTTTTCGACGTACTCCTTGATGGCGTCGGTCTCGGGCTGCACGTAATCATGCTGCGGGCCTGCCACGACCAATATGGTGCAGTCCTTGGGGACCTCCATCTTGCCCGCGGGTGGGATGGCGCCTGCGGCCGGCGCCGGCGCGTTGGGGTCGGCGGTGGGCCGCAGCAGGGAGATGCTCTTGGCCTTGTAGTTGTTGCGTTCCAGCGCCGTCTTGGCGGCCAGGTACCCGCTGCGGTCGTTTTCGTCGATGCTGTGCTCGCCACTGCCGGTGATGAAGCAGGCATTCCGCTCGCCCGATTTCAGGGAGCGAATGATCGCGCCGGTGACTTCCTCTTCGCTGAGGGTCTTGGCTTCCTCTTTGCGCGCGCCGCTGTCCACCAGGATGCTCACGTCGCGGCGAAAGCCCGCGGCCTTGGCCTGCTGGGGCTTCTTCACCGGGTCGATGTAATCGACGTGCAGCTTGGGGGAAAGGGAGGAGTAGCGGTCGAGCAGATCCTTGGCGGCCGGAAAGCGAGTCTGCTCGTCGAAGTACGTAATCTTGACGTCGTTCTTCAGCCCCCTCACGACCTTGATGGTTTGGTCCGCGAGACTGTACTGTTTGTTGGCGGTGGCGTCGTACGACTTGTCGTAGCGGTTGGCCAGGAAATTGATCGCGCCGAGTACGGCCACGATCACCAGGATGTACACGCCGGCGTAGGCGGTGTATTTGGTCTGTCTTGTCTGGAGCCAGGCAGTGTTCATGTTAAGCCCTCCACCGGAGCGATTCCATGGATCGCGCCGTAATGAACAAAGCGAAGAAGATCATGGATACGTAGAAGACGATGTCTTTGGAATCGAGCACGCCCTTGCCGAAGTTTTCGAAATGGGTGACGATCGACAGGTAGCTGACGACGCTGGCGGTGGCCCCGCTGTCAAACGCGGTGAACCAGCTCAGGAGCCACAGCAGAAGGCACACAAAGAAGGTGACGCCGCCGGCGATGATCTGGTTCTTCGTGGTGGTGGAGATGAACGCGCCGACCGCCAGCAGGACGCCGCCCTGCAGGATCAACCCGAGGTAGGCCACCAGGACCGGCTTCAGATCCGGCTTGCCCCACAGAAACAGCATGGCGAAGTTGAGCGCGGACATGCCCAGGATGCAGAGGTAGAGCAGCATGGCGCCGAGCCACTTGCCGAGGATGATCTCAAGGTCTTTGATCGGGGAGGTGAGCAGCAGCTCGATGGTGCCGGTGCGCTTCTCTTCGGCGAACAGACGCATGGTGATCATGGGGACCAGAAACAGCGCTATGGTGCTGGCGAAGCCCACCAGCGGGCGGATGATCTGCTCGTTGACGCTCATGGGCTGCGACTGGCCCATCATGGAAGCCTGAAAGCTGAAGCGCACAAAATCGCGGGCGGCGGTATAGAAGCCGAAACCGAAAATCAGCCCGAAGAACGCCATCAACAGATAGGCGATGGGCGACGCGAAATAGCTCTTGAGTTCCTTCCTGCAAATGAGGAGTACGTTGTTCACTTCTGGTCTCCTTCCTTTCCCGGTTCCTTTGCCTGGGCCTTGTCCTTTTCCTGTTCCGAACCAACCTGTTTTTCGGAACTCGTCAGTTGCAGGAAGATGTCTTCCAGGCTGAGGCCGATGGCGCGCAATTCGTTCAGGCTCCATCCGGCGTTCACCACCGAGCGGGCCAGCTCCGCGCGGATGTGGCGGCCTTGCAGGCTTTCCACTTCGAACGCCAGCCTGCCGTTCTTGGAATCTTTCATCACCACGCGGCTCACACCCGAGACCTGTTCGAGGCGCTGCTGCACTTCGGTGGGGTTGGGGCGGCCGCTGGCGGCTTCCACCTCGAGAGCCACGGCCTCGGAGCCGCGCAAACGGTTGGTGAGGTTGGCCACCGAATCGATGGCCACCAGGCGGCCCTCGCTGATGATGATGACGCGCTCGCAGGAATGCTCCACTTCCGATAGGATGTGGGTGCTGAGGATGATCGTGTGATCGCCGGCCAGCGAGCGGAGCAGCTCGCGGATTTCGATGATCTGCTTGGGGTCGAGGCCCGAGGTGGGCTCGTCCAGGATCAGGACATCGGGATTGTGGATGATGGCCTGCGCCAGGCCGACGCGCTGGCGGTAGCCTTTGGAGAGCTTGCCGATCAGCTTGTCGCGCACGTCTCCGATGGCGCAGCGGCCCACTACCTCGTCTATGCGGCGCGCGATATCGCCGGAGGAGATGCCCTTCAGCTTGCCGACGAAGGTGAGGTACTCGACCACTTCCATTTCGGGGTAGAGCGGAGGCGTTTCGGGGAGATAGCCGATCCGCTTCTTGACCTCCAGTGGGTTCTCCAGGACGTCGAAGCCCGCTACATTGGCTTTGCCCGTAGTAGGCGGGAGGAAGCACGTAAGGACGCGCATCGTGGTGGTCTTTCCGGCGCCGTTAGGGCCGAGAAAGCCAACGATTTGGCCCTTTTCGACTTCGAAGGAAATATTGTCCACCGCTAGCGTACGGGCGTATCGCTTGGTCAGACCTTCAACTTTGATCATAGTGCAGTGTTCCAGTCCAGAAAGACTCGGTTGTTAGCCATTTGGGCGCAGATAGGGCGCTCCGGAATGAGGCGCCAAAACGGAATCCTTATGAAACTACATCATACGGACGGCGGGGAAGGGTTGTCAATCGAGCGGAATCGAGCGGTGCGTCATGAGCGCCCTAAGGGGGCGTGGATTCGACCGTCGGTGGCCTGGCGATGTCGCTAGAATTCGGATGGAACGTTGCCGCTCTCGCCATCCTGCGGCGGCAGGCCCGTTCCGTTGTGCGAAGGAGGACGGACCGGTCGAATACAGGATCTTCGGGCCAGACCAGCGGCCACCCGGCGATTTCAATCGCGAGTTGCCAACGATACCACGAACTCGTGGATAAACGTCCTGGATCTGAGTCTCACAGTGCTGGAGCGTTTCGAGATGGAGCGGATCGAAGCTCGCCTCGACGCCGAGGCGGAGACCCCCAAACCGAGGCTCGGGATCGCCAATGGGAGAGGGATCTCTTACAGTCGATTGAAGACCTGCTACTGAAGCTCCGAATGTAGTTCGAGTCGAATCGCCTTCGAATCTGGGCATCAGCATTCAGAATTTCAATCCATTACGCGATTCCGGCAGTACCTTTGGCTCCGAGACGGAATCGCCCCCTCCAGTTTCCGAGTTACCGCTACCCTATTTTCCCTTGAATGCCGTTGGGTCGTGGGGCCAGGCGCCACGAGAGGGGTTGTTTGCGGTCTAGCGATACGTTTTGCCGGACCTGAGAGAGATCTGCTGCACAACAACCAGCTTTTTGGTATGGTCGGCGGTGAAAAGGAGCCGGTAGTCGCCGATGCGGCGGCGGAACACGCCCTTCCATTCCTCGCCCTGGAGCGCTTTCACATTTCCCCGGAAAGGATCGGTTGCCATCTGAGCAAGCACCCGAGCGACGCGTTTTTGGATGGCCTTAGGGAGGCCGTTGAGATCCTCTTCGGCGTCTTCGCTGAACTCACAGACCCAGGTCATGTTTGATCTGGGACCATGGCCGCGTTTTCCCCTCGCGCGTCTGTTTGAGGCTGCGCCGCAGGCGTTTCGCTTCGTCGGGCGTCAAGGTATCATCGGCAGAAGGTACCTTCGGAAAGATGGTAACCACGCCGCGGGAGACCTTGAATTCCACCTGGTCGCCGCTCTTGAAGCCGGCCCGGCGCCGAACCTTGTCGGGAACCACGAGTGGCGTCTTGGTCTTCACGGTTACGGTCATGCTAGATAATACGGTCGAAATTCGATGCCCCTTTCAGTGTAGGGTTGTGGGGTTGTTTCGTCAATGAAGGCGGCAAATATGGCGAATATCCTCTGGCGGCACGAGTGCCTGCGCACCAGTACTATCCTGCCCAGCCGAGCACCGTCTCCATCAGAACTTCCGCGCCGCGCGCGCAATCTTCCCAGCGGCTGAGCTCTTTGGGCGAGTGGCTGATGCCCCCCACGCTGGGGATGAAGATCATGCCCATCGGTCCGAGCGTCGCCATCATCTGGGCGTCGTGGCCCGCGCCGCTCGGCAGGCGCCGCGACTGCAGTCCCAGCTTGGCGCACGCCTTCTCGATGGACGACTGCACTTCGGGAGTGGCCAATGCTTCGGCATGATGCGCTGCCTGGCGCATCTCAATCCCGGTCTGCGTCTGCATGCCGATCTCTCTCGCGCGCTCTTTGATCTGTTCTGCGAGCTTGGCGATTTTCGCCGAAGAGAGATCGCGCAACTCCACCGTGAGCTTGACCACGCCGGGCACCACGTTGGGCGCGTTCGGGGTCACCGCGATCTGCCCGACGGTGCCCACCTGCCGGCCCGGCTCGCGCCGCACGATTTCGTTCACCGCGACGGTCAGATAGGATGCCGCCAACAGCGCATCGCGCCGCTGCGGCATGGGCGTCGTTCCGGCGTGATTCGCGAAACCGCGGATCTCCACCTCGTAACGGTCAATGGCCACGATGCCTTCAACCACGCCGATGGGGATGCCCTCCTGGTCGAGCGTGCCGCCCTGCTCGATGTGCAGCTCCAGATAGCAGTGGAACGAGCCGGGCTTGCGGCGCGCGTCGGCGATGCGGTCGGAGTTGCCGCCGACTTTACGAATGGCGTCGGCCTTTATGACGCCGTTCCAGACGAGCTCCAGTTCGCCCGGGTCCAGGTGGCCGGCGGCGGCGCGGCTTCCGTAGACGCCGTTGTTGTAGGCGACGCCCTCCTCGTTGCACCAGATCGCCACCTCGAGAGGACGGCGCGTGGTAATGGCGGATTCGTTCAGCGACTGGACCACCTCGATGGCCGCCAGCGATCCGAGGTCGCCGTCAAAATTGCCGCCGTTGGGAACGGAATCGATGTGCGAGCCGAACAGGACCGGGGGTAGCGAAGCGTCGGAGCCGGCTCGCAGCGCCGAGATGTTGCCCGCGGCATCGATGCGCGGCTTGAGCCCGGCGGCTTCCATCAGGCTCATCACATAGCGCCGGCCGGCGACATCCGCATCGCTGTAGGCGACGCGGCTGACGCCGTCGGCGAAGGCGCCGCCGGGAGGCCGTCCGAAGACGCTGAGAGCTTCCAGTCGCTGGCGCAGGCGTGCGGCGTTGATCCGTGGCGCCGCTGCTTGCGATCGTTCCGCCAGGGCCGATACAGCCAATGCTCCGAGTAAGTGGCGCCGGTTCATGCGGAATTCTCCTATCGGAGCAAGTGTAGCAGTCATCGGACAGATCGCGTTCCGAAGCACGCCGCGTCGGGCGGATCTCGCGCGGGCGGGCGCCGGTTGGCTGCTACAGTGAAGATTGCCTGTCCATCTTGTGGCATCCTCGGGAATTGCAGCGCCCGCGCTGGCCACCGCGGTGGGATTGGGCGGCGCCGCCATCGGTCTCTGGCTTACGGGGATGCGCCGCCGCGCGCGCGCGGTGGTTCCGTTCAGCGCCGGGGTGCTGTTGGGCGTGGCCTTATTCGGCCTGGTCCCCGAACTGGCGGTCGAGTTGGGCTGGACCACCAGCCTGCTGCTGCTGGCCGCCGGGTATGGACTGTTAGTGCTGATCAACCGCTACTACCCGGTGTGCCCGACCTGCGCTCACGACCACGATCACAATTCCTGCGACACGGAACTGCACGGTTTTGCCGGGCCGCTGATTGCCGCGGCCGCGTTGCACAGCTTCCTCGATGGCTGGAGCGTCGCTACCGTACAATTGGCGGTGCCCCTGGGGCTGCGTGTCGCCGTGCCGCTGGCCGTGGCCCTGCACAAGGCGCCCGAAGGCATCGCGCTCGGCGGCATTCTGAGCGCCTCCATGAAGTCGCGCGCTTCGGCTGTGGGATGGTGCGCACTGGCTGAAGGCACGACCCTCGCCGGTGGAGCGTTGGGGCTCATCATGGCGCCGCACCTCGGGACGGCGTGGATCACCTACCCGCTGGGCGTTGCGGCCGGATGGCTGTTCTATCTCGGATACCACGCCGTCCACGAAGAGTGGAAACGGCGCGGCGCGCGTCCGGCGTTTGTGTCGGCGCTGACCGGCGTCGTGGGCGCGGCGGCGATCCAGCGCGGAGCGGAGTCGTTGTTCCGGTAGCACCCTATGGGTGCAAATTGACCGGCCAATGTTTCCGGCAGCCGTCTCCGCTTCCTTCGCGCTCTCCGTTCCTCGACCCCGAAAACAGGGCCTGCCAATGCGCAGTATCC
>JBGPKH010000112.1:0-17622 GCA_041485845.1 Bryobacteraceae bacterium
ACCGCCGGGCAGGGAAGGCACGGACACTCGTGGCACTCCGCAGCGGGATCCGGCATCTACTGCTCCATCGTGCTGGAACCGGCGCCCGTTCTCACGCTGGCGATGGGGCTGGCGACCGCGGACGCCATCGCCAGCGTCACTGGAGTCACATGCGATCTGCGCTGGCCCAACGACGTGTTGCTCGGCCGCAAGAAGGTCGCCGGCATCCTGGTGCAACTGGTGGAGGGGCGGGCGGTCGCCGGGATCGGGATCAATGTGAATCAGACGGAGTTTCCGTTGGAACTGGCGGCAGTGGCAACGTCGCTGCGGCTCGGGACAGGCCAGGAGGCCTGTCCTACCGGCCTCCTGATCGCCCTGTTGCGGGCGGTCCACAGCTTCGCCAAGGAGGAGAAGGATAACATCCTGCGCCTCTTCACGCATGCCTCCAGCTACGCTGCCGGCCGCCGCGTCACCGTCCAACAGCCCGATGGCGTCATTATCGGAACTACCGCCGGGCTCGACGCCGACGGCTTTCTGATCGTGCGCCAAGACGACGGAACCGATACGCTGGTACTTGCAGGAGGCGTACGTGCTATTGGCGCTTGACGCGGGAAACAGCAACATCACCATCGGAGCGTTCGACGGCCGCAAGCTGGTCAGCCAGTGGCGGCTGCGCACGGTTCACGAGCAGACCGCCGACGAGTGGGGCATCCTGCTGCGCAACCTCTTCTCGCCCGCGGGCCTCGACATCGGCACCGTGGACGGCATGGTTATCTCGAGCGTAGTGCCGCCTATCGACAGCACTCTCGCCTTCATGGCCCAGCGCTATTTCCACACGGACGCCATGTTCGTCGGCCCGCTCACCGATATCGGTCTCGCCATCCGCTACGACAATCCCAGCGAGGTCGGCGCCGACCGCTTGGTAAACGGCGTCGCCGGCTTCTATAAGTACGGCGGCCCGTGCGTCATCGTGGATCTCGGCACCACCATCAACTTCGACGTCATCTCGAAGGACGCCGAGTATCTCGGCGGCGCCATCGCGGTGGGCATCGGCATCTCCATCGAAGCGCTGTTCAGCAAGACCGCGCGCCTCCCGCTGGTCGATTTCCGAGCGCCCAAGGACGTGGTCGGCACCAACACCGTGGCCAGCATCCAATCGGGGCTGTACTTCGGCGCCATCGGCATGATCGACGGCATCCTGGAGCGCATCATCGAAAAACTCGGGCCCGAGACGAAGGCCATCGCCACCGGCGGCCAGGCGCACCTGATCGTCAGTGGTTCGCGCTACATCAAGCTGGTGGACGAGCACCTCACGCTCGAAGGCCTGCAAATGATCTGGGAACGCAACCATTCCTCTTGAAAAAGCTTAGCGGTGCTGAACTATTACAACTACTACACCGAAATCGAAGAACAGTTCCAGCGGGCGCGCGGCACCCATCTGTTTCTGTTATCGCCGCTCGATTGGGCGCTGATCGAAACCTGGAACAACATGGGAGTTCCGCTCGAAGCCGTTCTGCGCGGCATCGACGCGGCCTTCGAGAAGTGGCGCAGCCGCAAGGTCAAAACCCGAATGGTGAATTCGCTGGCCTTCTGCGCGCAGGCCGTGCTCACCGAAGCCCAGATCATGGCGGGGACCGCGCAACCGAAAGTGCGCAAGGAAGTCGCGCCGCCATTTCACCTGGAAGAGCTGCGCGCCTATCTCGAGGGCAATGCCGCCGCGCTCCCGCCCGAGTACGCGGCGACGGCCGCCTCGCTGCGTAGACTGGCAGCCGAGGCGGAGCAGCACTACCTGGACCTCGAATCTCTGGAACAGCGCCTGACGGTGCTCGAAGAGAAGATGATCGCCGCCGCGCGCACGCGCCGGACCGAAGAAGAGCTGCTCGAATCGCGCCGCGAGCTGGATCGCCAGTTGCGCCCCTACCGCGGCAAGATGACCGCGGACCAGTTGACCATGCTCGAAAAGCAGTACCACGAGCGAAACCTGCTGGAGAAGGCGGGTCTGCCGCGGTTGAGCCTCTTCTATATGAGGTAGTACCGGCACTGTCATATTCGTGCCGCAGGAGGTTTCCGACGGCGGGCAGAACTCCTCGGCCACGACGCCGAGCTTCTTTGCCGCCTCGCTGATCCGCTCCAGACAGCGCTCTGCCGCATTGCCTCGTCTTGAGGTCCGCAACGAAGGCCGTCAGGTCCATTCCGGCGGTGAACGCTGAATCGGGTCTTTAGATTTAGAAGGCACGCAGGGCCTCAGCTTCCACGCCTTTCTGGACGCGCGGCTTGAGCGTACCTTCCTCGACCAGATCCTCCGGTCGCCCGCCCAGCAGTTCGGAAAGCCGAAGCTCGATTCCGGCCGCATCCAGCAGCGATATCCGGCGGGTAGAATCAAAAGCGGCCAGCAGGCCGATGTCGGAGCCGCGGTGGCGATCGCCTCGCACTGTGGAACCGAACAGCGACAGGCGGACAACCCCGGCAGCTCTCAGCTCCGGTTCGTGTTCGCGCAGTTTGGCTATGACCTGATCGCAGTTCAAGTTTCATTTTTGCGCCACCCTTTTCAGCCGGTCAAGGACTATTTGTCATCAAGGCCGCGGGGCCGGCGATGCGGCTCGAGGAACTGCGTCGGCCTGGAGCGGCTGCTGTTCGCTAACCCTGCGGACGGTTCTTCGCCTGCTCCATCGCGATCTGGTTGATGTGCGAGAGGGCTTTGGCGCCACTGGCGCCCTCGATGGCCTTTACCGCGATGTCCTGCACCTGCTGCTTGGCGTCCGCCATTTGCTTTTCCAGAGCCGCGATCTGAGCCTGCTGCCGCGCCACGGTCTCCTCCAGCGTCTGGACGCGCAACTCCGCCAGCCGCTTCTCGCTCTCGGCGTCTTTCTTCAGCACCAGCGTCTGTTGTTCGAACTTCGCTTCCGTTTCGCGGCTCGCCTGTTCCGCCGCGGCGCGCGCCTCCTTTTGCAGCCGCTGCGGAAGGCCCTCCGATTCCTTGCGCAAGCGCGCCAGTTCCTCCTCGGTCTCTTTCAGCGCCGCTTCGCGCTGCTGCCAAGTCTTTTGCAGGGTCTCCTGTTTTTCCTGGTTCTTCTTTTCCTGCAGGCGAACCTCTTCTTCGTACTTGTCCTGCGCCTTTTTCCGTTCCAGCGCTTTCTTGTACTCGTAGTCCTCGATTTCGCGCTGGCGCTGCTTTTTCAGGCTCTCCTCCTGGTCCTTGCGGTCGCGTTCCGCCCGTTCGGACTCCTCCTCCCACTGGGCGCGCTGCGCGGCGATCTCGGCTTCGAGGCGCTGCTTGTCGCGCGCGTAGTCCTCGGCCATCTGGTCGAGCGCGGTGGCTGCCACGTCGATCTTGTGCAGACGCTCCAGTTCCTTCCGCTCGAGAGACACGGCTTCTTGTGCCGAGGCCAGTAGCTGCAGCTCCTCGGTCAGGCGGCCGGAGAGACCCGAGAGCGCTTTGGACACCTCCAGTCCCAGTCCCGAGATGCGCTGCACCACAATTTCGACGGTTACGCCGTCGACGGCCTGGCGCACCTCGGCCTCGCGCATGCGCGCCGTCTCCGCGCCCTTGGCGTCAGGCGCCTCGCGAGCGCGTTCCACTTCCTCCTGGATCTGCTCGAATTCCTTCTGCACTTCCGCTTTGCCGCGCTTCGCCCGCACTGGTGTTTTGGTGACTTTTGCTGGCATGACCGGTAGCTTAGCACCCATCGAGGGGAGCGGTGAAGCGCGCCTGCGACGTCTTGACGCCCGGCAATATCGGGTGGGGGCAGACCGTCCCTCGTCGTAGATGGCGCCGCTTGAAAATGTCACCGCGGCCGAAAGAGGTCCTCTCGTCACCGCTCAGGCGGTCCGTGGCCGGCTCGTGGTGACCTATACAACGTCGCCGGCATCCTCCGGTCTTTGTGCGATGACGCGCTCGAGGACCTCGGTGGCCGGCTTGCGCAGCGAGGGCGGCCAGGCCGACCGCGGTCAGCCTGACCGTACTCCAAGAGAAGATGATCTCTAGAACTCCCACGTTCGGAACCGCCACTGGTGCTCCACCATGTCGACCCGCTTACCGCGAAAGCGCACTCCTTCCAACTCCAGGCGGGTGCGCTGCTCCAGGCCCGCTTCGTACTTCAGCTTGATCTGGCCGCCGGAACCTACGACGCGCTGCCAGGGGAGCGAATTCCCGCACCTGTGCAGCAACTGCGCCACGTGCCGGTGATACAGAGGATACCCCGCGGCCGCGGCGACCTGTCCGTATGTCGCTACCTTACCGCGCGGAATCTGGCGGATGGCCTTGCGAAACGCCGCGTCGCGCTTTTCGCTCTTCGGCGCCCGCTGCAAACGGCGCGCCACCTCCTGGTGTGTGGTTCTCCGCATGTGAACAGCACCAGGATAAAACAGCGCGGCGCCGGTCCATCCAGTAGGCCCACCCCACCGCCAGGGATAAGAAAATGAGACCGCCGATCGCGGCCGTCAGTTGATTCGGAGGCGGAGGCCCTGCGATGTCTTGGTGCCACCTCTCGGTGCGCAAAGCGGCCACCATCCAGAAGCAATACACTCCCGAGCGGTCCCGGGCACGCGTGGCGCGAACGAACAGGACCAGGGGCCGCAGCCGGAATCCGAGCGGCCGCTGCACCCCCGGAGCGAGCGCCAGGCGAACCACGCCGCCGCAGACAGTCCGGCCCAGACCACGTCCATAACCAGGCTGTGACTCACGGCCATGTTGCCCGCTTTGAAAGACTGCGCCGCACTCCGGCCCGGCTGGAACTGAACGTGTTCAATTCCCGCCACCGGGGAAGAAAAACCACAGCGCGTTCGCTGAAAGCCGGGAGGGACGCCGATTATTCGAGGAAATTTACGTGGGACAGAAAACCGCTTGCTTACTTTACGCACGCGGCTCCGATCGGAACCGCCGGTTGCCAATAGCGCTCACTCCAAGTAAAAAACTTCCTTCATCATGGCGAAGCGCTCGCCCGAGCGCTTATCCGGCACCGGTTCGAACAGCCGGTTCATGAACGCCTGCCATTTCTGATTGACCGGGTCGCGGTCCAACTCGTCCCAGGCCCGGTCGAAGTCTTCCGCGCGCAGGTACAGCACCAGCTCCTGCCCGCGCCGGAAGATGGAGTACTCGGAAATCCCGACTTCTTTCAACTTGGCCAGCAGCTCGGGCCAAACCCGCTGGTGCTCGCGCTCGTACTCTTCGATGGCGTTCGGCTTGATCTGCAGTTTGAATGCGTACCGGGGCATAGATTTCCTTATTCTATGCATAACTGGATACCGCGGCCATGTTCCTGGCGCTTCGTTCCGCGGTGATCCGCTCCAGGTACCCGCTCTGCCGGAAAGCGTCCATGGGATCGGCCGGCAGGCCCTTCGACTGCGCCCATTCGCGAATCACCGGCCGCACATCGCTGGAGAACGCGTCCTTGAGACAGCTCTCCGCATCCACCAGCGCGCAACGCGTCTGGCACGCGGCCAGCTTCTCGCGATCCACCAGCGCCGCCTTGGCATATAGTTCCATGGCCGTGGTCACGGTCTGAATCATAGCCTCCATCTTGCCCTTGAGATTGTGGCTCTGGTCGATCATGTAGGCGATGTCGGCGCGCTTTCCCGTCTCCCATTCGAAGTGCAGGATCTCGTGGAAGATGCGGAACACCTGGTAGGGATCGATCGAGCCCATCGTCAGGTCGTCGTCGGCGTAGCGGCGGTCGTTGAAGTGGAAGCCGCCAAGCATGTCGAGATCCAACAGCCACGCCACGATCTGCTCGATATTCTGCGCCTGGTAGTGGTGGCCGGTGTCCACCAGCACCCGCGCGTTCGGGCCCGCGGCTTGCGCCATGAGCAACGCCATGCCCCAATCGGCGATATCGGTGTGGTAGAAGGCCGGCTCGAAGGGCTTGTATTCCACCAGCATCCGCTGGCCCTCCGCGAGGTGCTGGTGCGCGGTGCGCAGCCCCTCTTCGAACCACTTTCGCCGATGGCGGATGTTTTGCGTCCCGGGATAGTTCGACCCGTCGGCGAACCACAGCGAAAGGTCGCGGCTCCCCAGGCGCCGCGCGATCTCGATGCTGTTCAGGATGTGGTCCAGCGCTTCCTTGCGCACGGCGGCGTCGGGATTGCCCAGCGAACCGTATTTATAGATCTGGTCCTGAAACACGTTGGGATTGATGGAGCCCGCGCAAAGTCCATTTTTTCGGGCTTGGGCCTGAACGGCAGCCGCGTCCTCGGCCCCGTTCGGAAGATCCCACAGCACGTGCAGCGCCACGGTCGGGCAAACGCCCGTCCAGCGATGCACCTGGCCGGCGTCGTTGAGCTTCTCTTCGGTGGTGGTGGCCGCGGCGGGCTGCAGAAACTTTCCGAAGCGCGTGCCGGTATTGGCAAATCCCCAGGAGGGCAATTCGATATGAAAGGAATTCAGGGCAGTGGTGAGGGTGTCGGTCTGTTGGCTGGTAAACACGTTATTCGACCATCCGCCTTTCATGATCGGGGGCGCGAGGCCGTTTCGTCAAACGCCTGGGCAACCGCGGAAGCCGGTTTTGTAATGCGGAACCCCGCGGGGATTCCGGATTCCTGTGGAAGTCCCCTGTTGAACATCCTTTGGGAATCCTGGAGACTGTCTTGCCGCCCGCGGCGTTGTGCTGAAACCGAAGTTTTTGTTTCGTCATTCAAAACCGGCGTTTCCCGGTTGTTACCAGCGCCCGGTCCGGCCTGCCGGGATGATCATGAAAGCACGTCTTCTTCAGTGATCTCAAACCGCCGCTCCGTTTGGCTCCTCGAAACAGATCGGCCCAAGCCGAAACTGCTTGCCGGTATACTGGTCGCGCAGGCATTCTGAAGACCGGCAATGCCCACTCTCGCCCTGTCCCCCGCCGGACTGTTGCTGGCGACTGCCATGTCCGTCACCAACGTCCTCACCGACGTCGCCCGCAAGCGCGCGCTCGACCAGCGCGACCTCATTCCCGCCACCTTCTGGATGCGGGTCGCGGTCACCGCATGTTTCGGCGTGGCGCTCCTCTGGCAGATCCTCCGTGGCACGCCCGTAGTGATTCGCGATGGCGGCGCCCTGCTCGGCATCGCGTGGCTGCACCTTGCGCCGATTCCCACCTTCCTGGTCTACCTGGCGCTCAACGTGGGGCTCATCGCGTGCGTCATGTGGCTCTACTTCCGCGCGCTGCAAGTCTCGCCGCTCTCCATGTGCGTCCCGTTCCTGGCGTTTACGCCGGTCTTCCTGATCCCCAGCGCCTACATCTTCCTGGGCGAGTTGCCGTCTCCCCTCAAACTCCTGGGTGTGGTGCTGATTGTGGTCGGGTCGCTGGTGATGCACCGGCAGTTGTTCGCGATCGGCTGGACCGCCCCAATCAAGGCCGTGATTCGGGAAAAGGGCAGCCGCTACATGCTGGCAGTGTCGTTTCTTTTTTCCATCACCAACCCGCTGGATAAGAAACTGGTCACCATGAGCGACGTCTTCACCGAGGCGTTCACCTACGGGCTGGGACTGTGCATGGTCTTCTTCGCATGGGGAAAGCTGCAAAAGGCCGACTTCCGCGCGGCGGCACGAGACAACGTGAAATGGATTTCGCTGGCCGGCCTCTCCGACGCGGTTTCGCTGCTGTTCCAACTCGCCTCGTACGCCTATATCGCGGTGGTGATCACGGTGAGCATCAAGCGCGCCGGCATCATTCTCTCGGTCTTTGCCGGGTGGCTGTTTTTCCGCGAGCGCGGCATCACCGACAAGGTGATCGCCGCTTCGGTGATGTTCTGCGGGGTGCTGATCCTGTACTTGCCGCTGACAGCCGTCGAGGTCGTGGCGCTGATGGTGCTCACGCTGCTGGGCATGGCCATCGCGCTGTACGCCACGCGCAACCACCGGGCGGAGGCCGCCGCCTCATGAACGTCTCGCTCGTCGGCTGCGGCGGCATGGCGGCCCACTACCTCGCGGTCTATCGCGATCTCGATTGGGTTCACGTCGTCTCCTGCATCGATATCGATCCGGAAAGCGCCCGGCGCGCCGCCGACGCCGTGCAATCGCCCCTTGCCACCGCGGACTACGGCGAAGCGCTCGGCGACGATGTCGACGCGGTGATCATCGGCACGCCCAACTCGCTGCACGGCTCGCAGGCCGTCGCCGCCATCGAGGCCGGCAAGCACGTGCTGCTGCAGAAGCCCGTGGCCGCGAAACTGGAGGACGCCGAGGCCATCGCCCGCGCCGCCGAACGCTCCACCCGCACGGTCGGGCTCTACATGAGCTATTTCGACCAGCCGCTGATCCACGATCTCCGCGACATGGTCTCGCAAAGCTGGCTCGGAGAGGTGGTCCACTGCTACGCGCGCCTGATGCACAAGGGCGGCATGATGTGGTCCGGCGAAGCGCTGCGCGGCAATCCGACCTGGCGCGGCTCCGTCGATGAAACCGGCGGCGGGTGTTTCATTCAACTGGCCGTGCACTACATCCACATCTTCGAGTGGATCGGCGGAGCGCGCGTGGTCCGCGCCGCCGGCTTCACTCGCAATCTGCATTGTCCGGGCCTGGAGGGTGAAGACCTGGCCTGCGCCGTGTTCGAGATGAGCTCGGGCGCCATGATCACGATCGACGCGGCGTGGTGCGCGAACGGCGAGGAACTCTCGGTACACGGCACGCTCGGCCGCTTCCACTACCGCGGCAACCAGCTTGCGGTGGCGTCGAGCGCGGGTCCTTTTCATGGGCGCGTGGTGTGCTACTCGGGCGGCTTGACGCCGGCCTTCGGCGGCCCTCAGGGTGAAGAGCGGCAAATGGAAGTGGCGCCGCCCGCATTCGGCGACATTGGGAATCCGCTGAATCAGCACCGCCTGTTTCTCGAAGCCGCGCGCGACGGCCGTCCCGCGCCCGTGTCGATCGCGTCCGGTGTGCATGACCTGCGCGTGGTCGCCGCCCTCTACGAGTCCGCCAGGACCGGCCGCGCCGTGGAGGTCGCATGAAGGTGTGGGACAGACGATCGGTTTTTGTCGTCTGTCACCCGCCGGCTTTCAGCCGGCAAAGGCAGGCTGAAGGCTTGACATGAAACTCGGCATTGTGGCCGACGAGATCAGCCGCGACTTCGCGGCGGCAGTGCGCATCGGAAAGGCGCTCGGACTGCGGCGGTACGAGATTCGGAACCTGACCAGCGGCCGCGCGCCGCTGTGTGACCCGCAGGAAATGCTCGACGTCGAGTGCATCGCCGTCCGCGAAGAAGTCGCGATCACCGCTCTGTCGCCCGGCCTTTTCAAATTGACAGACGATGCCGCGGCCTTCGCGCGCGAGATGCGCGAGATTTATCCCCGCGCCGCGGAGTGGGCGCACCGCTGGCGCTTGCCCGGCCTGATTGTCTTCGGCTTCCACAAACCCGGCGCGACGGAAGCCAACGCCGCGACTCTCGCCAAAGCCGGCTTGCCGAACCAGGTGATCGACTGGCTCGCCGAAGCCGGCGCACGCGCTGCTGCCGATGGCCTGCTGCTCATGATCGAGCCCGAGCCGATCTGCTGGGCCGATAGCGGCCGCGCCACCGCCGGCCTCATCCGCCGCGCCGGCGCGCCCTCGCTCCGCATCAACTACGACCCGGGCAACGTGGCCTGGCTGACCAACCGCGACCCCTTCGACGAGTTCGATACCGTCGCCCCGCTCATCGCCAACGTCCACATCAAGGACTTCCGGCCCGGACCCACGTGGCTGCCGGCCGGCGAGGGCATCATCGACTACCGCGCCCACTTCCGCGCGCTCCAGCGAATCGGATACCAAGGCCCCGTCTCGCTCGAACCGCACATGGACGGTTGTGCGCAAAACACGCAAGCGTGCAAGAATGCATTCGAGCGCTTGTGGCAAGGAGAATCACCGCAATGAAGATCACCCGGCGAAACGCCATCGGACTTTTGGCGGGCAGCGTATCCACCGCCGCCCTCGAACAGGATGCTGCCGCGCAGCAGACCAGCGCGGTTGCGATCGACTGGCTGGGCGGCGCGCCTCCTCCCATCGAGAGCGGAATCAGTTGGGGCGTCCCGTGGCCGCGCGGCGCGGTGCGCAAAGACCAGACCTTTACTTTGACCGCCGCCGGCGGCCGCGCCCTGCCGCTGCAATCCTGGCCGCTGGCCTACTGGCCCGATGGCTCCATGAAGTGGATCGGGTACGCCACGGTCGCGGGCGCCAACACTACCGGCGCCCTCCGATTGGCGCCCGGTAGCGGCGCCGCGCCCGCATCCGCGGTCCGCGTGACCGAGACCGCCCAGTCCATCGACATCGATACCGGCGTGCTCGAATGCCGCATCGCCAAACAAGGGGCAAATCTCATCGACTCGATGTCGGCCGGCGGCCGCGTGGTCGCTCGTCAGGGCCGCCTGGTCTGCGCGCTCGAAGATCGCTCCGACGCGCGCGCGCTGCGCTTCCAGGATTTCACCGGCAACATCAAAAAGGTCACGGTCGAGCAGACCGGCCCGGTGCGCGCGGCCGTCAAAATCGAAGGCGTTCACAAGGCTGACGTTCATGAGGCCGACGTTCATGAGGCCAACGACGGCGCCCGCGAGTGGCTGCCCTTCACCGTGCGCCTTTATTTCTACGCGGGTCTCGATCCGGTCCGCCTCGTCCACACCATCGTCTTCGACGGCGACGACCAGAAGGATTTCATCCGCGGCCTCGGCCTGGCCTTCTCGGTGCCCATGCGCGAGCAGGTCCACAACCGCCACGTGCGCTTCTCCGGCGAGAACGATGGTCTGTGGGCCGAGCCCGTCCAGCCGCTCACCGGCCGGCGCGTGCTGAGCGGCAGCGCCTTCGCCGACCAGCTCGCTGGGAAGCGCATCGCCAATCGCGAGACGTTCGACGCGCGCGGCCAGAAGCTCATGAACGATTGGGCCGTGTGGGACTCCTACAAGCTCGTGCAACCCACCGCCGACGGCTTCACCATCCAGAAGCGCACCAACCCGCAGAGCTGCTGGCTGGATGCCGCATCCGGACGGCGCGCCTCCGGCCTGGTCTTCGCCGGCGATGTCTCGGGCGGCCTGGCTGTCGTGGTCAAGAACTTCTGGCAGTCTTACCCCGCGTCGCTTGAAGTTCAGAATGCCACCACCGGCGCCGCCGACCTCCACGTCTGGCTCTGGTCCCCCGATGCTGCCGCCATGGACCTGCGCCACTACGACACCAAGGCTCACGACCTCGATTCCAGCTACGAAGACGTGCAGCCGGGCTTCAGCACGCCGCACGGCGTTGCGCGCACCAGCGAGATGACGCTATTCCCCGGCGGCGGTGTCCCCGCCAAAGACGAAGTCGCGCGGCAGGCGAAGGCCGGCCAGGTGCCGCCGCTGCTGGTCGTCACCCCGCAGCACCTGCACTCCGTCAGCGCCTTCGGCATCTGGAGCCTTCCCGACCGCTCGGTCCCCGCCAAGGCGGCGCTCGAAGACCAGCTCGACGCGGCCTTCGCGCTCTATCACAAGGAGGTCGAGCAGCGGCACTGGTACGGCTTCTGGAACTACGGCGACGTGATGCACCAGCACGATGGGCCGCGTCACACGTGGCGCTACGACATCGGCGGCTTCGCCTGGGACAACACCGAGCTCGGCACCGACCTGTGGCTGTGGTATAGCTTCCTCCGCACCGGCCGCGCCGACGTCTTCCGCATGGCCGAGGCCATGACCCGCCACACCAGCGAGGTCGATACCTATCACCTGGGGCGCTTCGCCACGCTCGGCTCGCGCCACAACGTGCGCCACTGGGGCTGCGGCGCCAAGGAAGCGCGCATCAGCCAGGCGACGTATCGCCGCTTTCACTACTACCTCACCACCGACGAGCGCACCGGCGACGTCATGCGTGAAGTGGTGGACGCCGATTACAAGTCCACCGAGATCGACCCCATGCGGCTGGCCGCGCCTCTCACCCAGCCGATTCCCTATCCCGGACGCGCCCGTGGAGGACCCGACTGGCTGGCCTTCGCCGGCAACTGGATGACCGAGTGGGAGCGCACCGGCAACACGAAATATCGCGACAAGATCATCGCCGGCATGGACTCCATCGCGAAGTTGCCGTACGGATTCCTGACCGGCCCCGATCAACTATACGGCTACGAACCCGCCACCGGCAAACTCTATGCGCTGCAGCAGGAGGTGGGCCCCTACAACCTCGCCACCATCATGGGCGGGGGCGAGTTGGTCTTCGAGCTGAACACCCTGATCGATCACGCCGGCTGGAACCGGGCCTGGCGGCAATACTGCCGCCTGCACACTGCCAACAAGGCCGTCATCGAGCGCGACAAGACCACCGGAAGCGAGGGCGGCGATGGCCAGTATTCGCGTCCCGGCCGGCTCTCGGCGTATCTATATATGTTGACCAGGAATGCGGCGTTCGCGCGCAAGGCGTGGGCGGGCGTGACTGGCGGCCCCAATCGCCGCCGCTACACCACCACCAGCCTCAAGGGTCCCGACGTGCTCAACCCCATCGACGAAGTGACCGGCATCTCGACCAATAGCGTGGCGCAAAACTGCCTCGAAGTGATCGAAGTGCTGGAAATGTGCGGCGACCAGATGGGATGAGCCATGCCCAAGGACTTCACCGCCGAGTTCGTCGTGTGCCTCGGACAGCCGGTCCGCGAAAACCCCACCGGTGTCATGCAGGAGGCGGCTTTCCAGGCGCTGGGACTCAGTTGGCGGTACCTCACCGTGGAGGTCCCGCCGGCGAAACTGCGCGACGCCATCACCGGGGTGCGGGCTCTTGGTATGCGCGGCGCGAACCTTACGATCCCGCACAAGGTCGCGGTGATGGAGCATCAACGCTCCTCCATGCACACCTCCCCTTAGTCCTTTAGTAATGGAATCGGCACGCAAGAATCCGGATCTTGTCGTCCGTACCTGATAGACGATTCGATGCTCCTGATCAATTCGCCTCGACCAGCATCCCTTCAGTTCATGTTTCAGCGGCTCCGGTTTTCCCAGTCCGGAAAACGGATCTTTATGGATTTCACGAATCAGGCGAATGACGCGAGTCGCCTGACTGCGGTTCTGTTCCACCCACCAGGCCAAATCTTCAAAGCCAGCCGGGTCAAATTCCAAGCTTCTCAAGCGCGTTTCCTAGACTGATGCCTTCCGTGCGACCCAGGGCCTCAGTCAATCGTTGGCGCATGGTGGGAGAACTGAGAAGGTAGCCGGTCTCGCGTTCGGCCTCGATCTCGCGCCAGAGGTCGATCGGAATAATGACCGCAGTTTCCTCCCCCTTGTCGTTCGTGACGAACTGGATGTCGCTGGTGGCCATAAACCCAGTTTAAGCTACCTACAATGTTGCGTGGGGCCTGCCGGGGCTCGCCAAGAGTTCTAAGTGCGTCCACGGTGGTTCGAGCGGACCCCATTTTAGGCCGCAAGAGTTCTAAATGCGTCCGGACTGGGGAGCCAATTTCTGGGTGCCGAGGACTTCAGTTTTCAAACTGCCATCCGCTTTTGTTGACAGGCTGACGGAGGCTTCAGGCTGGGGCTACCGGGGTTGCGGTTTCCGTTTTGACCGCGTTCCAGGGCCTTCACGAGAGTGTTCACGTTCTTGGTGAGCTGGCGATCTGCTGGGAGTTGCGGACCACAAGTTTCATCCCAATGTTGACCAGCTCTTGGGTGCCCGCGACTTGGCGGTCATGCTTGTCTGTCACGCTAACCCCTCACCCCGCCGCCCGATCGTGGTGCGGCCGCAGGGCGCCCGCGATCAGCCCCAGTCCCCCCACCAGCAGCACCAGCATGACGAGCGTATTAAACAAGCTCGTCGGCTGAAAATAGATGTGCATGTTGGCCAGCACGCCGGCGAAGATGAACAGCGCGCCGGCGATAGTCAGCAGCCAGCCGATCGGACTTCGCCCGTTCCAGAAGAGCAGGCCGATGCCGATCAGCATGGGGATGAGCGTAATCCCGAAATTGTTGGCTCCCCAGAAACTCCAGTAGGAGCCGACCACAGTCACCTGGTGGGAGAGCAGGTATCCGCCGGTGCAGGTCATGGCGAAGCCCATCAGAAATTTGCCAAGGCCGCCAGGCGTCCCTCCCACATCTTGCAAACGACGGTCTTCCATGAGTCTGAGCATATCACCTGGCGGCCGCGGCGGCGGACTCCGGTCGAAGCCCGGCGTATACTTTGGTGAATCATGTCCAGACCGGTCTTCGCGCTCAATCCAAATCGCAAGCCCGGTCCAGAGGCTCCGGAGTGGTGTGTAGATAGGTCTCTGTGCCGGCGATGTCGACATGTCCCATATAGTCAGTGCGGCGGCTGGATGCGAACCTGCCGGTGACGGGCCCCAGGGCGATCCGATCGCCGCCGGCGCCGTGGCCAGTCCGGCGAACGCGCAAGCCGGCGCAGATAGGAATCCGCATGGCACGGGGCGCCACCCCGCGGGACGTGATGCGCGGGAAGTGTTCTGGCTGAGCGCCGGCGGAATGGCGATGGCAGCGCCGATGTAGGCGGCGGTTGACAGAGTGGCGAAGTCACAGCTTTTCGGAATGACCAGTTACGACCCGTTGACGCTGGCCGCAGCGGTCGCGGTCCTGGGTGCCGTGGCAGCAGCAGCGGGGTTGATCCCGGCTTTGCGCGCGGCGCGGATCGATCCCAACCTGTCGATCCGGTATGAGTAGGACAGGCCTCCCGGCCTGTCCATGGCGGTTGCATCAAGTCGCCGGTTGCGCCAAAGTGGATTTAGTATGCGAAAAAGATTGCTAGGGGGATTCTACGCCGGCTTGGCGCTGGCGATGGCGGCGCTCGCCCAGACACCGGCGGCTCCCGCTCCACGTTCGTTCGACGTGGCCACGATCAAACCGGCTCCGCCCCTGACGCCGGAACTGGTGGCGTCGGGCAAACTCCACGCGGGCATGTCGATTGACGGGGCCCGGGTGGATATCGGATTCTTCGCTTTGTCGGACCTGATCCGCACGGCGTACAAGCTGAAGTCCTACCAGGTCACGGGTCCGGACTGGCTGAGCGCGCAGCGCTTCGACATTCTGGCGAAGATGCCCGAAGGGGCCACGAAAGACGATGTTCCGCAAATGCTACAGGCCCTGTTGGCGGAGAGGTTCAAGCTTACGTTCCACCGCGACACCAAGGAGCACTCGGTGTATGCGCTGGTCATCGGCAAGAACGGGCTCAAGATGCAGCCGGCCGCGGCGGACCCGGAAACGCCGCCTCCCGCCGACGATGGCAAGAAGGGCGGGTTCGTGGTGGGCGCCGGCAGTAACCAGATGCGCGTCAATCCCAACAGTGACGGCAAGGGCGCAACCATGAGCGGCCCCGGCGGAACCACCAAAATGTCGATGGGCCCCAACGGCGCTATGCACATGGAGTTCATGAAGATGCCGATGGAGGGCCTGGTCGAGATGGTGACGCGCTTCGTGGACCGTCCGGTAGTGGACATGACGGAGCTGAAGGGCAACTATGTCGTGGCCTTCGACCTGACGATGGACGACATGAAGAGCATGGCGGCCAAGTCCGGGGTCGCGGCGATGATGGGGATGCCCATGGGCGGCGGAGACGCTGGACGTGGGCCGGCGGATGCTGCGTCGGACCCATCGAGCTCGATCTATACTTCCCTCACGCAACTCGGGCTCAAGCTGGAATCGCGAAAGGCGCCGATCGAGATTCTGGTGATCGATCGCGTGGAGAAGGTGCCGACGGAGAACTAGGACTTGCGCGTTACAGAGCCGCGACCGTCAGGGAGCGGTTTCTAATTGGCGGAACCGGAAGCGGCGGTAGCGATCGTACACACCCGCGAGCGGGAGGAATCGATTCTGCTCATCCGGCGGGCGGAGCGGGAAGGAGATTCGTGGTCGGGCCACTGGTCGTTTCCCGGCGGCCGGCGGGATCCCGAGGACCGCGACCTGCTGGACACGGCGTTGCGCGAGCTCGCGGAAGAGTGCGGGATCCGGCTGACCCGTGAGCACCTGGAGTCCGCGCTGCCGCACAAATTGGCCCGGCGGAAAACGCCGCCATTCATCCTGGTGGCTCCGTTTGTGTTTCGCGTGGAGGGACAACTGGCGACGGTCCTCGATCCAGTGGAGGCCGCGGGCGCGGCATGGGCGCCGCTGCGGCTGCTGCTCGACCCCGCCGCGCACGCTCTGCGGGCCGTGCCGGGCAGGCCGCAAGAGATGCTGTTTCCCGCGGTGGAGTTGAGCGGCTCGCCTCTGTGGGGGTTCACCTACCGGCTGATCACGGCATGGCTGGGCCAGGACCCCAAGTGCCAACCCATCGAGCGTGCCGGAGCGGAGGCGGCCGGGGTGGTGCTGGACTTCCTGCTCAGGCATGGCTTGACGCTCGATCGAGAATGGGCCGGGGGTGTGGCCGCAGTTCGGGGAAGGATTCCGGTGGATCGGGTTCTCGATCACTTCTCGAAGCGGGAAAACTACCTTGCTGGTGTCAACTGCCTGGAAGTCTACCAGGACCGGATACGCATGGCCGGCCCGGCGTGGGAGGAGTATTGGATCCGCGTCAGCGCTTGACGCCCGCCAGCCAGTTCTGCACTACGGTGACATTCGCCTCGGTTTTCATGGCGCCGGCCGTCGCCGTTCCACCGCTTCGGACGAGGCTCGACCGGTAGGCCAGCGTCCCCCCGACGGCCGAGAAATCCGCGATGTCTACGGCGGCGCCCATCGCGGGGTTGGTCATGAGGGAGCCTGCAATCGGGAAGGCATCGCCGGTGGTCCGCAGTTTGGCCGCGTCGAACGGCTGGGCCATCAGGATGCGGTCGCGCACGAATAACAGGTATCCGGATGAGCCCGCCTTGCGGGGCTGGGCGAACACCACGTTGGAATTCACCGGCATGATGCGCGTGCGCCCGGTAGAATCGAGCGAGCCGGCGTAGAGTGCGCTGGCCCCGGGCGTGGTGGAGCCGGACACGAAGAGGAAGCGCCGGCCGTCGGGGAGAAACTGCGGCACGAGGTGCCGGCTCTCGTCGCGAGAGGCATCCACCGTGGTCACCCGGCTGGAGACCCCAGTCACCGAGTGTACGCGGAAGATGCCGTCACCGATCACGCCGATCAGGATGGCGCCGTCCGGGCCCCAGGCGCCCGCCAGGGTGGTATTTACTTCCCAAAGAGGCAGGGCCTTGCCTTCGGCGATATTGACGATCTGGAGCTTCCCGCCGGAGGCCAGGCCGAGGAAGCGGCTGTCGGGGGACCAGAAGGGAGTGCCTGCGCCGCGCATCGCTTCGAGGGGGCGCGATTCGAGCGAGTCCAGATTGCGGACGTAAAGCTGGTTACTCGCGGTGAACGCGATGCTGCGGCCATCGGGGGAGAGACTCACCTTGGCGACGGAGCGGCCGTCGGGCGCCGCAAGCGTGAATCGGGTGACGGGCGGATGGGGGGTTGCGGTGGCCGGCTGCCGGTTGGTGGGGACCAGGGGCGCCGGCGCAGGCACGGCGGCCGGCGGAACGGAAGGTGCGACGGACTGCTGGGGCGAAGGCCACGGCTCGCGCGGAATGAGCCTGCGGAATGGCGCCGCCAGAAGCACGATGGCCAAGGCCGCCGCGAAAAGCCCAGCGACGATCCAGCGCCGGGTGGGCCGCCACTGGGGGGCTTCGCCCGGGGGTGCGGGCGGGGTCGCCGCGGGTGCGGGCGGGGTCGCCGCGGGTGCGGGCGGGGTCGCCGCGGGTGCGGGCGGGGTTGCTGCGGGTGCGGGCGGGGTTGCCGCGGGTGCGGGCGCCGCGGGTGCGGGCGGGGTCGCTGCGAGTGCGGGTG
>JBGPKH010000113.1:0-17595 GCA_041485845.1 Bryobacteraceae bacterium
CCATCTTGCCAGCGAACGTAACGGGCGGTACTCATAAACCAATTCCAAACTCGTCAGCATAATCGAAAGCCGTGAAGTACGTGCGCACGAACTCAGCTTACCGCTTTGCTGTTGAATTTCTTGAGGCCCGCGACCAGCAGCACGGCGTCCATGACGGCAAGAACGCCAATCACGATCAGAGTCGGGATGTGGTCCACTTGCGTGAGGGTTCCCCGCAGCCCTTCGCTGGCATACACCAGCGGGTTGATGAGCACGGCGTATTGCAGCGCCTTGAACGACGCCAGCGCGCTCCAGGGATAGTACGCGCAGCCGAACATCATCATGGGCGCCACCACCAGGCTGAACATCAGCCCGACTTGCGTCTGGCCGATGCTGCATCCCAGCGCCAGCCCGCCGGCCGCCGAAAGCAGCGCAACCAGCAGGCACACCACCACAAATTCCACCGGATGGTGGAAGCTGAGGTTCACTCCCGAGCCCATCACCAGCCACGCCGTGGGAATCACCACCAGGCCGGAGACCAGCGCTTGAATCATCCCGGCGACAACCTTCTCCACCGCCAGCCAATGCGTCTCCATGGGCGCCAGCAGGCGGTCCTCGATCTCGCGGGTGAATTGGAATTCCGAGATCAGCGGCATGGCCACGGCCCAGACGCCCGACATCACCATGCTGATGGCGATGATGCCCGGCAGCAGGACGTTCTTGTAACCCATTTGCACCATGCCGCTAGTGGTCAGGATGCGCCCGAAGACGAAGGTCAGGAGCATGGGCTGCAGCAGGTTCTGCGCGAGCGTGAAAACCAGATTGCGGCGGGCGACATGCCCGTCCCTCGAAAGCATGGCGTAGAAAGTCTTCCAGTTCAATCGCGCAAACTCCTTCCGGTGTGATGCAGGAACAGGTTCTCCAGGCTGGGCTCGGAAATGTGTACGTCTCTCAGTTCCACGCCCGCGGCCTGGGCTGAAGTAACGATGGCCGAGATGAGTTGGCCGCCGCGGTCGGCGTAGACGTCGGCAGCCACACCCGCGCCGTTATTCGGCGCGGTGAGTTGGTCCGCGGCGCGCACCTCGCTGACTCCCGGCAAGGTCCGCAACTGCCCCAGCAGTTCCTCGGGCACGCGGTCGAAGCGCAGGCGCAGCAGGTATCCGCCCGGAATCGAGGACTTCAACTCCTGCGGCGTGCCCTGCGCGATGATCTTTCCGTGGTCGATAATGGCCAGGCGCTCGCACAGGGCATCCGCCTCGTCCATGTAGTGCGTGGTGAGCACGATGGTCTTGCCCAGCCGGTGATAGTCGCGAATAATCTCCCACAGCAGCAGGCGCGTCTGCGGGTCGAGCCCCGCCGACGGCTCGTCGAGGAACAGCACCTCGGGATCGTGCACCATGGCGCGGGCGATGGAGAGGCGCTGCATCATGCCCCCCGAAAAACTGCGCACCATGTTGTCGGCGCGATCGGTCAGCTTGAACTTCTCCAGCAGTTCGTCGGTGCGGCGCGCGCGATCGCGGCTGCTCTGTCCGAAGTAGGCGCCGTGAAACAGCAGGATCTCGCGCGCCGTGAGGGCGAAATCCAGATTGGGCCGCTGCGGTACTACGCCGATCAGCCGCTTGGCCTTCACCTGCTCCTGCCACACGTCGTGCTCGCCGATAAAGGCGCGCCCGCTGGTGGGCCTGGTGCGCGTGGTCAGGATGCCGATGGTGGTCGATTTGCCGGCGCCGTTCGGGCCCAGCAGGCCGAAAACTTCCCCCGGGCGGATCTCGAGCGAGATCCCATCGAGCGCCACCACCTCGAACTTCTTCTTCTCCTTGGGTCCCTTGGTGCGTATCGGGGTGAAGGAAAACCCTGCGCCGCGCGCGGCCATCGGCGGCGGCGTGTCGTAGACCTTTCGCAACTCCTCAATCCGTATCCCGATTCCCATCCGCCACTCCCTTCCAGTGTGGGGCAGGTTGTCAACCTGCGGCCGATTGTCAATCGGCCCGCTGCCGCCTTGTAGTATTTACGCTCGCCTGCTACAACTCTTCCAACTCCCGCCGCGTGCGCTCCAAAATCTCGCGAACCCGCTCCGTGCCGGCGTGCCCGGCCGCCCGCATGCTGGCCCTCACCAACATCGAAACCGAAGGAAGGATCGAGAACGTTTCCGGACCCATGAACTGCCCCCAGTCCTCGCAGCGTTCGGCGCGCTCCCAGATGCGCCGGACGCCGATGGGATCCCGATCGAGTTCCTTCCGTCCCTCGTCGGTGAGTCGGTAGACCCGCCGCCCGCTTTGCATTTCGGCCACGACCATGCCTTCGTCTTCGAGTTGCTGGAGCGTGGGGTATACGCTCCCGGCGCTGGCCCGATACACGCCCCCCGAGCGCTCCTGCATTTCCTTCATGAGTTGATAGCCGTGTTTGGGCCCCTCGCTGAGCAGCGAGAGGATGGCCAGTCGCAGCTCGCCGTTTTCGAAGAAGCGTTGCCGCCCGAAGGCCATTCCGGCCCAAGGGAAAGCGCCCGCGAACCCCCACCATTGCTTGCGCATGATATATCGTACGATATATCAAAAAGAATATCGGCGCAAGAGTTTTTCCAAAGTGGAAATACTCGGCTCCCGGGCGCGGGCGCCCGTCCCCACGGAGCAAAACCAGTTGCGAAATACTCCCGCGGCCTCGATCTCTCGTTCCAACCGCGATTGGCCGATAAAAAGGCCTGACAATATTGTCCCCGTCCGGGGAACTGTCGCTTATTAGGGTAGGAAGCTTCGTACGAGGGTCCAGACGCCTTCCGAAGCGGACCACTTCAAATTCGCTACCGGAGGAGACCTTTATGTCGCTCATGTTCGACTTCGCCTCGCTCTTACGCCGCGCCTGTTTCGCGACAGGCAAAGAACCCACTGATTCAGAGACATCGTCCCACCGGCGCTCCGTATCCGGGCGAACATCCTCACCCAAAGTCAAGGCAGAGATCACGATGTTCCAGAGCCTGTCTTGCCGCCTCCTTCTGTTTTCGGCGGTCCTTTCAACTCTTCTTGCCGGCACCGCACATGGCGGGACCTGCAATTTGGCTATCTGGGCGGCACGAGCCCCAACAGCACCACGTTCGGGCGGATCACCTCGGCGTACCGCGACACCGTGAACGCCGTCGATCCGGGCGGGCGCATTCTGGAGTTCGTGCTGCGCGTTAACTTCTAGCCCTCGGCTGTCTCGGCTGTCTGCCTGCCTTGCCACAATGCCCGAAGAAGCGTTGCTCCTCCAACTCCAATTGCTGAACGTTGCGTTGCCGCGACCGCGCGTTCATTTGGGCCGTGTGGACCTGACGCTTCCCGAGGAGACCCTATTCGATCCGGTCGACGGTTGTAGTGACAAAGAATAGCCGCACCGCCGGCGTTACCGGTCACACGTACAGGCGGCGGAGCATGCCGGCCGCGGGTTCATCGAGCAGATCGGCGCGGCGCACTTCTTCGAAGCGGCCTAACAGGTCGTTGACGCGGAGGCGGCGTTTCTCCGCTCCTTTGAAATCGTGGAGGACCTGGCCGCGGTGCATCATGATCAGGCGGTCCCCGAGGTTTACGGCCTGGTGCATGGAGTGCGTGACCATGAGGGTGGTCAGGCGATCGCGCTGGATGATCTGGTCGCTCAAGTGGATCACCTGGTCGGCGCTCTTGGGATCGAGCGCGGCGGTGTGCTCGTCGAGCAGCAGCAGCTTGGGCTTGAGCCACGTCGCCATCAGGAGAGTGAGCGCCTGGCGCTGGCCGCCGGAGAGACTGCCGATGATGTTATCGAGGCGGTCCTCGAGTCCCATCCCGAGACTGCGAACGGTTTCGCGCATCTCGGAGCGCAGCTTCTTGTGGAGCGCCCATTTCAGGCCGCGGCCCAGCCCACGGCGCGCGGCGAGCGCCAGATTCTCGGCGATCGAGAGGTTGGGAGCGGTGCCGCTGAAGGGATTCTGGAAGACGCGGCCGATCATCCCGGCGCGGCGGTGCTCGGCCCAACGGGTGACATCGCGGCCGGCGAGCCGGATGGTCCCGGAATCCACGAGGAAGGTCCCGGCCACGGCGTTCAAGAGGGTCGACTTGCCCGAGCCGTTGGTGCCGATGATGATGACGAAGGATCCTTCGTCGAGGGTGAGGTCGACGTCTTGCAGCGACCGAACCTCGTTGGGCGTGCCGGGGTTGAAGGTCTTGCGAACCCGCTCGACGCTAAGCATGGGCGGCGCTCCCGCTCTTCACCTTGTCCAACAGGCCCGGTAGAACCAGAGCCATGAAGACGAAGGCGGCGGTGATCAGTTTCAGATCGTTGGGATTCAATCCCCAACGCAGGGCGATGGCCACCAGCAGGCGGAAGAGCACCGACCCCATCAAGGTGCCGGCCAGCAGATAGCCCAACTGGCGGACGCCCACCAGCGCTTCTCCGATGATGACGCTGGCCAGGCCCCAGACCATCATGCCGATGCCCATCTGGACATCGGAGAAGCCCTGATACTGTGCCAGCAGCGCGCCCGCCAAGGCCACGAGGCCATTGGAGACGGCGAGGCCGAACACGATCATGTACTCGTCGCTGACGCCCAGCGCGCGGACCATCTGGCTGTTGTCACCGGTGGCGCGCATGGCGGTTCCCAGGTCGGTGCGAAAGAAGATGTAGAGGACCAGCGCCACCAGGACCGCGGCGACCACCGAGAACGCCAACACCGAGACATCGCGCGCGCCCACCTCCCAGCCCGCGACGTTGACGTTGTCGCGGCCCCCGAGCAAGAGCTTTCCGAACTGCTCGGCCTCGGTGACGAGCGTCTTGGCCGACATGAGGGGGATGTTGCTGCGGCCCATGATGTGGAGGTTGATGGAATAGAGCGAGGTCATGACCAGGATTCCGGACAGCAATCCGTTGATCCTGAACTTGGTGTGCAGGACCCCGGTGGCGGCGCCCGCCAGACAGCCGGCCAACACGGCCGCGACGGTGGCCGCCAGCGGGCTGACGTTTTTGACCAGCAAGGCCGCGGCCACGGCGGCGCCGAGCGTGATGGAACCTTCCGCGGTGATATCGGGGAAGGAGAAGATGCGAAAGCTGATCAACACCCCGAGGGCCAGGAGCGAGAGGATGAAGCCGATGGTCAACGCGCCAATGAGGAGACTCACGCGGACTGGCTCCCTTCTACGATGGGCGCGATCCAACAGGCGCCGCGCACGAATTCGCTTTCGGAGACGCCGGTAGACTCGCGGTCGTCGCCAATGAGGTGCAGAAGCCCGAGCAGGGATTCGTGCTCGAACAGAGACCGGACGGTCTTGTGGAGGCCGATGAGCCCGCGTTGCAGCGGGCGGTAGGAAAAAGGCGCGGCGTGAAAGTGGCCCAAGGGCGAAGGTTTGCCATTCAGGGGGTGCCCGCTGAGCGGCCGCAGGAAGCGGCCCGGTTCGCCGGCGGCGAATGGGGAGGCGGCGCCAGGGGCGGATCGGGAGGCGGCGCCAGGGGATAGTGATGGGATGCCGGGGGCGGATGGGGATGCGGCGGCGGATCGGGAGGCGATTCCGACGGCCACTACCAGGGCGCGGGTATGGGCGCGCTCGGTGGTGAACGACAGCCAGGCACGAATCTCCGGATGGCCGAACGGCTCGCGGGAGGAAGCGCCGTTCACGGGAGACCGGCGCAAGCTGGCTCCCACCAGCCCCGCGGACTCCGCCACGATCACCATCCAGGCGCTTTCGGCTTCCGCAATTTCGAGGGAAGTGTGCGCCAACTCGGTGAGGCCAATCGCCTGCGATTCGGGCTTGGCCTCAAACCGAGCGAGCGAGCGGAAGGAGCCTTCTCCGACCGCGCCGTAGAGCACCTGCATCTCGGGCACGAAAGCGGCCTGGCTCAACAGGTAATCGGGGGTGTTGGAACCGCCGGATGGCTGATAGGCGGCCGCGCCGGCAACGGCCAGGAATTCGCCGAAGCGGTCGTGGCATTCGGAGAAACCGCCTCCGAAGGCGCCCAAGCCCAAGGCGCAGGAGGATTCGGGGAACAGAATATGCCGGCAGTTCTCCTCGGCGAAGCGGCATCCTTCGAGCAGAGAGGGATCGCCCACGGTGCGGCACTGCATGCCAGAGCCACCGAGAGCAAAGACTTCGAACGTGGCGCTCTTCGTGTCGATTTGGCGAACGGTCCCGGTCTTGGCCGCGGCCTGAAGGGTGGGATCATCCCCCGACAGGTACTGGCGAAGCCCGGACATGCTGAGCACCCGGCCGACGCTGGCCGAGGGCTCGCTGATGACGAACGTGCCCTCGATGGCGGCCACCTTTTTATAGAAGGTCACCAGAACGCGGATTCCGAGGGAGCTGATGTAGACGACTCCGCTGAGGTTGACGCGGATGCGGTGGAAGCCCAGGCGGATGATGTCTTCGAGGGCGGCGGAGAGGTGGTCGGCCCAGGATCCATCGAGGCGTCCCTTGGGCCTCACCTCCATAAAATCGTCGACTATCTGCGAGGTGATTTCCATGTTATTCCTTGATGACTTCGGCAGCCTTGGCCAAGAGGGCCGCGGGAATATTCATGCCCAGCGCGCGGGCGGCCGCGGTGTTGATGACGAGCCTGGTCTTGGCGAGCGGCAGGAACGGAATGTGGTCCGGGCTCTCGCCACGCATGATGCGGGCCGCAATGGCGGCGGCTTCGCGCCCGGCGTCAAAGTAATCGCGCGCAAGGACCACGGGCGCGCCTTGCCTGGCTTGCGAATTCTGGAACGCGAACACCGGAATCTTCTTGCGCAGCGCCGCCTGGGCGATGCCGCTGAAGGACGCGGCGGTGAGGTTGCCGGGAATCTGGCACAGGGCATCGACGTTGCGGCTCATGAGCGCGAGGGCGGCGTCGGGCACTTCGGAGCTGGTCGCGACGCCCAGGGCCTCCACCTCGAGGCCGGACTTAGCGGCGATCCTGACGAGCTCATCCTTCATGAAGACCATGTTCACTTCCGAGGGGACAAAGAGCGTGCCGATGCGGCGCGCCGAGGGCAGCACCTGGCGGATGATGGCGATCATCTCGCCGGCCGCCGAGACGAGCGGCACGCCGGTCACATAGGGAAGGTGGTCCTCGTTACTCGTACCAGCGCCGGCGATGAAGGCATTGGCGACGTAGGTGAAGACGATGGGCACCTTGCCCTGGGAGCGCTGGATGGCGGTTTGCAGGGTGGGTGTGGAAAGCGTGACAAGCAGGTCGGCGCCATCGGCCACGGCGGCATCCACCAGGCCGTTCAGCGTGGCCATATCGCCCTGAGCGTTACGCACCTTGACGTCAAAGTGCCGGCCCTTGACGAGCTTGGCTTCCTCGAAGCCTTTGAGGATGCCCTGCTCGCACTCCTCCACGTCTAGCACGTTGTTCAGCTCGATGATCTGGACGTTCCACTTCTTGTTGGGCTGCGCGACGGCGGCGGCCTTGTTGTGGGTACCGGAGGCATCGATCACGGTATCGGCGCGCGCCAGCAGGTCTTGGGGCAGACGCCAGGAATCCTTGAGACCGGCGAGCACCGTCTGGTTCACCATCACCTTCTCTGGAAGAATGTTGCGGACGGGGATGGTTGACGGGCCGGCGCCCTTGAGGACCTGGGCGGCGAGGCTGCCTGTCAGTCGTCCGATTTCGTAGTAGTTCGCGCCGAGGTCGAAGAGCGCTCCCTTGGGAGCGTTGCCCGGAATGCTGGTAAACACGGGGATGCGGCCGCGTTTGGCGGCGGCCACGACGGAATCGATGGCGACGAGCACGGTGACATCGCCGCCGAGCCAGATCGCCTGCGCGCCGCGGGAGACCAGCGAGTTGGCGGCTTCGAGGACGCCAGAAGAATTCTCGACGGTGGCTTCGAGGAGATCGATGCCCAGATCTTTGGAAACGGTTCTGGCCAGCTTGACCTGCGCCTGGGAGTTGGCTTCGGCCGGATTCCATGGCGTAGCGACAGTCTTGAGATCCGGATAGAGCCTGCGAGCGATCTCGAAGGTTTCGCGAACCGGTTGCATGGTGCCGATGCCGGTGAGGTACTTGGGGTGGTCGAGCGGATTCTCGCGACTGATGCCCACGCCGGCGCCGAACGGGTCGGAGACAAGGCCAAAGACGTGCTTGACCCTGGCGTCCTTGTTGGCGGCGGCGACTGACTGGAGACTGACAGTGGTGGCGGTGATCACCAGGTCGAACTGGCCGCCGGTCAACTCGCGGGCGATGGCGTTGGCGGTGGCCATGTCGTTTTCGGCATTGAAGCGGCTAAGGAGGACGGTTTTTCGATCGGAGAAACCGTTCCCGGCGAGGGCATCGAGGATGCCGCGGACTCCCTCGTCGATGATGCTCTGGGAGGCATGCTGCAAGATCGCGACTCGGGGCAGATGGCCGGTGGACGCGCGCCTCTGTTTCCAATCGGAAATCAGGAGCACGGACGAGGCGGCGGCGATGAGGAAGAGGCCGAGGGAGAGGCGTCTCACGTCAGCGCTCCGGGAGCCGGGAAGGGAGAGCGGGCCGCGGCCTGGGCGCTGGTGAAGTCAGATCGGGCATGGGCGACCGGGGTGTCGAGAGAAAGAATGATATCACGAACGGCGGGATGCCCGGGAGACGGGTGACGCATCTTGGGCGGGTATGTGAAGTTATTATTCACGGCCCGATAAACTCCTTTTTTCCTGTCGGTTGCAGAGGTCGTCGCAAAATGGGAGACGCATCTAGCGGGGTTTTCCCCAAAGATGCGTCTCCCGGTTTTTGCGGGTTGGCCGGCCGGTGGCGCAGTTTGGCGGCGTGTGTCGAGTTCAAAAATGTCGTCCAATAAACTCCTTGTTTGCTTTCGGTTACAGGAGGGGCTCGAGATTATGTGAGGCATGGAGCGAGGTTTTTCCTGGCGATGCGTCACAAGGTTCTGCCGGCGGCGTGGTGTGAGATTTCGGGGCACAGGTTCTCCTCCCAGTTTTATTGGTAGCATGGCCGCATCGAAGGAATCGGGGCGGCGGCGGGTGAACGGCTGGTAAGGTATTGATTCATTTGGGGCGGGGATCATGAAAGAAAGTGCCGAAGGGCTGTGACTCGCCTGACCGGGGAAGCGCGGTTTTTGGGGGGAGTTGGCATAAAGGATTGAAAACAAAGATATCTGGCGGTTTGTGAAGATGGCGAGCGCTGGTTCCGGCGAACAGAGCGGGGTGCGATTTGCGCGCCAGGACGACACGGTCCGATGCCGACTTGCGGGCCAGTTGGGGTGATTCCATCTGACTCCTGGGCAGTTCGGTCGTTATGAGTTCACGGACCAGCACTTCCACGAGTCGGCTTATCTGCCAAGTGGCATTACAGTTCTTCGCAGGTGGTGTGTAGTACGTCGGCATGGCAGTGAAAGCGCGCCGGTTTGTTCCGGATCGCTGAGACCGCATTCTCAGAACGGTGTGCTGGCATCGTGTGCTCACAATCCGCTAATCTATGAGAGTACCCTCATGCCCAGACTTCCATTAGCCGATTGGCAAGCCGAACAGGCGCGCCTAACCGTATTCCCGATGCCGGACGCAGTCACTCGATCCGCCAACTGGTGGCAGATGGTTACAGACAATCAGCCGGACGAGATCACGACGAACCCGAAGAAGGGTTCCGGGCTGATTCAGGGCGCGTTTGATCCAGGCAAGCTAATTCTCAGATTGGAGCCTGACAGGATTGACTGGGTGCTCGCGCCCCCGGATCCCGACATGGGCGAACTGGCCGTAGCGCGTGAATTCCCTACGCTCGGTCCAGCTATGGAAATTATCGACGCATTCTCCGCGATCGTGGAGAAATGGTTTAGACGAGATGATTTGCCCGCCATCGCTAGGATGGCCTTCGGTGCTGTTCTCACACACCCAGAGGGAGATCGCCGAACAGGCTATCTGCGTCTGCCCGACTATGTTCCCGTGCGGGTCGACCCTGAGTCTTCGGATTTCCTTTATCAAATCAACCTTCCTCCTGTGCCGAGTGCAACAGGAATTGAAGGTCTGCGGCTAAACCGTCTAAGCAAATGGAACGTGGTCGCCTTGAAGTTAGTTGCCTTCACTGTCGCGGGCACGGCGGTCCAGGCCCAACCGGTTTCCGAAGTGTTCGCGGTACGCGTGGAATTGGATATCAACACTGCGCCCGCCTTTACGGGACCAATCCCCCGCGGACGGCTTGTTGATGTATATCGTGAACTCGTTGCAACCGGTCACTCCATCGCTGCGAATGGAGTTGGAGTTATTGCACAGTGACCTTCGAACGATTCAAAGATACTGCCTCAACGAGCCCGCAAGAAGCTCCACTCCAAACCGATGAAGGGGCCAGCACCGGCCTGCCTGCGGATGTCGTGGGCGTTCGGATCCATAGGCCGGGATTGTTCATCGCGGGCCTTGTCTTGAGTGCGGCCTTGGCCACAGGTGGGACACAGGGGGTGTTTTCCGTGGGAGAATTGAGCCGCCGCAGGCGTGACGATGTCTTGGCCGAGAGCAGCACAGCGGCTGTGGAGGTCGACCCTCTTCTGCTGAAGGAAATTCGTGAACTATTCGAGCGGGGAGCATCCGAGTTTTTTCACGACGGTGTGCACAGCAATTTCTCCCGCGCACTCCTTAAGACGCTGGCGCAGCATGGACAAGCGGCATTTCGGGCGATCGCCGATTATTTGTTCTCTGGCAACGCAAAGCCCGACGTTGTTTCGGAGGCGCTGAGATGGCTCGCCGACTTCAACGACGCCTCGACACTTTCTCAGCGGTGGGCTATCCTGCAACACACTCTGAAAGACCGCTCGCCTCGGGTTCGGGATGGAGCAATCTTGGGGTTCGCAGCCCTTGACGACCCGCGTGCGAATCCATTGTTATTAGAAGCGCGGAATTTGGAACAGATCGGCGAACTCCGTTCACTGATCGATCAGGTCGTCGCTCAACTTGAGCGCCCCAGGTGAGATGCCGCTGTTACTCCGAACCGTTAGACAGAATCGCTGGCTGAAAGAAGAGGCTGCGCCGTTCCTCGCAATTGACGACGTTCCCGCTGATCCAGTTTGCGACCTACTAACACACCAGAATTTGCTCTCGGTATGGGAGGTTGCGCAGGACCGCTCCAACATCGAGCGAATCGTTCGCGCGGTGGCCATCGGACGCACTGCAATCGCAGATACGGGCTACGTGATATTTGACTCAGACCTGCTGCCCGCCGCCGGCATCGAGATCCGTGAGAGTGCGGGTGCGTCTCTCGACACAGGGGCGAATGCTTGGCATCGCGATCTCGTCGTCTCGGGGAATAAGCTCGTCGCGCTGACAAGAGCGATACTCCGAAACGGCGAATCCGGTACCGTCCTGAAGGTCCGGCTCCGTGAGATTGTTGAGGAAGGAAAGCGAAACGGGCAGATTCCCGAGAAACTCCCAGCGAAACTCTGATTACTCACCTCTGCAACTCCTATGTTCGAACAAACGCCTAGGCAGTCGTTTCGGTTCACCAGCGGGGCTGGCAGTGCGCAGTCAGGTACACGCGCTCCTAACGGTAGGATTCAAGACGAATTAACGGCGCGCGAGCATCATGATTGGCCGGTTATGCCGAGCTCGGCATAACCGGCTAATCTTTCCATGACTGAGATCAGGGGTGATGGTCCTGATCGGCACAAACATCCTCCTGCGCATCCTGGAGCCAAACGACCCGGAGCACACCTTGGTTCGAGAAGCCGTGAAGGCGCTCACGGCCCGCGGCGAGAGTCTGCGCTTCGCCTCGCAGAGTCTGATCGAATTCTGGACTTGGTCGTCGGTGATGTCCAACTCGACGAGGAACACAGGCCGCACATTGGCAACCTGTGCCAGGAGTTCCGCGCCGGTTTGAGTGAGCCATTGGTCCGGCAACTTCTGCCTACGCCTCTGATGCCGCTGAAGCGCAACGAATAATGCGAAGCGGCAAAGCCGCACATAATCTACGATATCCAAGATCATCACCCCACGCACCTGGCTGGAGCCATCGTCGGGGACGCACGTAGTACTTTGGCATGGGACGGCACATGCCGCAAACACCGCCGCGCCGCGCGGCACGTGTGATTCGGTCGGGGTGATTCGGGGTGATTCGGGTGATTCGGTCCGGGAGTGGACTTTTCCCGGCCGCGGTCATATCATCGGCACAGCCTTATGCATGCCCGATCCGGATTCTGCCTGATCTTCGCAATCTCGGCTCTCCACGCCGCCGTCCCGTTCGACGGCTCGGGAGTCAAGCCCGGTCCGGTCACGGTCACCGCGACGGCGGACCTGGTCACGGTCCGCTGGAGCGACGAAGCCAACCGCCCCTGGTCCGCCGATTTTTCCCTCGACCCCAAGACCCCTCTCATTCGCGCGATCCGATTCAACGGCGCGGCGGTGATCGAAAATGCCCGCCCGTTCTATCAGTGCTCGACCGGCAAGCGCCGTGGAGGCTGGGACCAGTTCTTCGATCTGCCGTCTTCCCACCCGGAGGGCACGCGCTCTTTCTCGGGCGATTTCGGCTTGAAGTCGGCGCGCGCCGCCACCATCGGGGACCGCGTCGAGATCGCCTTCGACGGCCTGCGCATGGGCATCTTCGGGGGCAGCGTCCGGTACGTCGTGTTTCCGGGCAGCCGGCTGATCGAGCAGGTCGCGGTCATGACCACCAGCGAGCCCGATACGGCTTATTACTACGACGCCGGGCTGCGCATGACCGTCAACCCCGACCGTCGCGTGGGCGGCAACATGGAAACGTTCGTCTCGTACTACGACACCGCGGGCGAGCTGAAATCCGTGCTGTCCGACGGACCGGAACGGCATCCCGCCGCCGTTCGCTACCGCACCATCGCGGCGCGCACCGGCGCCGGCAGCGTCGCCGTGTTTCCAGCGCCCCATCGGTATTTCTTTCCACGCGACTTCACTACCAACATGGCCTACCTCTGGCACTCGTCGTGGAAGGGCCTGGTGTCGCTGGGGGTGCGGCAACTGCCCGACGACGCCACGGCGTTCTACCCGTGGTCCAACGCGCCGCCCGGGACGGAGCAGCGTATGAGCCTGTTCCTCATGCTCCAACCCGGCGATCCGCACGCAGCGCTCGACGACGTCCTGCGGCTGACCAACTCCGATCGTTATCCCGCCCTCGACGGCTACGTCACCTTCGCTCCCCACTGGCACTACGCGTACACCGTGCAGGCCATGGAGAAGGGCTTGTCGTGGGTTCCGCCGTTCAAGCCCGTGCTGCAAGCCATGGGTGTGAATTCGGCGATGATCATGGACTTTCACGGCGACGGTCATCCGGCCGACACCGGCGAGCCGCGGCTTCGCGAGCTGGAAGCTTTCTATCGTGCCTGCCGCGCGCAATCCGGCCCGGACTTCCTGGTGATTCCCGCCGAGGAGGCGAACGTCCACTTCGGGGGCCATTGGGCCCTGGCCTTTCCGAAGCCGGTCTACTGGCACATGAGCCGCAAGCCTGCACAACCGTTTCAGGAGCAGGACCCGAAGTACGGCACGGTGTACAACACCGCCGATGGCAGGGAACTGCTCGACGTGGTCCGCGCCGAAAACGCGTTCGTGTATCAGACCCATCCGCGCACCAAGGGCTCGATGGGCTATCCGGACCGGATTCGCGACTCGGCGCACTTTCTCGATGCCCACTGGTTCGGCGCCGGGTGGAAGGCGTTGCCCTCCGATCTGGCGTCTCCGCGGCTGGGCGAGCGAGCCTTGAAGCTCCTCGACGATATGAGCAATTGGGGCCAGCGCAAGCAACTCTTCGGCGAGGTGGACGTGTTCCAGATCGACGGCACCCACGAACTGTATGCGCACATGAACGTCAACTACGTGAAGCTGCCGGCCGTGCCCCGGTTTGACGACTACGGCCGCTTGCTCGATGCGGTCCGGCGCAGCGAGTTCTTCGTGACTACCGGCGAGGTGCTGCTGCCCGAAGTGAGCATCACCCCGGCGGAGGCCGGGCGCATTCGGGTGCGCGCGCGGATCCGGCACACTTTTCCCCTGGAAATGGCCGAGATCGTCTGGGGAGACGGATCGCAGACGTATCGGAAGACGATCGCGCTCACCGGGACACACCCGTTCGGCGACTTCTGGTTCTCCGGCGAGGCTGATGGCGCCAACTGGAAGTGGGCCCGCTTCGCCGTCTGGGACGTGGCCGCCAACGGGGCATTCGGGAACCCCGTGTGGGCAGTCCCACTCACTCCGTAACCGAGCCGCGACCAAACTCGCGCTTAGGCGAGCCAGGGAGCGGTTGCCCGTCCCCACCCGCCCGCCTCCCCGGCCCCCCCGGCGCCCGACGCCGACCCCCGCCCCAGGCGGCCCCACCCGGCCCCGCCTTTGCGTTTGCCGCCAAAGCTTTGTAACCTGTCTACTTGCTGGTACGCCTATGCAAACGGAGCCAAGGAAGCTTTCGGATGCCGGCACCCATGGTGCGGCATGCTGGTTGATTTCCAGTTGATCGAGCGCGCCCAAAAGGGCGATAACGCCGCTTTCAACGAGATCGTACTGGCCTACCGGAAGCGGATTCTGGGGACGATCACCCGTTTGATCGCCCGCCCGGAAGATGTCGAGGATGTCGCTCAAGAAGTCTTTTTGCGCCTTTATTTTTCCCTCGACCAGCTCCGGACGGCCATGGTCTTTGAGCCTTGGTTGCATCGTCTGACGGTAAACGCCGCCTACGATTACCTTCGTAAGCAGCGCCGCCGCCAGGAATACCGCATGTCCGACCTGTCGGAGCAGCAGGTCGTGATGGCGGATGCTTCCGCGAGCGGCAAGGCGGAGCAGGATGAGAAGCGCCAGAAGAAGATTCGCGAGTCGGTGGATTCGCTCCTCGGAGCGGTCTCGGAAGCCGATCGGATCCTGCTCATGCTGAAAGAAGTAGAAGGACTTTCGTTGAAAGAGCTTGAAAAGATCTATAAGGTCAACGAAAATGCTCTTAAGGTGCGATTATTCAGGGCTCGTCAAAGGGTTTTGAAGGCATTTGGAGCCAGTGAAAAAGCGAGGGACCCGGCCAAAACCGGGTAGTTCGAGGTATTATGGATTCCATGCGCGGCAACGATGAGCAAAGACTGGATGCCCTGTTTCGGGCATACCGCGATGCCTGCCCAACCCCGGAGGCCAGCGCGAATTTCATGCCGATTCTCTGGCAGAGGATCGAAGCGCGCCAGACTTACGCGTTTTCTTTCAGGCGTATGGCGAATGCCCTGGTAACGGCAGCAGTGGCATTCTCCATTGTGCTGGGCGTGTATATGTCGATTCCGCGCGCCAACCCCTATTATGCCCAAACCTATGTAGAGGTACTGGCGGAAGCCAACGCCCCGGACACGGGGCTGGATCTTCCCGACCCGGGCCGGTGAGCTGAACCATGCCCAAGGCTAAATTCACTGCGGCCGTATACCTGCTGATCGTGTTTTCGAGCGGTGCCCTGGTGGGTGCGGTCGCCCATCGGCTCTACATGGTGAAAACCGTGCTCAGTACCGAGCCGCCGCCGCGCCGCCTTGGCCCCGCCGAATGGCGTAAGAACCTGACTGACGCCATGAAAACCAAGGTCAAACTGGATGATCGGCAGGTGATTGCCCTGCAAGAAATCCTCGACGACACCGACGCCGAGTTCCGCCAGTTGCACGCCGGACGAAAAGCCGACGACGCCAAAAGGCACGCCGAAGATCAGGCAGTTCAAAATGGCATGGTCGACAAGGTCAACGCCATGCTCCGCGAAGACCAGCGTCCCCTCTACCAGCAACTCCGCGCCGAGCGCGAAGCGGAACGCGAACGCGAACGCAAGCGCCGCCAGGCCGCTGGCGAAATGCGGAAGTAGAACCGGCCCCGGCCTGTCCAAATAGTCCTACGCTACCGGCTGGGCTCTCTTGTCCTTTTCGCCGCGGGTGGCCTTGTATTTCTTCTCAAACTTGTCGATGCGTCCCGCCGTGTCCATCAATTTCTGGCGGCCCGTGAAGAACGGATGGCAGGAGGAGCAGATTTCCACACGGATATCGCCCTTGTGCGTGGAGCGCGTCTTAAACGTATGACCGCAAGCACAAATGACGTTGATTTCCTTATAAGCGGGGTGAATTCCGGCCTTCATTTGTTACGGGGATCCTTTCGAGACTTTCAGTATACCAAACGCACAAACCCCCGTGATCCGCTTTCGGACCACGGGGGCAGGTAGCCTGAGAATGAAACCTGAGGCTGTAGCTGACGCTTGAGGCAGCCGGTCCACAGGAACTTGACCCCGATACTGGACGGGGTCGGCTACATTAGAGGCTCGACTTCAACAGTCGGCCACCTCTCGCGGTCGTATGTTGCTTTCCATTATGCTGGACCACCTCCTTTTCCAGTGATGTTTTGATCCTCTCACGAGGTTTTTCGCTTGTCAATATGATTTTCCGGAGACGAGCAAGCACTATGTATTGTTAAAGTTACAGATTGCAGGACGCGAACCGCGACATCGCCAGGCCGTCCACGAGGTTAAACGGAAACTGGCCCGTGGTGTAGTGCCCGCAAGGCAGCGTGAAGACCCGGTGGGGCAGGTTCATGGCGCGGAAGCTCTCCAGGACCTGCTGGGAATAGACCGGCAGGAACGTGCTGTCGTGCCGGGCCCAGATCAGCAGGTTCTCCATGGGACGCCCCTTCAGCCGGTCCAAATAGCTGGCCGGGCTGATGACCGACCAATACCGCCGCAGCTCATCCTGGCTCACCTCATCGCGGAAGCCCTGCCGCACGTTTTGCGTCGAGAGCCCGGTCCAGACCACATCGGAGAAGTACATCGAAACATGGTTGAAGATCCCCACCCGAACCCTTCGGTCGTGAGCCGCGGCGATGAACGCCACGCACGATCCCAGGCTGGTGCCGAGAATCCCCACACGCCCGTACCCCTGCCCCTCCAGCCAGTCGAGGCAGGCGCGGGTGTCGATGATCGACTGCCGGCAGGCATGGATGGTGCGGCCCACGTTGCTCGAAACGTGGTAATCGGCGCGCTGCAGCTCCTCCGGCTTGCGCTCGGAATGATACGCCATGGTCATCCGCAGCGCGCTGATTCCAAATCGGTTGAGCATCTTCGCCAGACCCACGTGGCCGTCCGGCCCGGAGTTCCACTGGGGCAGGACCACCAGCGCCCGGCCGCGGTCTTTAGGCGCCGGAAACCACAGCGCATGCACCGTGTCGTTCTTGGGATGGAGGGACCTCACCGGGCTGGTAAACGTCAGCCGGCCTTCCCGCAACTGGTAATCTCGAACCGGGTGGTAGGAATAGAAACGGTCGGAATCGCCCAGCGCCTCGGCAACGAAGCGGGAGACGCAATCGCGGGCGTTTCCGTTGGCGTCCTCGAGACACTCGGGGAACCCGACGGTGTGCAACCACTCGGTCCCCCATTCAAAGGGCCGGACGACGCGGTTCGTGTCCCGCGTGGCAAGCTTGCGCTCCCAACCGTCCATCCATCGAGCGTAGAGTCCCGTCATCTGTTGGAGACCCTTAGTGTATCAGGTCGAGCCAATCGCGAATGCCCCCTTGCCGAGCCGACCGAGCCGCCCCCTTAGGCGTCACGGAAGAATAACCTGGACAGTAACCAGATCTCACCGCAGAGAAACGGAGACGCGGAGATTTGCGCGGAGAAGAAACCGGGAGAGGAGAGCAAGCGGATTCGCGTGAATTGGCGGTCGCGACTCGCAGTCGGGTTCGAGAACGCGGAGCGAGCGGAGGAGCGCAGTCCTGGGCGCGGCAG
>JBGPKH010000114.1:0-17574 GCA_041485845.1 Bryobacteraceae bacterium
CGCCGAATCTACGCTTCGCACCCTTGATGGATATGGACTTCGCGGTAAGTTGCCCGCTCGTCCGGCGCTGGCGCCTTGTATCCGGTGTTTGTCCATCGGCTCGCACATTTGCTATACGCTTCCTTCAGACCCCGCCTCGCGGCGGTAGCCCTTGCGTTCTCGCTAGCCCTTCACCTCCATCAGGTTGGGCGGGGGACTTGCACCCCCAAACTGCTGAGCATGCCCAGCACACAACTAAACCGCTGCGCGGTAGACACGTAGGTGAAAGCTCGTCGAGGGCACCAATCCGATTCCTTTCGTGAACTGGTTACGGGATAATCCGGTGCGAAAGGAGTTTTCCGATGAATGCTCTTCGCCAACGCATGCTCGAAGACATGCAGATCCGCAATTTCGCTCCCGGCACTCAGTACGCGTACGTGCATGCTGTGGCAGCATTTTCCCGGCACTTTGGACGCTCACCCGATCAACTCGGCCCTGAGGAGATCCGGACCTACCAAGCCTACCTGGTCCGGGAGAAGAAAACCGGTTACTGCGTGTTGAACACGGCGGTTTCCGCTCTGCGCTTTTTCTACCGCACCACCTTGGGCAAGGACTGGCGAATCGACCTGATTCCCTACGCTCACCGGGAAAAGAAGCTGCCTGTGGTTCTGAGCCCTACCGAAGTCATGGAGTTCTTCCGAGCGATCGCTTCGGTCAAACACCGCGCCATCTTGATGACGGCATACGCGGCTGGATTGCGTGTGTCCGAAGTGGCTCACCTGCAGATTGCCGACATCGACAGCCAGCGAATGCTCATCCGCATCCGCCAAAGTAAAGGCCACAAAGATCGTTACGTCATGCTCTCGCCACGGTTGCTGGATCTATTGCGGGTCTACTGGAAAGCCGCCCGGCCGAGGACGTGGTTGTTTCCAGGCCGCGGCGGCAACCGGCCGGTCAGCCGGAGAGGTATCGCTTGGGCCTGCCAGCAGGCACGTCTGGCTTGCGGTCTGAGCAAGGCGGTCACCGTAAGGTCGCTGCGCCACAGTTTCGCCACGCACCTGCTGGAGGCCGGCACCAACCTGCCAACCATTCAACTGCTGCTGGGACACGCCAGCCTGCGCACGACCGCAATCTATATTCACGTGGCATCCAGCACCGTTGCCGCCACGGCCAGCCCGTTGGATACGTTGCCCAATCTCCAGTAGCCCGACGGCCCCATGCCCCGACCAGCGCTGGAGGTGGCGGATATCCTCCGCCAACATGGACAGGCTTACCGCGAGGCGCATCGCGGCTCCCTGTCGTACTCGCAGTTACGCGTCATGCGGGCCATCGAGGTTTGCCGCACGGCCGCTTTGGGAGGGCATGTCGAGGAGTGTGATCAGTGTGGGCATCAACGCATCAGCTACAACTCCTGCCGCAATCGCCACTGCCCCAAGTGTCAGAGCCTCGCCCAAGCCCGGTGGCTGGAACAACGGCAAGCCGACTTGCTGCCCGTTCCGTATTTTCATGTAGTTTTCAGCGTCCCGAAACAGATTGCCGCTCTGGCTTATCAAAACAAAAGCGTCGTTTATGGCATCCTGTTCCGAGCCGTGGCCGAAACGCTTCGCAGGATTGCGGCTGACCCGAAGCACTTGGGTGCGCAGATCGGATTCCTGGCCGTGTTGCACACCTGGGGACAGACTCTGGAGCACCACCCGCATATCCACTGTGTGGTGCCAGGCGGAGGCTTAGCGCCGGACGGAGAACGCTGGATCTCCTGCCGTCCCGGCTTCTTTCTGCCCGTGCGCGTGTTATCGCGCCTCTTCCGCCGCTTGTTTCTGCAACATCTGGACCACGCATTTCAAACGGGCAGACTGCGGTTCTTCTCGGCACTGGAAGCGCTGGCGAATCCCACAGAGTGGAAGAGATTCCTGGCAACTGCCCGCGCGCGCGAATGGGTGGTCTACGCCAAGCGGCCATTCGGCGGTCCCGAACAAGTGCTGGAGTACCTGGGCCGCTACACGCATCGGGTCGCGATCTCCAATAATCGATTGAAGGAACTGACGGATGGAAAAGTCAACTTCGCATACAAGGACTATCGTCACGAGGGCCGACAGAAGGTAATGACATTGGCGGCCGACGAGTTTATCCGCCGATTCCTTTTACACGTGCTGCCTCCCGGTTTCCAGCGCTTGCGGCAGTATGGCTTTCTCAGCGGCCATGCCCGAGCGGTCAAGCTAGCGCGCTGCCGGGAGCTTTTGACAGGAAGCGCGACGCTGCAGCCTCCCGTGCGCTTCGAGGACTGGCGAGCCCGCTATGAGGCGGTCACCGGCGAATCGCTGGATCGCTGCCCAATGTGTCATCAGGGGAACATGGTGATGGCCGATATCCTCTTCCCGACACAGGATCGGAAACAGGCCAAGGCAGCCGGAATCGACTCTTCATGATGTGCCGGTACACGACCATGAGCGACGACCTCGGGTGTTTCCGCCGAGGCTGCCGGACACCTGTATCCCGATCCTCGGCTTCAGCAAGACCGGCATCTCCGCGCGGAGCGTCGATCGGCAAAATACGAGGTCACATCCATCATTTGGTCCAGGCAACGAGGCCACGCCGAACGGATACAGCCGGCCCGAACCCCTCCTCGCAGGAGTCGCAAATAGGGCGGCCCAAGCAATCCCCATAGAGTGTGCTGCGGTTTCGTTCAATCAATTCTTTCGGCAGTGCGATGTCGGCCCGATTCGAGAAAGCCGCGGCGGGGCACTGCCGAAAGAATCTTATTCATTAAAGAATCTTATTCATTTTGGGCAGTTGCCTTGGGCGGTGCGGGCCCCGGCGAAGCGGCAGGACGGTGCAGCGGCGTATACTGAAAGTGTGCCGGAGTCGCGAATCGAAGGTCCTTCAAAAGAAGGAGCAGAGGCGTACAAGATCCCCGGGGAGGGGCTGACGGCCGCACTGTTGAAACGCGAGGGTCTCGGGGAGGTGGAGGCCGCCCAGGTCCTCTCAAAGCTGCATATTGGAAGCGCACTGGCAGATCTGGAAGCCTCACGCGAGGAACTGGAAGCCGCCCAGGCGGCCCTCTCTAATTTGGACGTAACAAGCGTACTGGCAGCGGGAAAGATAGCCGCCTGGGCGGCCCTCTCTAATTTGGACGTAATAACGACTCTAGTCGACGAAGCTCTTCCTGAAAAAGTGGCGGATCTGTTGTCACGCACATCCTTCGTGGCTGCGGACAAAGCGATCAAAGCCAGGTTCCAGGCCCTCCAGGCGCGACGGGTGGCGGAATTGGCCCCCCACCGTGAGCCGAGCGAACCCCAGGTCGAATCCCATCCGAGCCTCGGAACCGTAGTAGCGCAACATTGGATCAGCACTCATTTCCCGGCCGCCCAGATTTCCGAGGTAACCAAAATCGCGCAGAGAATTTTCGGTGATGAGGGGACGGCGCTTACTTGGCTCCGCGAACCCAATCTGGCTACAGACAATCAACCGCCAATCGATCTTCTCGGCACTTCAGGCGGATTTAGTCGAGTCCGAGACCTCCTCTTGCGAATTGAATTCGGGGTGCTTGCCTAAAGGTGCGTGCCGTCCGTTTGTGTACAAGGGCGCACCCACCTCTAGATGGCGTAGGGGCTTCTATCACCGGCGGCCGATGGAATTCGCCCGGAAAACACGTGGTCTATACTGCATCCTGCGGAGCGTTAGCAGCACTGGAATACCTCGTTCATGTCGGCACGCACTTTCCTGTAGGCATGCTCTTCGTTCTGATCGACATCCCAGACACCCTGCACGTCGAAAGAACTGCTGGATGGGCGCCGGCCGATGCGCTCGCCTCAAGACGCATCGGAGATGAATGGGTGGACGCCAATTCCTCCGCCGTGTTGGAAGTTCCTTCCGTATTGATGCCTCGTCAAAAGGATTATCTGCTGAACCCACTTCATCCTGATTTCGGGAAGATCGCCTTAATTGAGCAAAATCCATTTGCTTTTGACAGCAGGCTGCTTTCTTCTATTCCTCCCTCACCCTAAAAAGAATTTCGGCGAGGCAAAGCGAATCATCGCACTGCCATCGTTTCCTCCACCGTTCCTAAACTTGCGTCAACGGGGGGGTTGACGGAAGTCAGCCATTTATCACTCATTTTTCGACCCATCAGGCCAGGCCGGGCCCGCCGCGAGACGCATTTGGCCGAGAGTTCGGCCATAGCAGCGCAAACCAGTTTTTCACTGTAATGAGCAGTATAGCAGTATCAGTATGAAACGGGCCTAGAAGTCAGCGCGGGGGCTCTCCTGGCCCTTCTCGCGCATGGCGCCAAGAACGGGTGTTGCATCGTAGTGGGCAGAATTGCCGGGCGGCTCCAACGCGGCACGGCGCGCACTTGAAACGGAGTTTGCAACGCGTCCAACCCACGATCGACGGGCCTTCCGTCGGGGGATTGCCTACTCAGCTATTTTCCTGCTTTAAAATCCGGCGCACGTTGCGCTTGCCATGAAGAATTCTGACCACGCGCAGACAGCCGGGTACCCATGCGCGGATGAGGCTTAAGCTGCTCAACGCTCTCTATCACTGCCTCGCGCGAAATGCCACCGCGGGCGCGTCCTGGGTCCACAAGGTAGTAACGGAACTGGCGGATGATGTCGGCCTCGGCGCGAGGGTGGATTTCAATTTTCAAGGATGGGGTTTCCGTGCCTGATGCTCCATCGCGATCGTATCAGTCTCCGCCCTCAAGCGATTCCAGAAGTTTTTATCCGCATCTACAGGCTCTCCGGAATTAAGGCCTTCTAGAAGAAGTTCTTCCAATTCCTCTTGAGCTCCCTCGAAGTCGGGAGCGGCGGCAATCTCCACCGCGGCGACGGCGGCGTCAATCGCCTCCTCGGCCGAACGATACGCGCCGGCATTGACGACGGTCCGGATTCGCTGTTCCTGTTCGGGCGTGAGTTGTATAGACTTGGGGACTCCTGCTCTCTTTCCAGCGTAAAGCATATAGGGGCATCTGTCACGAATTTCAACCCGCAACGGTGAGGTGTTCCGGTGCGATGCCCTTCAGCGGGGCGATGCAGAAGTGGGACGAGGGCATTCAGGCCGCCCGGGAGGCGCTGCGGCTCAAGCCGGAATACGAGGCGGCCAGGAGCAATCTGGAGTGGGCGTTGGGACACAAGCGGTAGGGGGCGGGGTCAGAGCTGGATGACGACGAGTCCGGGGGATCATCTGGAAGTGACGCAGATTTTCGGTCAGGATGGCGTAGCCCTGCTCGATCGCTGCGGCGGCGATCATCAGATCGTTGAGCGGCAGCACGTTACCCTTGGCCGCTTCCTGCCCTTGGATCTGCCCCACCAGGAAGGCCGTCTGACGCGTCATAGGATGGATAGGCACCAGGTCAGCCAGTTCTTCGCTGGATAGCTTCGATCAGTTGAGGGACGGGCACGTTCGGCCGCGATCACGGTGCTGGAATCCAGCACTACTCCCAGGATGCACAATCGCCCAAAAACCTCCGTTAAGAGATAAGAGACGTATCTTCAGACGGACTAGCGATACGTTTTGCCGGAACGCAGAAGGATGCGGATGACATGCACGATTCCTTTTTCGCGGTCGGCTGTGAAGAGGAGGCGATAGTCGCCGAGGCGGCGCCGGAAAACATCTTTCCACTCGTCACCCTTGAGGGCTTTCACGTCGCCCTGAAAGGGATCGGTTTCCATTTGAGCGAGAACCCGTGCGCAGCGTTTCTGCACAGCCTTCGGCAGGCCGCGGAGGTCTCGTTTGGCGTCCTCGGTGAGTTCACAGACCCAGTTCATGCTTGACCTGGGACCACGGCACGGTTTTCCCCTCGCGGACCTGTTTCAGTCCGTGGCGCACTTTTTGGGCTTCAGCGGGAGTAAGCGTGTCGTCGGAATCCATGGTGACGGGCGGCTTCGGAAGGATGGTGACCACCCCGCGGGTGACTTTAAATTCCACCCGATCCCCGCTCTTAAACCCGGCTTCACGCCGGACCCGATCCGGCACCACGAGGGGTGTTTTGTTTTTGACGGTGACGGTCATGGTAGGTAAAACGGTCGGAACTCGATTCCGCTTTCAGTGTAGGGGTGCGCCGGGGTTTCGTCAACGAAGGACTCGACGGCCGTCCGACGGCCGCCTGGAATCCAAGCGGACCAAAAAAGGGGGCTTACGCCCCCTTCAAAAGTAGTTCCCGACAATCTGTCCGGCCCCCTGGGCTTGAGTTCTCTAGCGGTCACGGTAGATGAATTCGCGGCTGACCGCCTCATCGGAAAGAAGCGGGGTATTGCGGGAATGGCTGTGCACCCAGGCCTTGAACTCGTGCACCCATTCTTCGGGATTCATTTCGGGCGCGGCAGGGATGGGTTGGCGGGAGAGCAAGAGGTCGCGAATCAACTCATCCAGCGGCACGCCCTTTGGCCTGCGCCTCAGCAAGGTACGCCTGTTCGATATGCGGCGGAAGATCGAGCGTGACGGTCATTCACCCCCCCTACGATTACAGGGTAACTCTACGCCGTGGCGGGCCGCATGGGGACTTGCGGCGCCCGCGTTTCAGAACTCCCCTTTCAGCTCCGCTGGCGCGCCTTCAGTTCTTTCACGACAACCAGGTCGCGGTCACGCCCGGTCGCCTGCTTGGTCACAATCAGGTCATCCATGCCGATGACCGGCACCGTCACTCCGGCGACGATCATCTCGCCGCGGCGCGACCACGCCGGCTCGAAGGAAAGATCAGCGGCGGTTGAAGTGAGAATGTCGACGCGCCAGCGCGACACGCCGATCTGGTAGAAGTTTCCCGCAACGGTGAAATATTCCGGTGTGATGCCTTTCAGCGGGGCTCCAAACCGCGCCAGCCCGCGGTAGAGGCGGGCGGCGTTTTCAGGCTGTGGATTCGTCCAGAGATCCAGATCCTTCGTGTTGTAGGGCTCGGTGTACTTCATCACCGCATAGCCGCCGATCACCAGGAACTGGACCTCCTCGGTTACCAATGCGCACAACAGATCTTTCCAGTCGGAGATGATCCGGTCGATCGCCGAGTTGATAGACATGGTATTCAACAGCCATTTCCAAAGCGGCGCGCACGATTGCCTCATCGCCCTGGGCCTGCCAGAAGTCGAGGTCGAAAGAGCGGTCCAAGTGTTCCAGCCTGCCGGTGCGCTCGACCATCATACTTCCTTAGAATATCGCTTTCGGGAATCTACCGGCTGGCGCCCTCGAGCTTCTCTTTCCTGGTGGCGTAGGCCCTGGCCAACAGCCATTCGAGTGAAGGCAGGGGCGTGCAAACCATGAAGATCTGGTAGGAGAACAGCGATTTGGAAATCCGGATGAGCGCCTTATTGATGGCCAGCGCCAGCCTGGCCAGGCGCCCGTCGCCCAGCGCCAGCGGAAATGGCGCGGGCACGCCGCGGACTTCTTCAATCCGGTATCCCGACTGTTCGAACAGGTTGCGGGCCGTGGCGAAGGTGAACAGACGGGTGTGCGTCAGATCCAAAATGCCTCTGGGACCATAGTGGAACCACCCGAACAGCAGTCCCATCCGGGTCGCGATAAAGCCGATGTTGCCCGTGCTCACGATGAGCTTCACATCGGCCTCGCCCATTCGCGAGTGACGCAGGGAATCCAAGAAGCGCTCGGGCGAGCGCAGGTGCTCGACGATGTCGAGCATCAGGATGTAATCGAACGCTCCCGCATCCAGCGGAAACCCGGATTGGTCGAGGTCGCACTGAATGAAGCGCGCCAGCCCGGGATCGCCGGCCAGCGGATACAAGTCGACGCCCGTGATGCGGCAGCGCTGATCCTTGAGGGCGCGGCCGATGTAACCGGCGGCGCACCCGATATCGGCCACCTCCGAGCCGGGCCGCACGCGCGCCAGGGCCAGCGTGTGCGGGCTCTCAAACGACAGCTTCGCCTGATACAGCGGATTGCCTTCGGCCGCCGGCGTCACGTCGAATTTGCGCTCGTAGAAGATTCCCAGGTCCTGCGCGCGGGAGAGCAGCGTGGTCTTCACGACATCCCAGGCATAGCGGATCCCGTTTACGTGGCAGATCTCGTCGCCGTAGTAGGTGGGGATGGGCAGCTCCTTCACCCGAAGGCGCGCGCGAAAGAGCTGAATGATAATTTCGCTGTCGAAATGGAAGTCATTGGTATTGCGGTCGAACGGAATGCGCCGCAAAGCGCTCACCGAATAGACGCGATAGCCGGAGTGAAATTCGCTGAGCGAAGTGTGCAGAAGCCGGTTTTGAATCCCCGTCAGGATCTTATTGCCGATGTACTTGTACAGCGGCATCCCGCCCTTGAGCGCGGCGAAGCGCGTCAGCATGCGCGAGCCGAAGACCGCGTCCGCCTGGCCCTCGATCACCGGCCGCGCCAGATCCGGAAGACACTCCGGCGCATATTGCCCATCGCCGTGGAGGAGCGCAACCACGTCGAACCCCTTGTCGATCGCGTAATGAAAGCCGATCTTCTGATTGCCGCCGTAGCCCTGGTTGACGGGATTGTACAAGACGGTCAGGGGGAAAGGCGTCTGCCCGGTGCGTTCGATGTCATACGCCTGCTCGAACGTGGCGTCGCGGGAGGAATCGTCGATAATCAGGATCTCGGTGTCGTAGCCGGCGAGAGACAACGGCAGCCGGCGGATGACCTCCTGAATGGTCCGCGCCGCATTGTAAGCAACGATGAAGACCAGAAGCCGTTTCTTCACAGGAGTGCTTGCCATAGCATGCCGGTTCTCGCGTAACCTTCCTCCCAACCTACGCCATCTCTTCAAAGAAGCGCAAGGATTGCCGGGCGCATTCGGTCCAGGAAAAGCGGCGGGCGTTCGACCGGCCGAGCTCGCCCATCTGCTCGCGACGGGAGGGCGAAGTCAAAAGATTCCGAATGGCATCCCGGAGATTCACTTCGCTGCGCGGGTCGATGAGAATGGCCGCGCCGCCGGCGATCTCCGGCAGCGCCGACACGTCCGAGGTGATCACCGGAGTTCCGGCGGCCATCGCCTGCGCCACGGGAAAGCCGAATCCCTCATATAAAGATGGATAGACGAACGCCGTGGCGCCGGCAAACAGCCCGGCCAGATCCCGCTCCGGCACGTAGCCCAGATAGCGCACCCCGGGAGAAGGCTGCCGCAGGCGCGCCATGGTGGCGCTCCGGGCCCACCCCGGCGGGCCGGCCAGGACCAGCTCAAACTCCTCGCGGACGGACGGCGGAAGGCCCTGGTAAGCGTTGAGCAGCAGGTCGACGTTCTTGCGCGGCTCGATGGTGCCGACGAAGAGGAGATAAGGGTTGCGGAGGCCATGCCGGAAACGGACCGCGTGGGTATCCGCGGGCGTCACGCGGAAAAAGGGATCGGTGACACCGTGGTGGATGACGCGGATCTTTTCCGGCGGCAGGTTGAGGAGTCGCACGGCATCGCTGCGCGTGGCCTCCGACACGGCGATGAGGCCGTCGGCACGCTGGAGAATCCGCTGGGCGAAGACCCGGTCGGCGGCGACATTGGCCGGCGAGTGCGTCTCCGGCAGCAGCCAGCAGGTGAGGTCGTGGATGGTGGCGGTGAGCTTCGCGCGGCGCGGCGGATGCAGCACTTTGCAGGTGTGAAAGATATCGATGTGGGGATCCATCCATCCGATGGCGTTGTTGGGGATGCGGTTGAGCAGGAACAGCAGGCCCAGGCGCGCATAGGTGGTGACGGGATTGGCCACGGAACCTTCGTGATCGAGAAGCGAGGGTTCGCCCAGGAAGGGGAAGAGGCGGATTTCCATCCCGTGGGATTCCTGGCGTAAATGACGGATCCAGTGGTAGAGGTAATTCTTGACGCCAGCGCTTCTCACCAAAAGCGGTACGGCGTCAATGGTTACGCGCATGCAAGCCACAGGTTAGCAGGGTGGGGGGCAGAAACGCGCCAGGCGTTATCATAAGCCTCGTAGTGAAGCGAATGTCCGACACACCTGCCTTAACAGCCGGCCGCCAGGCTGTCCCTGTGGAACTGGTCGCCCGCAGAATCCATGTCATCCGCGGGCAAAGGGTCATGCTCGATAGCGACCTGGCGGAACTGTATCAGGTGCTCACCAAGCGTCTCAATGAAGCGGTGAAACGCAACAGCAACCGCTTCCCCGAAGACTTCATGTTTCAACTCACCCAAGAGGAGCTGGAAAATTGGAGGTCGCAAATTGCGATATCCAATCCAGGCGCAAAGATGGGCCTTCGGCGGCCGCCTTACGCCTTCACTGAACTCGGCGTGGCCATGCTGTCCTCTGTGCTCAACAGCGACCGCGCCGTGCAGATGAACATCGTGATCATGCGCACCTTCGTCAAGCTGCGCGAGGTGCTGGCCAGCCATAAGGCCCTGGCGCAGAAAATCGAGCAACTGGCCGCTACCACGAAAGACCATGCGGCCCTGTTCGAGATCGTCATTCAGGACATCCAGAGCCTGGATAAAAAGTTCACGAAGGAAATCCGGAGCCTGAAGAACCCCCGCAGGCGAAAGCCCCGCATCGGCTTCCACGTTCCCGACAAAAAGTAGTCCTCAACCGGTTATACCGGGCGCGATCCGGAAGGAAATTCCGTGCCGCTGCGGTATACTGGAACTTCCGTAATTTTAAGCTGTACCTTCCACAGAACCCGACAAGATGTGGCGTGGCGACTATCTTTACCTGCTGCAAAACCTGGTCGTAAAAGACTTCAAAATCCGCTACCGGAACATGTCGCTGGGGGTGTTGTGGTCGCTGCTGAACCCGCTGGTGATGATGGCGGTGTACTGGTTCGTCTTCACCAACATCTTCAAAAGCGACCTCGCGAATTACCCGCTGTTTCTGCTCTGCGGCATCGTTCCGTTCAGCTTCTTCACGGTAGCCTGGGCTACGGGCACCACTTCCATCGTGGATAATGCCGGCCTGATCAAGCGGGTGCCGGTTCCGCGCGAGGTCATCCCCATCACCACGGTGCTGTCCTGCTGCATCCATTTGCTGGTCCAGATCGCACTGCTGCTGACGGTGGCGGTGATCTCCCACAAAGGTTTCAACGTGCACTGGCTCTGGCTGCCGGTGGTGTGGGCGCTCGAAATCGTCTTCGTCTGCGGGCTCGCCCTGTTGTCGGCCTCCATTAACGTCTTTGTCCGCGACACGCGCTACGTAGTCGAATCGGCTACCTGGGTGCTGCTCTTTCTGGTGCCGGTATTTTACGATTCCAACCTGATTCCCCCCGTGTACCGTCCGATCTACGACCTCAATCCGGTGGCCGCGACGGTGATCTCGCTGCGTAAAATCGTGTATGAGGCACAGCCGCCGGTGGGCAGCACTCTGTGGAAACTGGTGGGGGCTTCGCTGACCGTTTTCGTGGTGGGCCTGTTGGTTTTCCGCCGCCTGAAACCGATGTTCTATGAGCATATCTGACGGCCAGCCCGCAATCGTACTTCAGGGCGTGTGGAAGTCCTTCACGCGCCACGCGGGGCAACTCCTCGTGCGCGACCGGCTCATGCAGTTGCTGCACTCCCGGGGCGTCGAGAAGTTCCATGCGCTGCGGGAAATTTCGTTCACTATCCATCACGGGGAGAGCGTGGCGGTGATCGGGCACAACGGCGCCGGCAAGAGCACCCTGCTGAACCTGACGACGAACCTGTGCCGGCCGGACCGGGGCCGCGTGGAAGTGCATGGCCGGATCGCCGCCCTGCTCGACCTGGGCGCCGGATTTCATCCCGACCTGACCGGCGCGGAGAACGTGCGCACCAATGCCGCCCTGCTGGGTCTCTCGCGGCGCGAGGTGCGCGAAAAGTACGACGAGATGGTGGCCTTCTCGGAGATCGGCGATTTCATCGACGAGCCGCTGCGCACCTACTCGAGCGGCATGGTCATGCGGCTGGCCTTCTCGGTGGCGGTGAGCGTGGATCCGGACGTTCTGATCATCGACGAGGTTCTGGGCGTGGGCGATATGGCGTTTTTCGCCAAATGCCAGGAACGGATCATGCAGTTCCGGCGCGCCGGGAAGACCATCCTGTGCGTTTCGCACTCGACTGCAACCCTGCAGGACCTGTGCAACCGCGCCATCTGGCTGGACCACGGCCGCATGATGGACGATGGTCCGCTGGGGCGGGTGGTGGAGGCTTATAAGAACGCCATGACTCCGCACGCGGCTTATTCGGGCGGGTGAAGGGGACGTCTGAAATGTGCGACAAGCAGCGGAGAGGATCTGGATCAACGGCGCCCGGCACCATTGCGGCACGCATGGTTACTATCCTAAATTGAACCGCTTATAACGGTGGCCAACAGTGACAAGCGCATCGTCGCTCGCCGAGGAGACCGCGTAGGTGTTTAGATATTCGGACAAACGAGAGACCACCCTTCTGCCCACTTCTCGCTCCAGGTTGCGCCGGGAGTGCTTGTCAAAATAGTGAATAATCCCACCCCGATGGTCGTAACGCGTCTGGCCGAATTCAAGCAGCCATGTCAGGACCAGTGGCGGGACACCACGCTTCTGCATCCGATGTTTTGCATGTTTCGAGGTCATTTGGTTTCGCGGCTCCTACTTCTTCTTCAGTTCCTCTGAGAACAAGCGCTCCAGTTTTTCACACGTTTTCTCGTCCAAGTGAAGGAAGCTGTACGGATTCTCCCGGGAGACTGCCGGATTGACTGTGATCGATTCGTCTTCCAGGTTGTGTAGTACTTCGTCCTTGATGGGGCTGTTCCTTCTTTTCTCCTCGTACTCGTAGCGCGGGCTTGCTAGCATCTTGCTGATCTTCGCCAAGGGAGCCTCGCAGATGCCGTCTTCTCCATTGACAAGAAAATCGACGTAGCCCTCGATGAAAACATCTCTAGGCACCCGTTTCTCTCGACAGAGCTGGTCCATGCGCTCGGCATGGTCCCGGTCTAGGGTGAAGTTGAACCGCCGCGTGCCTCCCTGGCCCCGGCGCCGCCACACCATCTCGGCCCTCTCACTGTTGCTGGCCACCTCCGCGAGATACTTCAGTTCCTCGGGTAATGCCCGATTGAGCAGAGCCGTTACCGAAATGCCTCGCGTGAGCTCAGCGAACTTCTTGGCTAGTTCTTCTCGTACGAAGGTTGTGATTCTCGTCTGTTTGCTCATCTGTTTGTCCATTAATTTGCTCTCTTAAGGGCATTGTAATACTTCTTCTTGAGTAAATAATTTTCTGCCTTAGATCATTATAATACGTCTTTTTGAGTAATTATGTACCGCATACTGTAAACTACTGATTGTACAGATAAATTTATACTTGACACTGCTAAAACCTGATCCTGCGGGCATCGCACAATGGCGACCGCTCGGCCACGGGCAGGTGTTTTTGGGGCCGCGCTCGCGCTGTTCGTCGCGGGCTCTGGATCGGGTCCGCTACGGTCCGCTACATCCACCCTTGGAAATCGAACAGAACTGTTCGAAAATCGGGAGGTGAAGGGTAACGAGTTCCTCCGCAAAGTGAAGACCGTCGCGAAGCGGAGCAAGCTCGTTTACCGCTGGAATCCCGAACGCGGCGCCCGGCAGCCACGGTACCGTTTACCTCGGCGAGCGATTCACCGTCGTGAAGGATCTCAAGAAAGAACTCGGCCGCGGCCTGCTGGCCGATATGTGCAAGCAACTCGGCATTCGAAAGGAGGACCTCTGATGTTCACCGCCAGCTATCCTGCGAGCTTCTTACCCGAAGACAACGGCAAGGGATTTCACGTGCGGTTCCCGGATCTCCCCGAAGCGCTTACCGGGGGAGACGACCTCGAAGATACGCTGGTGCAGGCTGCGGACTGCCTGGCTGAAGCCATTGCCGGACGCATCGCCCGCGGGGACGAGATTCCCCTGCCGTCCGAGGCCAAACGCGGCCAGCATCTCATCGGGGTTCCGCTCTATCTTGCGCCGAAGCTGGCGCTATACCTTGCTATGCGGGAACGCGGCATACCAAACACCGAGCTCGCCAAGCGCCTGGGTGTGAGCGAAACGGTAGTCCGCCGCATGTTGAACCCGAAGCACAATACGAAACCGGAAAAGATTCAGACTGCGCTGGTGGCACTCGGCAAGCGCCTTGTAGTGACATTCGAAGATGCCGCGTGATCGCGGCCAAGGCCGGGAATGATCGGTGTTTTACGATGAAACTCACGGCCCCGACGGCCTGAGGAATCGCCTGATTCCGCCGAATTTTCCCTATCCGAACGCCCCGACTCTGCCGTCTGCTATGCTACGGGCAGAAGGGTAGTCAGTCGGGCTGACTATCAGAAAGTCCGTATGGTTATGTCCCAAGCGCTGGTGAAACTCCAAAGGAAAGGCCAAATGGTCATCCCCCGCGCCTTGCGGGAAGAAGCCGGCGTCGCCGAAGGCACGCTGATGAAGGTGGCCGTGGTGGAAGGCGGCCGGTTTCTGCTGACCCCCCAGCTCACCATCGACCGCTCCGTCGTGGCCGGGCCACGCAAGAACCGCAAACAGTTGCTGCGGGAACTGGCCGAGACCGTGGCCGAGATCCGGCAGGAAGCCAAGGAAAAAGGCCTGGACAAGATGCCGATGAGCGAGATCAGAGCCGCTGTGACCGCCGCCAGGCGCGATCTGAGGAAGAGCGGTAAACGAACCGTCAAATGATCCGGGTCGTCCTCGATACCACGGTCCTGGTTTCCGCCGTCATTTCCCCCGATGGACCCAATGCCCAGATTTTCGATCTGATCACCGCCGACAAAATACGGCCCTACGTCACTGATCGGGTGGTGGAAGAATACCATCGCGTATTTGAGTATAAGCGCCTGCAGTACCTCGACCAGCGGCGTATCGCCAAACTGCGGGGCCAGCTTGAAGCCGCTGCGATCAAGGTCAAGCCCGGCGGCCGGCTGAAAATCTCCGGTCACGAAGAAGACAACCGTATCTACGAATGTGCCCAAGCCGCCAAAGCCCACTACATCATCACCGAGAACACCAAGCACTTCAAAGAGCCCCACACGTATACGAAGATCACCACCGCCCGCCAACTTCTCAAACTGCTGGAAGACGGCCCCGCCGGCCTAAAGTAATCGCCTTATTCCGCCGAATCCAGTAGGTGACGCACATGATGCGAAGCCTGCTGATCGTCTGGATGCTGGCCTCCGCCGCGCTGGCTGCCAATTCCGCCGAAGACGCGATTCCCCTGCTCTTCATCGCGAATCACGGGCAGGCGCCGCCCGCGGTGCGATTCATGGCCAAGGGTTCGGGAATCACTGCCTTCTTTGCGCCGGAGGAAGCCGTGTTCCGGATGGGGAACGCCTGGGTGCGCGTGCAGTTTGCCGGGGCCAATCCCGCGGTGCGGGTCGAAGGATCGGAACGCTTGCCGGGACAGGCCAATTTTCTGACCGGCGCGGAGGAGGAATGGCGCTTGGGGGTGCCGCTGTACAGCGGCGTGATCTACCGGGGATTGTACCCGGGGATCGACATGGTCTATGGCGGCCATGGGCGAAGCTTGAAATCCGAATTCATCGTCGCGCCGGGCGCGGATCCGGCGCGCATCCGCATGCGGTACGTGGGCGCCGGCGAGGTGCGCGTCGAGGAGAACGGCGCGCTGGTCATCCCAGTCGACGGGCGCGAGTTGCGGGAAGAGGCGCCCCGCATCTATCAGGACCGCGGCGGGGATCGTGTGGCAGTGGACGGCCGCTTCATCCTGGCCGGCGATGGCAGCGTGGGATTCATCATAAACGGCTACGATGCGGACCGGCCGCTGATCATCGACCCGGTGCTGTCGTACAGCACCCTGTTGGGCGGCGCGGGCTCCGATGCGGCCACGGCGCTGGCGGTGGATTCGAGCGGCGCGGCATATGTCGCCGGGTTTACCGCCTCCTACGACTTTCCCACCGCCAATCCGGCGCAGAATTTCGATGCCGGCGGCAACGACGTGTTCGTGGCCAAGCTGAACCCCTCGGGAAACGGATTGGTCTACTGCACCTACCTGGGCGGAAAGGCCGACGATCGGGCCTACGGCATCGCCGTGGATGCCGGCGGATCGGCCTATCTCACAGGGTCGACGACCTCGTCGAATTTTCCCCTGCGCGGCGCCATCCAGACCAAACTCGCAGGCGCCAAGAATGCGTTCGTGGCGAAGTTGAATCCCGCGGGAAACAGCCTGGTCTTCAGCACCTACCTGGGCGGCGGCGGTTCGGACATCGGCAACGGGATCGCCGTGGATGGGAGCGGAAACGTGTACCTGGCGGGGGACACCACGTCGCCCAATTTTCCGGCCAGCGGTTTTCAAAACACCAATCGCGGGTCGCAGGACGCTTTTGTGGCGAAGCTCATCGCGGATGGCAGCCGGCTGTTGTACAGCACCTATCTGGGCGGAGCGGGCGACGATCACGGCGCGGCCATCGCGGTGGATGCGGGCGGATCGGCATACGTCACCGGCTCCACTTATTCGAGCAACTTCCCCGTGGCCAGCGCCTGGCAGGGCAGCCTTGGCGGCGGGCAGGATGCGTTTGTGGCGAGGCTCAGCGCGGGCGGCAATGCGCTGCTGTTCAGCACGTTCCTGGGCGGCAGCGGCGGCGCGCTCGGTCTCCCCGAAGCCGGACAGGGAATTGCCTTGGATGGGCAGGGTAACGCCTATATCGCCGGCACGACAAGCTCCCTCAACTTTCCGTTGCTCAATCCGCTGCAATCTTCTTTGCGCGGCGCAAGCGACGCTTTCGTGGCGAAATTCAATAGCTCGGGCGTCCTGGCGTACAGCACGTACCTGGGCGGCACGGGCGCGGATGCCGCGAATGCCATCGCCGTGGACGCCAGTGGGAACGCCTACGTCGTGGGGTGGACCTTCTCCAGCGACCTGGCGGTGGCCAATGCGTTTCAGACCACGTATGGCGGAGATTACGATGCATTCGTAGCCGAAGTAAGCGCGGCGGATACGCTGCTGCTGCTGAGCTATCTGGGCGGCGGCGGGTCGGACACGGCGACCGCGGTGGCTCTGGACGCGTCCGCAAATATTTATATCGCCGGATGGACGCTCTCGGCCAACTTTCCCGTGCTGAACGGTTACCAATCCACCAATGCCGGGAATTACGGCGCGTTCGTCACCAAGGTGCTGTCCGCGGCGGCCGGCCCTCCACCGGTAGCGGTGGGGGTCACGCCGAATGCGGGAAGCGGCGCATCGCAGACCTTCAGCTTTCAGTTTTCCGACAGCGCCGGCGCCAATAACTTGACTAGCGTGTCGGCGCTGTTCAATTCCAGCACGGCCGGCGCCAACGCCTGCTCCGTAACTTACACGCGGGCGGCGAACACCCTCGCGCTGCTGACGGATGCGGGCGCGGCTCCGGCGGGGACCATCACTCCGGGGAGCGGCAGCCAGCAGAATTCGCAGTGCGTGCTGAACGGCGTCGGAACGAGCGTATCGTCGATAGGAAATGTATTGACCTTGAACCTGGCGATCAGCTTTCAGGCGGCGTTCGCCGGGAGCAAGAATATCTATCTGCAAGCCACCAACCCGTCCGGCTCGAGCGGCTGGCAGACGGGCGGCACGTGGACGGTGACGGTAGGTCCGCCAGTGGCCGTATCGGTGACGCCGAACTCGGGGAGCGGCAGCAGCCAGACCTTCGGCTTTCTCTTTTCGGACCCGAACGGCTACTCCGGGCTGACCGTCATGATGATCATCAACAATACGCTGGCATGGCCCTCGGGATGCTCCTTCCTGTACTATCCGGGCAGCAA
>JBGPKH010000115.1:0-17465 GCA_041485845.1 Bryobacteraceae bacterium
GGCCTTCGGGTGACCTCCAGAGAAAAAGCTGGACATTAGCTCGAATTCCGTGCAAAATATTGTTTGTTTCTCAAGAACCTGAATCCGGTGCGTCGCATACGCGAACTCATGGAGGAGTTGGGGCGTACGCGACGGGAGCGCGATCAGGCCCGCAAACAGGTGGAGCAGGTAGAAGGGGAGAAGCAGCGACTTCACGAGAAACTGGAGCGCCTGCGGGAGGAGAATGAGCGACTGCGCAACGAACTGGAAGCCGCGCTGCGTGCTCGCAAACGCCAAGCCGCTCCGTTCTCGCGCGGCAAGCCGAAGGACAATCCCAAACCTCCGGGGCGCAAGTCCGGTAAGGCCCATGGCGCCCACCATCAACGGCCGGTCCCGGAGCATGTAGACGAAGAGATCCAGGTCAACGCTCCAGCGCAGTGCCCCGACTGCGGGGGGCCACTCACCCTCGAGCGGGTGGAATCGCAATACCAGGAAGAGATCGTGCGCCGCACCTGGGTGCGGCGCTTCCACATTCCCATCTGCCGTTGTGACCAATGTCAGAAGCGGGTGCAGGGCCGGCACCCGCTGCAAACCTCTGACGCCATCGGGGCAGCGGCGGTGCAGGTGGGACCGGAGGCCGTCACCCTGGGAGTGCTGATGAACAAGTCCCAAGGCTTGCCCCACGCCGATGCCGCCGCCATTCTCAAGCAGGGTTTCGGATTGACGATGAGCCCGAGCGGCATCTGCCGGGCCATCCAACGGGTGGCGCGCAAAGCGGAAGCCACTTGGCACGCCTTACGGGATGCCGTCCGGCGTAGCGAGCTAGCGCATATGGACGAAACCGGCTGGAAGGTGGATGCGCAATTGCGCTGGCTCTGGGGGGTGGTCACGCAGCAGATCACCTACTGCGAGATTCTGCCGGGACGGGGTTTTGCCGAGGCGGCGTCGATTCTGGGGGCTGACTACGCGGGTTGGTTGATCCATGAACGGGCTGCAGTTGTACTACAAGTTTCTGAAGGCGGCCCATCAAAGTTGTGCCTGGCACCTGATTGCTCGATGCCGCAAGATGGCGGTCGCCTCCCCGTCCACTGCCCGCTTTCCCCTGGCCGTGAAACAACTGCTGGAACAAGCCCTGGCTTTACGGGATCGCTATTTAGAGCAGAAGATCTCGCTCCACGGCTTGTGGACAGCCACTGGTCGGCTGGAAGCCAAATTGGACCGTATGCTGGCGCCCACGCAACGCGACGCGGCGAATCAGCGCCTGGCAAACCACCTGCGCCACGAACGTCCCTACCTGTTCACCTTTCTTTACTGTCCGGGCTTAGTGGACGCCACCAACAACGTGGCCGAGCGGGTGATGCGCATCCTGGTGATGATCCGCAAGAACTGGGGCGGCAACCGCACCGAGAAGGGCGCGCGGGTGCAGGCGGTGCTCACCAGCGTCTTATGCACCGCCAAGCAGCAGGACAAGGATGCGTTTGCCTTGCTGGTCGATTTGCTGCGATCCGCCGAGCCGAAGTTGCTCGACCTGCTGCCGCCGGACGTCCCGATGAATCCGCCAGGGAGGGAAGCCTCTTCCGGGAATGCACCGGTTGTCAGGAAGTCATTCGATCCACCAAAGCCCATTCCATTCGTGCCGTCTGTTGATGGCTTGATGCTACAGCAGACCGCACCTCCACCACCTCCACCGATCTTCAACTCAGCTTAAGTCTCAGTATTGGACCTCCTACCCCGGTAAATCAATACCAACGAACGCAGTCAGACGTTCAGAGTGAATCGGGATGGATGTAGGTTCAAATCGAGCCCCCGCAACCAACCAAACGCGCATCCCGCCTTCTTCAACACGTAGCGGTTCCTTCCGAACAGACTCCATTCACCTCTAGCGATGTAGTGATCGCCTGCCGGTTCCATCGTGATGCTGGTGACGTGTTGCTGGAGTTCTGCCCGCGCACGCTCAACGTCCCTGTTCTGGAGTTGTGCGATGTTCCCGAGGCGGCTCGTCACGAAACGTTCGAAGGTCATCGATATCGACCCGGAGCCCGCTGGGTTCCAGGCTGCGGCTCGTGATGGTGCGGAGTTCGTGTTCGCGCTTGCCAATCGCCTGCGTGAGTGATGGGCTGGGGACGCAGTTTGCGGCCGTGGTGATGAGGTTGGCGAGTCCGCGATCGAGGCGTTGCTTGCGCGTGTTGGGCCGGGCCAGCGCGAGTTCCTCCCGTTGCTCAGCCACCCGCGCCAGGTCGTAATGCAGCCCCGAGTCTCCCGGCTTGGCCGCGACGGCCGCCTTCCATCGCTCGATCGCCGCCCACAGCGGCTCCTCGATGTTCTGGAGCGCGTCCTGGGCTACCCGGTTCCCCTTCCTCCGGATGCGGTCGAAGATCCGCCGCGCCTCCGCCTTCGCCTCGTACGAGAGAAACGGATACTCGAGCGCCACCTGGTGGTCGTCCGGATCGAGCCGGATCGCCGCGCCGAACTCGCCGCGCGCCTTCTCGTTCTCCCCGATCTTCAGATAGGTATACGCGAGATCCTTCCGGATCGACGTCCGCTCCGGCGCAACCGCGATCGCCTCCCGAAGCCCGCGCACCGCCGCATCGTAGTCTTTCCTCCGCAGCGCCTCTACGCCTCGCATGTCGACTGAGTGCCTGCTCTTGCTCGTGATTCTCTGTTAAACTTTGTAGGGTGGTCCCCCGGGACCGCGCCGGACGCCCTCGCCCGGCCTCTGCGGTGCGACCACCTACTCCCATCCTCAACAAGACGTAAGCAAAGCAGGCTACTACCTCGCTTCCGTCCCGCGATAGAACTGGAACTGGAAGATGCGCGCGATATCTGAATCAGCCCCGTACGACTCCATTTCCTGCGCGGTCGTGCGGGTGCGGCAACGGAACGCGCCGCCGAATTGAGGAGGGAATCAGCGATGTTCGAATTGCTTCACTTCAACGCAGCGCTCCAGGTGGTGTTGCCATGCGTGCTCACCGCGTGCGGCGGTCTCATCGCCGCCAGCCTCATCCGCTGGCACAATGAGCGCGACCCGTTCATCACGCTCTTGGACGCTCCCGCGGAGCCCCCAAGCCCGCCGGACCCAGCGCCGATTGCTGGAGCCGAGTCCTTCGACCCGCGCCCGTATCGTTTCCAATTGCGGTGGAATCCGGAGCTCGGGACCTACGCCAGCGGCGCGCGCAGCCGCGAGCAGAACAAGATCTTCCGCGAGCGCGTCTACAACGAGTTCCGCCTGTACGTCGAATACGACCTCGACACGCTCGCGCTCTGCGATGTCGTGCGCAAATCCCTCGCGTTCACGGAAGCCGAGCGCGCCGAGGTTATCGCCGACTTAGTGAAAAATCAGTGACGCTCGCGAACAGCAGCTTCGCGGCCTCACGATCAAACTTCGCTTCGAAAGCGGCCAGGGCCCGCACGCTCTCGCTCGGCTTCACTTGGCATGCGTTCAGCAATTTCGCGAACGCCAAAACCTCGGTGAACGTCGCTTCCGCGTGCGGCAGCGCCGACTTGCGTCCCGGGGGAGCGACGAACCGGGCCATCCAGATCCCCCGATCTTTCGAATAATGCAGTCCCTGAAAGCGCTCCAGGCTCCGCTCGTCCATCCGATACGTGGTCGGACTTACCTCCCCGAGCCACTCCGGAAACTCCCTTGCCTCTGGCCCACTTCGAAGTAAACGTGCCTGGAAACGCCGCAGACACTCCGCCGTGCGGCGGGACAATTCCGAGGCCGGCGTTTGCGAGTCAAGCCGCGCGCCGTGCCGCCTCCCCAAGCTCCTCGTCAATCCGTCTCCCACGGGAAAGTGAAGTCGCATAGTGAATCAGACTGCAGCCAGCGTGGACACCTCGTGCCGTGTGTTCGGCATCCTCGCGCAACCATCATAACGCCCGAACTGCCCTAGCCGTTGAACCGGTAGCCCTCGCCCCGAACGTTCTCGATCCAATCCTCCCCAATCGCAGCGCACAGGTTGTTGATCGCCTTGGAGAGCTTCACGCTTTGCGATCGATGACGCTTCGATTTATCGTGGCTGTACACTTCTTGATACACCTCGTGGAAGATTTGGTCGTACGTGCACAGGTTCGGCTTCCTCGCATGAAGGAACATAAGGATGTTGAATTGCAGCCTCGGGAGTGTTGCTGCGCGTCCATTCACCCGGGCAACTCGGTTCGGGCCGTCGATCTCGATCCCCGGCGATGCCGCTTCTGGATCCGGCGCTGCAATCAGGGCTGCCGCCACTAGCGTGTGTAGCAGAATCGTCAATTCCTTCTGCGTCGACGACTCCGCTGGATCGAACTTCGCCACGCGGCTGATCGCTTCGTAGTAGATTCCAGCTTGGTAGCAGTTGACGTCGAAGTTCGGCATCTGGCAAGCCAGCTGGCGGACGTCGCGGATCGCCTGCAACGCCGTCCGGCACCCCCTGTCCACCCCCGCCCAATCAAGCTGCCGGAACTTGCTCGTGTCCGTGAGGCGTCTCTCCATCTCCAACAGTTCGCTCATCCCCCCGCATTCCACCCAGTCGAATCGGATCAGCGCCTCGATCGCGACGTGATTCGCAAGCACCGGCGACGTCCCAGCCTGCGCAAAATCCGTGCACCATGCGCGCCCGCTCTGGTCCGCCAGTACGTTCTCGCCGCTCAGACTCCCCGGAGAGTTGGCGACCCACGATTCCGTGCCGTCCGGCCAGGCTGTCACACGCGCCAGAGGGTCTCCGTAGCCGGCCGCAGACCCGCCCGGCAAATAGAGCTCGCCTCTTTCGAGCCGTACGGGAAATTTGACGCGCCCGCTCTCTCGCGTCAGGGCGCTCACGATGCCGGCCAGTTTATGCGTCGATACATTGCCGAGCAAACGCCGGCGGTACAGCTCGCTGAGCGGCTCCTCCCGCCGAGACGAATCCTCGCGATGCCACGGCGGGAGCGTCGTGTCGAATAGGCCTTTGACCGCGGCCTGGAACTCCCGCGGCGTTCTATACGCCGCGCGCAGATTCGTCACCCCGTCCGTCTCCGGCGTGTAGATCGCGTACGCGATTGCGCCGAAATGCGTCGTGATCACCCAATGGTTCAAGTACGTTGAATTTCCTCCCTGTGCCTTCGGCCCCACTTTCCGCACCAGCGCTACCTCTTCCTCAATCAACTCGCGCGGTCCCAATACGACGATGTAGAACTCCCTGCCAGCCACTGGCGCCGGTATCGAGATCTCTAGCGCTATGCGATGCCCGCTGTTCCAAAGAACTTTTTCGATCGTCACCCGTTGCTGCTCGTTATAAAAGAGGCGCTTCAGCAGATCCGTCGCTTCCAGATCGCTATTTGCTTTTGCCGCCCGGCTGATGCTGTCAGCCAGATTCTGAAAGTTGAGCCCCGTCGCCGGCGCGAAGATCACCTGTGCCATCCAGTTCGTCTGAGTCCGGTTTAACGCTGTCTCCACCGCGTCGACGAGCTTCGATCGGCCGTCCTGTTTCGACACCAGCTGCAGCGGCTCCGCGAGCGCTTGCGCTTCCTTTTGCGCGCCGTTGACAAAAGTCGTGTAGATAATCTTGGGTATTGGTGCAAAGCGCTCCTGCCTCGCCAGATCCAGACCGCTGCGGTCGTGGTTGTCTTCATCCTCCTTCAACCGGAGGTCCAGGATCGCGACGTGGAACCAGCCATTCTCCAAAACCTCGCGCGCCTCGTCCAACGACGTGGCTGTTGTGATTTTCCAGCCCCTGTCGGTGAGCGTTCGCAACGGGCCGCGGATGAAAAGCTTGTCGTTGTCCGCCAGCAGGATGTGAACTGGCAACTTAGCGTCCTTCTTCGTCGTCTTGGCAGTGCTCATTTTCCGCCTCCCGCCTCTGCTCCCTCCATCGAGTCGTCGATGGGAAGCGAAAGCTCGATCGTGGTTCCCGCGGGTCCAGTTGACGCCACCCGTATATCACCCTGGTACGTCTGTGCGATCGTTTGCACGATTAGCAGGCCCACTCCCGATCCGCGGGACTCCGGCGTCTTCGGAACCGCCTCCCGGAATAACCTTCCTAGCAGTTCGGCCGGAATCCCGTGCCCGTTGTCCGCCACCCCGAGCACCGCGACCTGCGCTTGCCGCCGGATCGAGAGCGTGACTGCGGGCTTCGGCTGCCGCTCCACCGCTCGCATCGCGTTGTCGACGAGAATCTCCAGCGTTCGCGACAACCACACGGGACTGATTCGGACGCGCAGGTTACCACCGGCCCCTGCTTCCGGACCGCCCAGCACCCCCTTGCCCGATTCCTGGTTCCTCCGCTGCTCTGCCCATTCTTCTACTTCGTGAAAAAGGTTGACGGACTCCGCCTCCTGCCCCCCTAGCCGCGGCGTGGCCAGCCGTTGGGCTATGATCTCCTTCGCCCGCTCCTGGATGATTTCCAGGCTCTCCGCAATGTTTCGCTCTCGCGCCGTTAGCTTCTTCTTCGATTTCGGACCCAGCAGCGCCGCCAGATCTTCCGCTTCGTTCCGGATCGTCACCGCAAAATTCTGCGTCCGATGCCGCGAGGCGCTGTCGATCATTCCCAACCATGCCAACGCCATCTGCCCGGCAACTACCCCTCGCATCTTCTCTCGATCGTTAAACAGGCGCGTGTTGCGAATGGCGACGGCGGCTTGGTTGGCAAACAGCGTGATATCGCCGATCTCCTCCTCTTCAAACCGGTGCGGGCGTCTGTAGTTGACGAAGATAACCCCGACAGTCTTATGCGCGACGGCGAGCGGCACGACTAGACAAGAGCGGATGCTCTCACGTTCTACGAACCTCTTCCCGGCAAAGTCCCGGTCTCGCGTGATATCTTCGATGGCCTCGGGCTGGCTCGTATGTAGCGCTTTGTAAACTAGACTGTCCGCCGCGAGGATGTTCGCTGCTACGCTGACTTCCTGTGGATATCTCACGCCGTACATCGAGGGTGCGCGGTCGATCCTTCCGGTCTGAGGATCGCATGCGTAAAGCGTCACCGCATCGCAACCCGACGTCGCACCGATTCCATTCACCACAGCGTCGAGCGTCTCTTTAAGGTCGCGATCTCCCAGGACCATCACTTTTGCGACTTCCCGCGCCGCCGCGCGTAGGCTTTCCGCTCGCTCCGTCCCGGCGAAGCGTTCGAGCGCGATCGCCGTCTCTTTCGACAGAAGATCCAGCAACTCCTTCTCGTCCGCTGTGAAGTGACGGTCGAGACTCGAAAACACCAGCATCGCCCCGATGGGCGCGTCTTGTCCCGCCCGAAACATCGGAACACCCATCATCGTCTTGACTTCCATCTCTCGGAGGTGCGGCAGAACCACGAAATCTTGCGGCTGGCTGAGATCGTCGACTACGACGGGTTGCCTCCTTTCGATGATCCAGCCTGAAAACGATAGCTGCCCCGGTTGGAACGTAAGTTCGGGCCGGTGCTGCCATCCCCACGCTGCCTCCGCGCGGAGCAGTCCGTCCCGGTCGGGCAAAACGGCTCCCGTAGCCCTGACTCTCAGGTGTTGACCGATCACTTTGCACGCGCCGCCGAGAGCGGCGCTCCTCGTAGCTGCCGACAATAACGTCTTAGCCAAATCGTCGAGCGCCTGCCGCTGGTTCTCTTTCTTTTCGAATAGTTGTGCCGTGTGAATGGCGATCGCCGCTTGATCTGCAATATGCCCCAACGTGGCAAGATCCTCTTTGGTAGGACGGAACGGAGTGCGGTAATTCGCGAAAAGCGCCCCGACTTTGCGCCCCGCTATCTGGAGCGGAATGGCGACGCAGGATTTCACCCGTTCCAAAGCCGCGAACGATCCGTTCGTAAGCAGCCGATCCTTCGGAACATCGTCCGCGACATACTCCTTGTCATATTGCAGGATTCGGTAAACGGGTGAATCGGGAGTGAGCCGCGTAGGCGGATGGGAGGCCGTGTGTCCCGACGTTTTCGACCGTCGGACTTCAAAACCTTGTGCCTCGCACGCGTGTAGGCACGCGACGTCGCACGACAGGAGTTCCCGCGTCGCGTCTGCCACGGCGGCCATCGTCTTGTCCAAGTCACCCAGCGTGCTGATCTTTGCCAAGGCGTCGAGGGTGTTCTTGGCGCGTTGCATTTGGTCCGTAAGCAGGGCTGCCTTTAACGCCATCGCCGCTGTGCTGGCGAAGCTTTGAATAAACCTCTGTGTTCGGGGAAATGGCGTCGAGTCGTTGTATTTTGCCTTATGGCTGATGTACAGTACCGCGACTGGACGCTGATCGACTTCGAGCAGGACCCCTTGAAAACTGTTTACCCCCAGCTTTCGTAACGCTTGCGCCGCGGCCTTCATTAGGTTGGAGGAGTTCCGGGAGGACAGGTTCCTGCACTCTAGATATCTTTCGCGAATCACTCGTGCGGTGCAGCCGCGCTTTCGGAGATCCCCCCGTTCGAACTGTTGCCGTGCTTCGGGCGTGTAGCCGACTTCGATGAACTCCCTTTTGAAGAGCTCTCCCCGGTAAGACTCATCGAGGATGACCATCGAAGCGAAGTCGGCTTCAGCATGAGTGCGCGCCTGGTTCAGAATCTCGCTCTCCAGTTCCTTTAGATCCGTCCGCCCTGCCAGCGACAGCGAAGCTTGATTGAGGTCCTCGATGTCTTTCAGCCTCTCCTTTGCCAGCTTGTCCAGCCGCATACGGCCGATCAGAACCGAGACCTGCGTCGATACGGTCTCGATAACTTGGACATAGTCTTCGTCAAAAATGCTGGGGTGCTCGCATTCGAACTCGCCCAAACCGATGTACCCGATGATTTCGTGCGTCACCATCGGAACCACCAGCCACGATCGCATTGGCGCCGCGAGACCGAAGATCTTCGCAAGCCGGCGCAGCATCGGCCGATCTTCCTCACGGTCTTCCTGGAAAAGCTTCGGTTTCCCCGCGCGAAGAGTGTCTGCGAGACCCGGCCATCTGGAGAGACAGGTGGACTCTCCGATCCACGACCTCCAATTCACCGACCCGAGCGGTTCGGTCTCGTCCGGGTACGCGGCCACGATGTCGAGCGTCTCGTGGTCGGGTAAGAGAAGCAGCGCGTGACCGAACGAGTAGGTGGGGTTCGTCACCAGCCGCGAGACGAGATACCGCAGCGCCGCCCTCAGATCTCCTTCGCGCGCAACGGTCGTGATCGCCTCGGTCAGGAGCTGCCGCCGCCGTTCGGCTTCGCGCTCCTTGCGTAGGTCCACGAAATGACCCACGCTTCCGACCCACTCGCCGGTCGCGTCCCAAAGGTTGTTCGCCGAAAGCCGGATTGGCACCGGTGTGCCGTCCTTGGCGGCCACTGTCGCCTCCTCGTTTCCGATGGCCCCCGTCGCGCTTTCGCGGAGCAGTTTGCCGATCCGCTGGGCTTCGCCCTCTGCGTAGAGCTGCTGGACGTCCGCATGCACTACTTCCTCTTTGCTCCAGCCCAGGATGTCTTCTGCTTGCGCGTTGAATTCCGTCACTTTGCCGAAACGGTCCGTCGCGATGATTCCATCCAGCGAGCATTGCACCAGCGCCTGCTCGTACAAAAGCAGCTCCGCGCTGACGATCGCCGACACAATCGCCTGCGCAAACAGCCGCAGGAGTTCTAGTTCCGGCTCGGAGAAGCCGACGTGCGGACGCGCCTTGCCGTCTGCTCCTTGCTTGTTCAGAACCAGCACGACGCCGGCGAACGTCTCCCGCCCCGCGTCCCGTTTGAAGAGCGGGAGCCCCATCACCGAGCAACACGTCGTCATCTCTTCGGTGCCGCCTGACGGCAAAGCGGTTAAGGTAGTCCGAATATCCGCCAATTCCTTGCCATGAGCGCGCAACGGCTTTCCGGTCCGGGCGACGTGGTTAGCCAGCGCCTGTGTTTGGATGTTCCAGTCGCCCCCGCCGTTGAGTCCCCCACCGCCCGCCGCCTGCGCGGGTCTCTTCTGAAACTTCGCGATCACCGGCAACTCGGCTTCGGGCTTCGCCATGTGAATCCGACACTCGTCTGCTTGCAGGATGTCCGCTACCCGCTCCGCCATCACGTCCAGCCGCTCCGGAAATGGCTTCTCAGGAGCGGTGGTCTCGGCAATGGCTTCCACCAGGCGTTGAAGCCGGGCTAGTCTCGCCTCCCGTTCCCGCGCTAGTTCTGCTGACTCCAGTGCCGCCGCCGCGTGGCCCGTGAACATCGTCAGCAGCTCCGCGTCTTCCTTCGTGAATTTCCGGCCGATTTCGTCGTCCACGTATATCACGCCGGCGATCTTGCCGCGCAGTCGGAGTGGCGCTTCGAGTACCGCGCCGAAAAAATCGCAGCTTGGGTCGTGGTCCGGCCAGGTGCCGTAGTTGTCTTCGATCAGGTAGGGCATTTCGCCCTCAACCAAGCGCCCTGCCATGCCCATGCCTTCCGGCATGGTTCTTCCGATGAGATCTTTGCGATTCAATTCCGCGACGACTGTGAGAATCCTCGTTTCGTGGCTGTACTCGTAGATCCCGCCGTTTTTCGCGTTCAGTAGCGCCACCGCGCTCTTCACAATCGACCCGAGGAGCGCCTTTGGATCGAAAGCCGATGCCAGCGTCTTCGCAACCTCCCGCAGTTGCTCGAACATCGCCAAGCGGTGCCGCGCTTCCTCGAGGAGACGCGAGTTCTCGAGTACGGCGGCGGCCTGTTGGGCAAACAGATCTAGGAGGTCCAGGTCCAGCGACGCTGGCAGCGGGTGGTGTTCGTTGTCGGCGGAGATCTTGCCGACCACCTTGCTTTCCACCACGAGGGGCGCCTCCACCCACTGGTCGTCGTCCGTCCTGCCGAGCCGGATGGCGTGTTGGTCGGGATTCTCGGTAGCGGCTTCGAAGATGTGCGGCCACGGCTCCGTGAATAACACGTGCGTTGTCCTGTCCCCGGCGGCGCTCCACTCGTAGCCTTCGAAGTCCGTCTCCATGCCGGCTTGTGCCACGCAGGTCAACGTCCCCCGATCCGTCGAGATCAAATACAGCCGGACACGTCGGAATCCCAGGCGCTCGACGCCTTTCAGAATTCGTTGGAAGACTTCCCTTCGATTGCGGCCGGTAAGCAGAGCGGCACCCGATTCCAGCAAGCCCTTCGTGATCGATTCGCCCTGATTGATGGGCTCGTCCTTCGGCGAGGCGTGCATGAGGTTACTCAACAGCGTTGGCAGACTCGGCTGATCCCGCCCGCTGAACGAGGTTTCTCGCTACTGGCGTTCGGACTGATTCAAAGTAACGCGCTACGGCTCCGACGATGATTACGTTTTGTTTACCTGGCACGGCGCTGGCGATAAACCCGCCAAGGACACCGGACCACACGTTCGCATTTTCAGCACTCACCGTAGCCAGCGTTGTACATACCCCATTCGAGCTGACAGCTAACCGGTTCTGCAAAGGCGCTAAGGCGCATGACATCAGTGGCTTGGGCTGCCACGCGCTAGTCTTTGCGGGGCAATTCGATTCGATAGGCGACCTCATGCGGGTTCGGCGCGTTGCAGTTCCGCACAACCAATATCGCCTGTCTCCCGTGCTCTCGGGCTCCGAAAATCTCGATGCTCTTCCCGGATTGCGCGACTCGGAAACTGCCTACTACCTACTCCGGACCGCTATCTCGTGGTTCCCCGGCGGCCACGCGTTTTGCTCTTCCTCGGAAACTGCCCGCTACCAACCTCGGCCGCTACCCCACCAGCCAACCGTCGGCGGCGCGACACGGCGCGTCTGTGCGCGAACTGGGCCAAGACCTCGGCGCACTCTGTGGCTTTTTTCTGTTGTTGTTTTTTTCTGGCGCGGTGCGCGTGGCACCCGATGGCACCCGAAAGCCCGTAACTCTATGAAAACATGGTAGCGCTAACGGGAATCGAACCCGTATTTAAGCCTTGAGAGGGCTCTGTCCTAACCGTTAGACGATAGCGCCGGGGGTGGAATTTCATTTTACCAAAACAGCGGGATAATAGGGGAGGAATGCGGCGGCTATTCATCCTCTCTTTGCTCCCAGGTCTCCTGGCGGCGGACGACCACTGGATCAAGTTCGCCTCCCCACCTTTCGAAATCCTCAGCGACGCCGGCCCGCGCGCCGGCCGTGAGGCCATGGTCCGCTTTCAGGAGTTCCGTCACGCGCTGGGGCAACTCGTCGGCGAGCAGGACCTGCAAACGCCGCAGCCAGTCCGCATCCTCGTTTTCAAGAACGCCAAGGGCTGGACCTCGCCCGCCCCGCTCACCGAAGGACGAGACCGCTACGCCATCGTCCTCCAGGAAAAGGCCGCCGTCTCTCCCGCGGTTTATGTCGAGCTCACCCGCCTCTTCCTGAAATCCAATACCTCGCAGATGCCGCCCGCCTTCGAGCACGGGCTGGTCGAGTTCCTCTCCACCTTTGAGGTGACCGGCATCCGCATCACCGTCGGCGCACCGCCTCCGCAACCCGATCTCGACTGGGCGCGCATCCACCTGCTGGTCACCGATCCAGAATATTTCGGCAGGCTCCGCGTCCTGCTCTACAACCTGCGCAAGGGCGTGGATGAGGAACCCGCCTTCCGCAACGCTTTCGGGAAGCCGCGCGCCGACATCGAAGCGCAGGCCAAGCGGCACTTCGCCGCCGGTAACTTCCAGACCACTTCCCTCTCCAGCCGCGCCATGACGGAGTCCGACTTCCCGGAAAAGCCGGTCTCCAGCACCGACGCGCGCCTGGCTCGTGCCGACCTGCTGGCGGGGGCGCAGTCGGCCGCGGAGTATCGGGAACTGCTCCGCGCTCACGAGAAGCTGGCGGAATCGGAAGAGGGCCTCGGCCTGCTCGCCCTGCGCGACCATCGCAATGACGAAGCCCGTCGTCATTTCGCATCCTCCATGGAAGCGGGCAGCGCCAGCGCCCGTTGCTACATCGAGTACGCCAGGCTGGAACCCGACAATGAGAAGGCCACGCAAGCCCTGCTGCGCGCCGCCGGCATCAATTCCAAGCTCGACGAGCCGTTCGTCCTGATGGCGCAGCGCGACACCGATCCGCGCAAGCGGCTGGCCCACTGGAAGGCCGCCACCGAGCGCAACCCGCGCAATCCGTCTTACTGGCAGGCCCTCGCCGAGTGCTACCTCGCCGATCACAACTACGCGGAAGCAGCCAAGTCGTGGAAGGAAGGCGAACAGTCCGCCACCGATCCCGCCGTTCGCGAGCGCATGCACCAGGCGCGCATGTCGATTGAGCAGCAGCGCCTGGATTACGAAGCCGCCGAAAAGCAGCGGCAGGCCGAGGAAGAAGCTCGCGAGCTCGAGAAGCTCAAAACACAGGCGCGCGCCGAGGTGCGCGCGCTCGAAACCAAGTACAACGACGGGGCGGCGCCCAAGTCCGACTCCAAAGCAGTTCCGTGGTGGGACGGCCCCAAGCCCGCGGGCCATCTGGCCGGCAGCCTCAAGCAGGTGGACTGCCTCGGCTCGCAGGCACGGCTCATCGTGGAAGGTGAAGACCACAAGATCGTCAAGCTCCTCGTCCCCGACCCCGGCCAGATTGTGATCTCCGGTGGCGGCGAGCACGCCCTCGGCTGCGGCGTCCAGAAAGCGCAGCGCGTGACCATCGAGTATTTCCCCAAGACCAATGCCCGCCTCGCGACCGTGGGCGAGGTCGCCACCATCGAGTTCCGGTGACCGGCGCCCCCGACGCCGCGCGTTTCCGCTGGCTGGTGCTCGCGGTCTTCGTGCTCTCCACCGCGATCAACTACCTCGACCGCATGACGCTCTCGCAACTCGCCGTTCCCATCAGCGACGAATTCCACCTTTCCAACGCGCAGTTCGGGCTCATCATCACGGCCTTCTCCATCCCGTACACCGCCGCCGCGCCACTCGCCGGGATGCTCATCGATACCATCGGGCTGAGTTGGGCGGCCAGCCTGGCGGTCGGTCTGTGGTCGCTCGCCGGCATCGCCACCGGCTTCACGCGAGAGCTCGGTGGGCTGATCGGCTGCCGCGCCGTCCTGGGACTGGCGGAGGCCGGCGGCATACCGGCGGCAGCCAAAGCCATCCACCAATACCTGAAGCCCGCGGAGCGCTCACTCGGCAACGCGCTCAACCAGGTGGCGGTGAGTCTTGGCATCATCGCGGCCACTCCCGTGGCGACCGCCCTGGCTCTCTCGATGGGCTGGCGTTCAGCGTTCATCGTCACCGGTTTGCTCGGGCTGACGTGGATTCCGCTGTGGAACTGGGCCGCGCGCCGCGTGCCGGCGTCCGCTCCACCGAAGCCCGAACCCGGCGCCCGCGCGGCCCTGCTGCGAGACCGGCGCCTGTGGACGTTCGTCGCCGCCAACGCGCTCAGCATGGCCGGCTACTCGCTGTGGACCAACTGGACGCCGAAGTACTTCAAGACGGTCCACAACCTCACGCTGGCCGAAGCCGCCTGGTACACCTGGATTCCGCCGCTCGTCGCGCTGCTCGGCGGCCTGGGCGGCGGATGGCTTTCGTTGCGCCTGGTGGACCGCGGCATGCCCGCCATCGCCGCGCGGTTCCGCGTCTGCCTGCTGGCCGCCGGCATCTCGCTGATTACCGCTCTGCTGCCCTTGGCTCACCATCCTGCCTGGACGTGCGCCGGCATCTCGCTCAGCTTCGGCGCCGTGGCCGCGTTCAGCGTCAACATGTACACCATGCCGCTCGACGTTTTCGGCGGCGCGCGCGCGGCCTTCGCGGTATCGTTCCTGACTGCCTCGGCGGGCGGGATTGCCGCCACGATTTCCTACCCCATCGGGAAGGTGGTCGACCTCTACGGCTACGCGCCCGTGACCACGGTCGCGGCCCTCACGCCTTTGGCCGCGTGCGCGGTGTTGTGGAGCACGAGGTCCGTCCGGTGAAGCAGCGCCTGAAGCGGTGGATCTTCCGCCTCTTGCGCAAGGATCCCGAAGCCGTAGTGGTGACCTTCGCGACCGGCGATCCCGACTTGTGCCGCCGCATGGCCGAGGAGGTGCGCAGCCTGGTTCCCGGCCGCCGCCACTTTCTGGTGACGGAAGACAACTGGCCCGAGATGCGCCGCCAACTGAAGCGCTACCGTATCGGCCTCGCGCCCGTGCTGCTCACCCGCGAGTCCAACCCTCTGCGGCGCGCCGCGTACCGGCTCGCGCCGCGCAAGATCCTGGCCTACAATTCGCGACTGGAGCGCCATCACCTGCGCCTCGACCTGCCGTCGTTCCTCTTCTGGCGCGGCGTGCCGCTCGACCGCATCCATCTGCGCCCCTGGTGGTGGCCGTGGCCCAAGCGCGAGCGGTCGGTGGCGCCCACGGGCTATCGCACCATCGAAGGCCGCGCTTGTTCGCCCGAGCGGCGGCGCGTCGCGGTGCTCTCGCCGTATTTCCCGTACCCGCTCTCGCATGGCGGCGCCGTGCGGGTCTACCATCTCCTGCGCGAAATCGCCAGGGAGTTCGACGTCGAGCTGTTGGCCTTCACCGATGGCGACGCCGAAGTGGAGACCGCGCCCATTCTCGAGTTCTGCGCGCGCGTGGCGCTGGTGAAGAAGCCACGATATCGCGAGCCGCGCTGGTCCACGCTGCTCCCGCCCGAAGTACGCGAATTCCGCTCTCCGGCCATGCGCCAGGCGATTGCCGAGGAGCGTCGCGCCTTCGGATTCGAACTGCTGCAAGTGGAGTACACGCAACTCGCCGAGTACGGCGGCGACATCCTAGTGGAACACGACGTGACGTTCGATCTCTTCAGCCAGATCGCGCGGCGCGAGCGCACGCTCTCGGCCTGGTGGGACGCTTTCCGCTGGCGCCGCTTCGAAGCGCACCAGGCGCGGCGCTTCCGCCGCGTGGTGGTGATGTCGAAGAAGGATGCCGGGGTGCTGGGACACGCGGCGCCAACGGTGGTCATCGAAAACGGCGTAGACCTCGCGCGCTTCCGCCCGGAGCCCGAACGGCCCGGCGAGCGCCTGCTGTTTATCGGATCGTTTCGCCATTTTCCGAACGTCGAGGCGTACCGTTTCTTCACCGAACAGGTATGGCCGCGGCTGCGCGACAAGTTCCCACACATGACCCTGACGGTAGTGTGCGGCGCCGATCACCTCACGTATTGGCGCGCCTTCTCCGACTCGCCCGAGCCACCGGCGGATGACCGCATTCGCCTGCTGGGCTTCATCGCCGACGTGCGCCCGTTCTACCTCGAAGCGAACCTCGTGATCGTGCCGACGACGGTCTCTGCCGGCACGAACGTGAAGGTCCTGGAAGCGATGGCCATGCACCGCGCCGTAGTTTCGACGACTTCGGGCTGCGCGGGTGTCGGCCTGCTGCACGGCCACAGCGTCTGGATCGGCGATGGCCCCGAGGCATTCGCCGCCGGGGTCGCGACCCTGATCGAAGACCCCGAGCGCCGCGGGCAGATCGCTCGCGCGGCGTACGATCACGCCGTGCGCAATTTCGATTGGGAAGCCATCGGCGAAAAACAGCGCGAGCTATTCCGCAGTTTGCTGTAGGGCACGGCTAGAGTTTCTCTTCGAGACGTCGAAGCCGGGCATCCATCGTGCGCTCAAAACGCAGGATCAGGGCCTTTTGCTCTGCAAACCGCACATTCATGACCTCAATCAAAGTGTCGAAATGGCGATCAATTCCCCCGAAACGGCCATCGAGCCCCGAGAAACACTTATCTGTGTGACTCACTAGCTTGTCGAGCTGACGGTTGTTCACCAGAATACCCACCAGCACGGCCAGGGTCGGCACAGTCATCGTCAGGACAGCCTGTGTCGCATCAGTCACGCTTCGATTGTATCGCGCCTCTCTCTTACTTCGCGCTCAGCAGGTTCGCAAACAGGCGATACGCCCCCGGCACTCCCGCCGGCAATTGCCGGAACCACGAGTACGCCGTAAAGATGTAGACGCCCTTCCCGTACCGCGTCCACAGTTCGCCGCCCGCGAGCGGATCCTCGCCCGGGTCGTGCGACGAAAGCACCGTCTCGTAGTGCGGGTCCCACTGCGTGGCGAAGTTCAATCCCCGCTCCTGCACCCACCCTTCGAAATCCTTGGCCGTAATCCGATTGGGCGCCTGCAACAACCGGCTGTCGAGGTGGGGGAAGGCCACGGGCGCCTCCTCCACCGTAACGCGGAACCCGTTGCCCGCCGGTATCGAGATGGGGTATGGCCCGATGTTCATCGGCGCCAGGGGCTGGCCCCGGCCGCCCGGACCTCCACCCGGGAATCCACCTTCTCCGTTCTGGTACTGGACCACGTACGTGCCGCCGTTGCTCACGTACTGCATCAGGCGGGGCTGATTCGCGCGCAGATCCGGCCGGACGCTGTAAGCGCGCACGCCCGCCACGATGGCATCGAACCGCGCGAGATCGCCCTGCTCCAGGTCCGACTGGCCGAGCAGCGTCACGTCCAGCCCAAGCTGCCGCAGGGCATCCGGCATCTCATCGCCCGACCCCATGATGTAGCCGATCTTGTGCGCCGTCACTTTCACGTTGGAACGCACCAGCTTGATGTCCGATGGCGGGAAGAGCGTCTGGATGGGGATGTGGGGATACGAAATGACGTCCATCCCCGATTCGATGGCGCGGCCTCCCACGGTGGCGATGGCGCGCAACGAGGCTGTGGTTTCGGCGGATGGGCGCGTGGTTTCA
>JBGPKH010000116.1:0-17462 GCA_041485845.1 Bryobacteraceae bacterium
ACTGCGTCCAGGAAGAACGGCGAGATGGTCGGCTCGCCGCCCGAGAACTGCACCGACATCTGCCGCTTCGGCTTGATGGTGATGGCGTTATCCAGCAGCGTCTTGATGTCTTCCCAGCTCAGCTCGTGTACGAACCCCACCTGGTTGGCGTCCATGAAGCAGGGATCGCACATCATGTTGCAGCGGTTGGTGAGGTCCACCGTCAGGACCGAACCGCGTCCGTGCGTAATCGTGCTGGACCCGTGCTTGTGGAGTTTGGAATCGTTGTGCGCGCGGATGTCGCGCCCCGGGAAAACGTCTTCCAGGTGCTTGAAAAAAGTGGTGTCGATGGCCATGACATCTTCGAAATGGCCGTGAATCGGGCAGTCCTTCACCATCAGGATTTTGCCGTCGCGCTCGATCACCTGGGCCTTGATCTCGCCCGGCTTGTCGGTATAGAGAACTTCGAGGGGAGTCTTTCCGTCCAGAATCTGCTGGCGGATTTCCGGTACGCAGCGAGGGCACAGCGAATCGGTGTCGCGCGGCCAGCCGAGCGGGGGTTTGGTCTTTTCCCAGGACTTCAGCAGCGGCTTGTCCGACCATTTCGGCACGAAGCCCGGGTTCTGACTGATCTGATTGAACTTATCGAAGACGACCCAGGCCGCTCCAGCGGCATATGTCAGAGCTTTCTCGGCGTATTTGATCGGCTTGTGCATTTCGTTTTGACTCCCTTGAGTACCAGGTATAAGGACACGCCACCGCCTCACGGGAGACGGACGCTTCACCAAAGTATACGGAAATGGGCGGGGACGGGCCACGGATTGCCATTAAAATGCTGAAATGATTGGTTGTACGGCACGAACCGGGGTTGAGTGGGACAGACGATCGGTTTCCGTCGTCTGTCTCCCGTCGGCTCTACCCGGCAAGACCGCGCCACCCTCACCCCGCCAGTGCCGCCTTGACCCGTTCCGGGGTGAACGGTACGGTGCGCAGCCGGACCCCGGTGGCGTCGAAAATCGCGTTGGCCAGAGCCCCCGCGACGGGAGCGCTGGCCGCCTCGCCCGCCCCATACGACGGCTGGTCCGGATGGTCGATGAGCGCCACTTCCACGGCGGGCGCTTCGAGGAAAGTCAGGACCGGATAGCTGGCCCAATCGACGCTGGTCACTCGGGAGCGGTCGAACGTCACCTCTTCGTGGAGCGTGCGGCTGAGCGTGTGCATGATGTTCCCCTCCACCTGATTGCGCAGTCCATCGGGATTCACAATCAGGCCGCAATCGTGCGCGCAGGCAATGCGGCGCACCAGGATCGCGCCGGAGCTGCGTTCGACCCCCACCTCCATGGCCATCGCGACGTAGTTTTCCGCCTGCTTGTAGCGCATGTACGCCAGTCCGCGTCCCACCAGCCAGTTGCCCACCTTGGCCCGCGGATTTGGCGAAGGCCGCGGCTGCCACTCGATCATCGCCAGCGCCCGGTCGAGCACCGCGAGCGCGCGCGGATCGGTCAAACCGCGGCGCCGGAAGGCGGCCGCATCCATGCCCGCCGCCACCGCCAGCTCATCGGTGAAGCTCTCGACGGCGAACACGTTGGCGATCTTGCCGGGCGCGCGCAGGTTCGAGAGGCGCAGCGGCGTGTCCTTGAGCGCATGTGAAATCACGCGCAGATTCGCGGTAGCGTAGGGCGGATCGGTGTTGAGCGTCATGGCGCCAGCGTTCTGCCCGTGTCCCTGGGCCAGGCCGGCCAGGTCCGGTCCGGTCAGCGCGCGGTCGCCTGGCGGTCCGCCGGGAAGCCACATCTGCGTTTCCCACGCCACGATGTTGCCCTTGGCGTCGATGCCGCCGCGCACATCCAGCAACTGCGCGGGGCCTTTCGGGTCCCACCCGTGCTCGTCCTGGCGCATCCACTGCACGCGCACCGGCTGCCCCACGGCGCGCGAAAGCAGGAGCGCGTCGGCGGCCGCGTCATCGCCTCCATTGGAGCCGTAGGAGCCGGAGCCGTCCATGTAAATCACGTGGACTTTCTCCTGCGGGATACCGAACACCTTCGCCAGGTTGGCGCGCAGACCGAACGGATTCTGCGACGCGGACCAGATGCTAGTCCCGGATTCCTTCACGTCGGCGACGGCGCACGAAGGTCCCAGCGACGCGTGGCTCTGGAACGGCCAGTAGTAGGTGGCCGACAACTGCTTCGCGGCGGTGGACAGCGCCACGGCCACGTCGCCCCGGCTGGCGACCTGCTGATCGCGCTCGACGGGGGCTTCGCGCAGCTTGCGATCGAGGCTCGCGCTGCCCGGGAGTCCCTGCCAGTCGCTCCACGTGGCCTTGATCTCGCGCGCGGCGCGGATGGCCGCCCACTCGTCCTTCGCCACCACGCCGAGGAAGCTCTCCACGCGCACCACGCGAACGTCGGGAATCGCGCGGATGGACGATTGGTCCACGGTGAGCAGCTTCGCGCCGATCGCCGGCGGACGCACAACGCGCCCGTGCAGCATGCCGGGCAGCGTGAAATCCGGTAGATAGACGTGGCGACCGGTACACTTCGCCGGCACGTCGGCGCGCAGGATCGGCTTGCCCACGACGGTGTAAGTGGCGGGATCTTTCAGCGGCGCGTTGGGATCGACTTTGAGCGAGAAACGCTTGCCGCCAATCAGGGCGGCGACGAGGATGCCTTTACCGCCGGACCTGGGACGGACCTCTCCATTCGCGATCGTCAGATCCGCGGCCGGCTGGTTGAGCTGCTTACCGCCGAGATCGAGAAGCGCCTGGCGGGCGGTGGCGGCGGCGCGGCGGATGTCGGCCGCGCCGCGCGGGATGCCCGAGCTGCCGCCGGTCCCGCCGTGGTTCGGCGTGGTGGCGGTGTCGCCTTCGATGACGCTGAATCGCTCCACCGGAATGCCCAGCTCCTCCGCCGCGGTCTGGCGAAACGCGGTGGAGAGTCCCGTGCCGATATCCACCTTGCTGGTGTAGATGGTGACCGTGCCATCGGGATGGACGGCGAGGAAGCTGTCGACATCGGGCGCGGCGGCCGGCGCGCCGCGGCCTTGCGCAAGGCTCCGTTTGGGGAGCGCGCCGCCCAGCGCGAAGCTGACGATGAGAGCGCCGCCGGATTTCAGAAGGCCGCGGCGGGAAAGTGAATTCATGGTTTCGCCACCCGCATGACTGCGTTCAGAATACGAGTATGGGTCCCGCAGCGGCAGATATTGCCCACGAGCCCTTGCTTCACCTGGTCGAGCGTGGGATGCGGCGTCTGGGAGAGCAGCGCAGCCGCCGACATAATCATGCCGTTGGTGCAGTAGCCGCACTGCGCGGCCTGCTCGGCGATGAAGGCCGTCTGGATGGCCGCTCCGCCCAGCCCTTCGAGCGTGGTGATCGCGTGGCCGGCCGCCTGCTTCACCGGGAGCATGCAGGATCGCGCGGCCTTTCCGTCGAGCAGCACGGTACAAGAGCCGCACTGGCCCAGCCCGCACCCGAACTTCGCGGCGTGCAGTCCCAGCGTGTTGCGCAGCATGTAAAGCAGCGGCTGGCCGGGATCCCAGGAATCGACTGTAGCCGCGTTCCCATTGACGCGGAATCGGTAAGTTGGCATGTCAGCGCCCCTCTGTCGCTGTTCGTACTGTCAACTATACTGCAAGTGCGTCCGGAACGGGAAGACAACGGAACAGGGGCTGCGGCAACTGCCACACGGGGCGATTTCGCCTGCCCGGTTCACTTGCGACTCTACCGCCGCGTCCCACCCCCGCGGCCGCCACCGATCGTAACCGCCGCCGGCGCCGCCGGAGCGAACTTCGGGTCCAGGATCTTGGCGATGTCGTCCCTCGATGCTTCCAGGTGCGCCTTCGTCTCGTGATCCGTCGTCTTCGGCAGCGCCGCCGAAATTGCGGCGTTCAGGGTGCGCAGTTCGGTGCGATACATCGGCTTCTCATCGCCGCTTGTCACCGCCCTCGGCGCTCCGCGTCCGCCGCCACCGGGCGCCGGAAATAACGGAGCCGCCGCCGTCGGAGCGGGATTCAGTTTCAGGTTCACATCCCGCAGATACGAGCGCTGCAACTCGCGCCGGAACGCATCGATCTTCACCTGGGGCGCGTCCAGCTCTTTCCACAAGCCCCTACGAACGGTGGCCAGAAACTCCACCGGGGAGTACGCCAGGTTCCCATCCAGCGTCTCCTGTTCCAGCAGGCGCGCGAACCGCGCGCTGTTCAACAGCGTGGTCAACACGCGGTTCTGCGCGGTGTGTACCCGGTCGATCGCACCCACCGGCTCGATGCGACGCAAAATCTCCTCATCGATCATCCACATCGGGGTCATGAAGGCAGATTCCAACAGAAACTTCACCGCCGCCTGCTGATAGTCCTTGGGAAGCAGGTTGAAGATCCGGCCTTCCTGGCCGACCACCTTCTCCTGGCTGTTGAACCCGCCCACGATCCCCGCCACGTGGTTCATTTCCGTGCTCCACTGGCTGAGCATGCGGCCGTACAGTTCGGAAAGCTGCTCGTACGTCTCGCCGTCCTTGTAGGCCGTCGCCGACATCAGCATCTTGGCCACGCGCTGCAAATTCTTCACACCGAGCGCCGTGGACTTGATCGCGTCGGCGTCTCCGACCGCCTCGGTCTCTTCGCCGGGGTCCGCACCAGCCGAGTTGGCCGTCGAGAAGCGCAGCCACGGCTTATCGTCCTGCTCCTTCGCCCACTTGTTGAGCGTGGCCTTCTCCTCGTCCGGAGTCTTGGCCCCGGGAATTGGCGTGTAGCCCCACTTGGTCGCCCAGATGTCGTATGGTCCGATGCGCGGCACCAGGTCCTCCGCGGCAAGTCCGTCCTCCGGCTGCGCTACATAGTTGAAACGCGAGTAGTCCATGATCGAGGGCGTGTGCCCCATCGTATGCACCCACTCCTTGTCCCGGACCTTGGCCTGCGGGTACATCGAGCTCGACTTCATGTTGTGCTGGAAGCCCAGCGTGTGGCCCACCTCGTGCGCCACCACGTACTCCAGCAGCCTCCCCATCAGCTCGTCCGGAAGCGGCAGCTTCTGCGCGCGCACGTCGAGCGGCCCCACCTGCACGAAGTACCAGTCGCGCGCCAGGTTCATGACGTTGTGGTAGAACTGGATGTCCGCATTCAGAATTTCTCCCGTGCGCGGATCCGAGATGTGCGGACCGCTGGCATTCTCGGTGGTCGATGGCAGCCAGCGGATCACCGAGTGGCGAACATCCTCCGCGCTCCAGTCGGGGTCCTGCTCGGGCGCCGGCATCGGCTTTCCGACGATGGCATTCCTGAAGCCGGCAGCCTCGAAAGCCTGGTTCCAGTCCTCGATGCCTTTCTTCAGCCACGGCACCCATTTGGTGGGCGTCGCCGCATCGATGTAATAGACGATGGGCTTCACCGGCTCGGATAACGCCGCGCTCGGATCTTTCTTCTCCAGCCGCCAGCGCGCAATGTAGCGCACGCGGTCGGCCTTGTATTCATCGTGCGTGTAGTCCATCGTGCTCGTGGTGAAGTACCCGACGCGCTCGTCGAACAGGCGCGGCATCATGGGCTTCTCCGGCAGCCGCACCATGCTGTGATGCAGTACCACCGTCGCGCTGCCGGGACGCATCTGGCCGCCGCCCAACCCGCCGCCGCCACGGCCGCCCGCTACGGCGCCGCCGCCCTGCGTGCGCGTGTACGTGACGGTGACTTCCGCCTCCACGTTCTCGGGATACGGCGAAATGCGCTCGATGAACGTCCGCGTGGCATCCACCGCGGTGGCGCCCAATCGCTGCCGCGCGCTGAACTCCTGCAGGTCGCCGGTGAAGAGCCGCGTCACCTCGACTACCGGCGCGCCGTCCTTGGCAAACGCGGCAACCGGAAGCGACATGATGATCGAATCGTTGTTGGCGGCCTTCACCGCCCGGGCGATGGGCGCCTTGGGATCCGCCACCAGGCCGAAATTGACATCCAGCAGCAGCACCCGGTTCCCCTTCAAGTCCCAGCGGATCACGCGGTCCACCAACTGGCCGCCGCCATAGCCCGCGCCGAGGGTCGTCTTGGCGATCTGCGAATTCCAAAGGAAATCCTTGCTCAGCTCGCTCTTGGGGATCTCGTAGTAATACCTCTCCTTGATCTGGTGCACGATGAAGAGGCCCCTGGTCGTCTTGGCGTCTTTAGTAATGACGCGATCGTACGGCTGCGGGTCCGGAATCGCCGCGGCATTACCGCCGCCGCGGCCCCCGAATCCGCCGCCCGCAGGAGCTTGCTGCGGCGTATCGGGCGGGGTGTCCTGCGCGCACAACGTGGCGGCAGCGAACAGTCCCAGCAGAACGGAACAGGCTTTTCGGTTCATCTTCTCTCCTTAGGCGAGTGTGAAACATATATTACCAGCATGAGAGAGTGCCGCGAGAAGGTCGAGGCAGGTGGGACAGGCCTCCCGGCCTGTCCAGGGGCAGGTCCCGGACCTGCCCTCCTGTGAAATGATGGTCACTATGAAACTGCTGTCGGCGTTCTTCTTCGCGAGCATGGCGCTCGCCCAGACCTGGGTGACTCAGAACAGCACGACCACCGCCTCCCTGCGCGGCCTCAGCGCGGTGAACGCGGAAGTCGTTTGGGCCAGCGGCGCCGGCGGCACATTCCTCAAAACCACCGACGGCGGCAAGTCCTGGACCGCGGCCAAGGTGCCCGGCGCCGAAGACCTCGATTTCCGCGACATCCACGCGGTGGACGACAAGACCGCCTGGCTGCTCAGCATCGGCGCGGGCGACAAATCCCGCATCTACAAAACCACCGACGGCGGGCAGCAGTGGAAACTCCAGTTCACCAACCCCGATGCCCAGGGCTTCTTCGATGCGCTGGCATTCTGGGACTCGAGACACGGCATCGTTTTGGGCGACCCGGTCGACGGCCACGCCGTGGTGCTCACGACCTCCGACGGCGGCGATCGTTGGGAGCGCCGCCAGACCCCTGCGGCCATGCCCAAAGAGGGAGCCTTCGCGGCCAGCGGCACGTGCCTCGTCGCGATGGGCGCGCGCGAAGCCTGGTTCGGCACGGGTGGAATCGATGGCGCGCGCGTCTTTCACTCGACCGATGGCGGCGTAACCTGGACCGTCGCCACCACGCCGATCCGCAACGATTCCGCGGCCGCCGGCATCTTCTCGCTGGCCTTCTCCGGCGCGCGCCACGGCGTCGCCGTGGGCGGCGACTACAGCAAGCCCGAAAACGCGGAGCACAACATCGCGGTGACTTTCGATGGCGGCAAGACGTGGACTGAGCCCGCCGGCACGCACCCGAGCGGCTTCCGATCCGCCGTAGCGTTCCTGCCGGATGCGCAAGTCTGGATCGCCGCCGGGACATCCGGCTCCGACGTCTCTTCCGATGGCGGCAACACCTGGAAGCCCTTCGACAACGGCAACTACAACGCCGTCAGTTTCCTGTCGAGTAAGGCCGGATTCGCCGCCGGCCCGAAAGGCCGGGTCGCCAGGTTTGTCTGGAAGTAGCCGCCGGCGAAGCTCACGGCAAGGCGAACCGGACTCCGCCGCGAGGACGAAGCCGCCAGCGGGCGTCAGCCACCCAAAGCCATCTGTTGTACAATGAGCACTCCCTTATGACCACGGTCAAGGCGGTCTGGCGCAGCCTGTTCGACGTGCGACCCGGAGAAGCGCTGCGGACGGCGTACATGGCGCTGTATCTGCTTTTCGTGATGGTGGCGTATTACATTCTCAAGCCGGTTTCGGCGGCGATGTTCCTCAACAAGCTCCCCATCAACCAGTTGCCCTATCTGTACATTCTGTGTGCGATCGCCGGCGGGTTCGTGGCGCAGTTCTACACGCGGCTTGCGCTGAAGGCGTCGTTGCAGGTGGCGGTCGCCTGGACCATGTCCATCGCGGTGCTGTGCCTCATCGTGCTGTGGTGGCTGGTAGGGCCGGGCCACCCGTGGATGGTCTACGTGTTTAACGTGTGGGTCAGCCTGTTCAGCATCGTGCTGATTTCGCAGGGATGGCTGGTGGCGGCCAACATTTTCGATTCGCGCCAGGCCAAGCGCCTGTACGGGCTGCTGGGGCTCGGCGCGGTGCTCGGCGGATTGCTGGGAAGCGCCCTTACTTCGGCGGCGGCCCACTCGCTGGGCTCGCGTAACCTGATTCTGGTATCCGGGGTGATGGCGGTGTTCGCGTACGGCGCTTTCCGCCTGGCGGCGCGGCATGCGGCCGGAGACTTGTCGCAGGTGCGGGGCGCGCGCGAGCAGAAGCAGTTCTCATCCCGCGAGCTGCTCCGCTCCATAGGCTCTCACCGGCATTTGCAGGTCATCATCGCGGTCATTCTCCTGACCTTCATTGTGGATGAGTTGGTCGATTTCCAGTTCCAGGCCATCGCGCAGCGGCTTTATAAAGGCGAGGTGCTTACGGCGTTCCAGGCGCGCTATTTTCTGTGTCTGAACAGCGCCTGCCTGTTGCTGCAGTTTTTTTTCACCGCCTGGGTGGTGCGCCGCGCCGGGGTGGGCGGGACGCTGCAGATCGGCCCGATGACGTTGGGAGTGTTCTCGCTCGGCTCCGTATTGGCTCCCGGCATCGTCAGCACCGTGATCATGCGCTTCATGGAAAACCTGAACCGGTACACCTTCAACCGCACGGCTATGGAGCTGCTGTTTCTGCCGCTGCCGGCTGAACTGCGAAACCGGACCAAGGCGTTCGTGGATATTTTCGTGGATCGCTTGGGCCGCGGTCTGGCGGGGGTGGCGCTGGCGTTATTGCTGGCGCTGGGGGTACGGAACCCGCGGGCGTTCGCGCTTCTTACGATTTTCTGCGCGGCCATTTGGATGATGCTGGCGCGCCGCGCGCATCGCGAGTATCTCGGCGTGGTGCGCGACCGGCTGCAACGCCGCCGCCTGGATTTGGAAAGCGCGCGCATTACGGTGGGCGATCCGGAGACCATCGCCATGATCGAGCCGATCGCTCTCACGGGCACCGCCCGCCAGGCATGCTACGCGCTGGGGTTGCTGGCGGACGCTCCGGACTACGACGCTTCCGGTCTGCTGCTGAAACTAAAGAAGAGCCCCCTGGGCGAGGTGCGCGCGAAAGTTTTCGAGATGGCCGCGGCGCTGCCGGAGGTGAATTTGATTCCGGAGGCGCTGGACGAGGTTTCCCGCACGGGAGAGGCTTTGAAAGCGGCCGTGGCTTACGTGCTGGCGGTTTCTCCGGACACGCATTCCCACGCCGCCGGGTTCTTGCACTCGGGCAGTCACGTACTGGCGGAAGCGGCGCTGGAAGCCATGGCGCGAAAGCCGGAGATCGCAGCGGCTGTGATTACCGAAGAATGGCTGGAACGACATTTGAAATCGCCCGACCCCAAGTCCCGCGCGCTGGCGGCGTTTGCGTGGGGGGTGCGGCCCGCGGACTCCCTGGCCGGCGCGCGGCGCTCCCCTCTGCTCGCGCTGGTGGAGGACGAAGACCCCAAGGTGGCAGCGGCGGCATGCCGCGCGGCCGGCGCCCGGACAGACCGCGACTGCGTGGAAGCCATTCTGCGGCGCACATCCGAGCCCCTGGTCCGCGCCGCGGCGATCGAATCGCTGGCGGCTTACGGGAACCGTATCACGGGCCTGCTCGGGGATTGCCTGACCGACGAAAAAGTTCCGGTCGCGGTACGGCGGCAGATCCCGCGGGTTCTGCAACGTGTCGCCGACCAGCGCAGCGTGGAGGTGTTGGTGCGCGCGCTGAACCAGCTTCAGGATGTCGGCGTTCGGGCCACGTGCCTGAAGGCGTTATTACGGTTGCGCGAGACCAAGCCCAACCTGGAATTTGGCGAGAGCTTTGTTACCGAACAGGTTCTTGTGGAAGCCCGGCGTTATTTCGAGCTGTATGCGGCCCTCGATGCGTTCCGCCAGTACGCGCAACCGCGCAGCGCCACGGGCCTGCTGGTGCGCACCATTGAAGACCGCTTGAAACAAATCATCGAGCGGCTTTTCAAACTGCTCGGCTTGCGCTACCCGCTCGAGGAGATACAGGCGGCGTATGCGGCCGTCCAAACGCGCCGCAAGGAGCAGTTCCAGGCGGCGCTGGAGTTTCTGGATAACGTGCTCGACCGGCCGTTAAAGCGCGTGCTGGTTCCCCTGCTGGATGCGCCCGATCGCGTGGCGGAGCACGGGAGAGCGCTGTTTGGCGTCGAGGTGGGCGACGCCGAATCGACCGTGCGGGACTTGATCGTTCACGGCGACCCCTGGCTGCGCGCTTGCGCCATGGCCACGGCGGCGGAGCAGAAAATGTACGCGCTGGCGCCGGACATCGCCAGCATCAGCCGTCAGATGCATGGCGAAGTCGGCGATGTGGCGCGCACTGCCGCCGCCGCTCTCGCCTGATCATGGCAACTGTTGCGTGGACACCGATCAGAAATATCCGTAGGCGAGCCAACCGCCGTCCACATACAGCGAGTGGCCCGTAATGAAGCTGGCTTGCTCACTCAGCAGGAATGACACGGCGCCGGCCACATCGGCGGGTTGGGCCAGCCGGGCCAGCGGGATGCGGGCCTTGATCTGAGCTTCGTTGATATTGCCCGCGGCGATGTTGCGCTCCGTCATCTCCGTTGCGACATGGGCCGGGCCGACGGCGTTGACGCGTATGCCCTTCTCCGCCCACTCGATGGCCAGCACCTTCGTGAGCATGGCCACGCCGGCCTTGGCCGAGCAATAGGCGGCCCGGCGAGGGAAAGCGGCCTCGGCATTGATGCTGGTGATGAACACGATCGCGCCGCCCGCGTCCAACATGCGCTTGGCGCACGCTTGCGCAATGTAGAACGCGCCGTTGAGTTGTACATCCACCATGCGCGCCCAGCCCGCGGGCGGCAGTGAGATGGAGTCGTGCGGTTTGCTGATACCCGCGCAGTTCACTGCCCCATCGAGTTGGCCGAACTGATCGACGGCAGCCTGCGCCGCGCACTCGCACAGCTCGGGGTCGGTGATGTCGCACGCCACGCCGATGGCCTGCCCTCCCTCGGCAACGATGGCCACGGCCTTTGCCTGGGCCTGGACCGCGTTCAGATCGGCGATGACAATCCGCGCGCCCCTAGAGGCCAGTCGCGCGCTGACCTCGGCGCCAATGCCGCCGGCGCCGCCGAAGACCAGGATGACTTTGTCTGCTTTGTCCTGCATGACTGGAAAATCAGAGCGTAACATCAGAAGGTCCCTCCGTTGCGATCGAACACGCCGGGGATGTTGATGCCACGGTCGAGCCGGCGGTTGCGCTCGCAGGGATCGGTACCGGGTGCGGCCGTGCCGTGCAGCGGCAACAGGGCCACCAGGGCGAGGACGATCGGCAAGCGTTTCATACGAATACCGGTAGGTGGTTTCGCGGCCGATGTCAACCAACGAACTGGGCTGAGTGACGGAAATGGGTTCTCGTGACACGAGAAGGGTGCGTGAAACCCACGGAATTACTCTCCCTGTGACCCTGATCAGCCAGGGGGCCTGAACCGGGCCCTGCCCCGCCCGCACCCAACTACATGGCGCGGACTTTGCGCGCGGCGGCGCCGGTTTCCGACTTCGCCGGCTTGCGCTCGGCAGCCGCGGTCAGACGCCGGACCTGATCGGTCACGCAAACCAGGAACATCGGCTGCCGCGCGTTCTTGAGGAGATCGATGATCCGGTTGGGCGCCTCCTCCAGATAGATCGACTTGCCGTCGGTGAGCAGGTGTACGTCCGCGGGCGCGGTGATGGCTTCGCTCAGGCGCTTGCCCATGTCCCGTTGCAGAAACCGCAGCACGCGGCGGATTTTCTGTAGCGAGAAGCCCTTGCGCCGGAGCTCGGCAATCACGGAAATCTCGACTACTTCCTCCGTCATGTAAATGCGTTTGTGGCCGTCCTGGCGTGGAGAAACGACATTGCGCTCATCCCACCACTGCAACTGCCGGAGGCTGACGCCGCAGATCCGGGCGACTTCACTGCTGTTGAAACCCTGCGCTTCCGGCGAGGCTACCTGCCGGGATTTCCTGGCTTTAAACATTCTCCGCCACTTTCGTTGTGCAAATTAGGGCCATCTTGGATTGTACATGGCCTGACGGCGGTGTCAATAGGGCCGGCAAAATCGATAACCGAATCTGGAAGTGTGGAAAAGGATACAGCGCCATCGTGCGGCCGATAACCAAGCGCGTCCGCCTGCTGTGCGAAGACTTACGGCGCGGCCCGGGCGCAGCCCTTACACTACTCAGGCCGGCCCCTACACTGAAGATGGAGGGGACAGTGGAGCCGGATTTCAACACGGTGGGCCAATTGAGCAGGAAGGGAATCTGGATCGGGATTGCGGTGGGCGCCGCTGTGGGCATCGGCATCGCCCTCTCCCGCAGGAAGAAAACCCGTTGGCAGCCGGCGCGAGAGATGACCGGACGGATAGCGGATCGCTCCAGCGAGCCGGCGGACGCGACCCGGGACATCGTGGATCGCGTCCAAACGATTCATGAAGAACGCAACGGCGAAGACGCCAGCGACTTGTGGTCGCACGGCCGCAAGCTGGCCTCTATTGATCCGACGCGGCCTGTGGGGATCGCATGCGGGCCGCTTTTCGCGCCGGGTACCAGCAGTTTTTCCCGCTTATCTTATCTATTTATCTAATTATCTAGTAGTATTCTCAGAACCCTATCTATCCGGTACTTTTGATTGTGGTTGCCGTGTTGCGATAGTAGAATTCGGATTGAAGGCCTGGGATTCCTATTCCGCGAAACGTGATCGAAGTGGACCACAGCGCGCTGGATTTTCTGACCAAGCAGCCGGTTGCCGGCGAACTGCTGGCGGATGTGCTCGCCCGCGGCCGCATTCCAGCCGAGGACGCGCTGCGGTACGCCATCGAAATCGGCGGAGTCCTGAGCCGCGCGCACGCACGCGGACTGGTACATGGATGCCTTTCGCCCCATACTATCGCCATCACCGGCGCGGGTGCGCGGGTACTGCAACCGCCGCTCACCGCGGATGGACGATCGGCGCCGTACTACTCCCCGGAACAGGTGCGCAGGGAAACCGCGGACGAACGCAGCGACGTGTTCTCCTACGGCGCGGTGCTCTACGAAATGGTCAGCGGGAAGCGGCCCTTTCCCGGCGCCGGCGCGGACCTCTACCACCAGATCCTCGAAATGCCCCCGCCATCGTTCAACGGGAAGACCAAGTATCACGTGGCCCTGGAGGCGGTGATCGCGGGATGCCTGGCGAAGGATCCGGCCGCGCGGCGGCAGCGCATCCAGAATGCCGTGATCGAGCTGAAGCTGGCGTCTCCGCGCGCCAAGGGCATCGGCAAAGGACCGGCGGCAGTGGCCCCGCGTGCTGCAAAGGCCGCGTCTCTCGCCGGGCCGGGGAAACTTCCGGATCGGCCCAAGGATGGATCTCCCTGGCCGCCGCGGGCGCCGCAGCCGGGCCGCTCCTCCCGCATGAGCCTCTGGATGGCGCTGGGGCTGATCGCCCTGGTGATGATCACGGTGGCGGGTATGGCCGCTGCGGCGCTCTCGTTCCTGCGCGCGCGGCAGCCGGCGCCCGAGGTCAGTTTCCGCGTGACCCTCCCGGAAAACCTCAGTTATCCGGGGCCGCCTTCGGTATCGCCCGACGGCCGCTATCTGGCGTTCTCGGCCGCCGGAACGGAGGGCCACCGCATGCTGTGGCTGCGGCCGCTGGACGATCTGCGGATCACGCCGATCCCGGGGACCGAGGGGGCTGCCGCGCCATTCTGGTCGCCGGACAGCGAGTTCATCGGGTTCTTTGCCAACCAGTACCTGGCGAAAGTGCCGGCCGGGGGCGGGCCGGTGGTCCGCATCTGCCCGGCGGAGGCGATCGCTGGAGGTGGCGCCTGGAACACGGACAACACGATCCTGTTCGCCCCCGGTTTGAGCGGCGGTCTGTACCGTGTCCCGGCCAGCGGCGGAACGCCGGAGCTGCTGGTGAAACTGAACCCGGCACAGTCCCAACGCGCCTTTCTCTGGCCGCAGTTTCTTCCCGACAACCGGCACTTCGTCTTTTTCGCCATGACGAACTCGCCGGAGACCACCGGCGTTTACGCAGACAGCACCACGAAACCCGCCGCCTACAAGCTGCTGTTCCCTTCCGAAACCAACGCCGTGTATTCCGCCATGGCGGGATCGCAGTCGCGCCAGGATGGTTACCTGCTGTTCGTGCGCGAGCGCGTTCCCATGGCGCAGGAGTTCCACGCCGCGAGCCTGTCGCCGGAAGGCGGGCCCATCGCGATCGGCGATCCGATCGGTTCGCTGCGCAGCCTGTCCCTGTCTCCCGTTTCGGTTTCGAACAACGCCATCCTGGTCTACCAGACGGTGGGTGATGCCACCCGGCAGTTGGCTTGGGTGAATCGCAGCGGAAGGCAGATTGCGGTGGTGCGGGAGACCGGCGAGTGGGGGCCGCCGCGAATCGCGCCCGACGGTGCCCGCGCGGCGGCGGCCAAGCTCGCATCGGACGGACGCGCCGACCTGTGGGTGGTGGATGCCAACGGAAGCGCCACCCAGTTCACCGCGACGCCGGCGCATGAAGGATCTCCGGTCTGGTCGCCGGATGGCTCGCGGTTGGCGTTTTTCGCGACGGGAAAGGCGGAGGGCAATTTCGACCTGTATGTCAAGGCGCTGAACGGGGGCAAGGCGGAACCGCTGTTCAAGAGCGAGACTCCCAAGTATCCGACGGACTGGTCGCGCGACGGCCGCTACGTTCTGTTCACCGCCGTCTCCCTGGGTGGCAAGGCGGACATATGGGGAGTTTCCACGGCGGACCATCGCGCCGGCCCCATTCTGGATACGATTTACACGGAGGGATCCGCTTCCCTCTCGCCGGACGGCAAGTGGCTGGCATACCAATCCGACGAATCGGGCCAGATCGAGATCTACGTCCAGCCCTTCGAGGGCATCTCCTCGGGGACCAAGCGGCGCTGGCAGCTCTCCTCGGGAGGCGGGGGGATGCCGCGGTGGCGCGGGGACGGCAAGGAACTGTTTTACGTCACCAACAACGGCAAAATGATGGCGGCGACGGCGCGCGCCGCCGACGGTAATTTCGCGTTCGACGCGCCCCAGGCGCTGTTCCAGACTCGCCAATTCCCCAAAACATGGAACTTATATGATGTTTCGGGCGACGGTCAGCGGTTCCTCATGAATCTGCCGCTCGAGATCTCCAGTTCTTCCACCATCACGGTGTTGACCAACTGGACCGAGAAGTTCCGCCGAGTCGCTTCGCAGTAGCGTGGGCTGGGCCGGGCGCACCATAGCACCAAATAAATCTATTATTTTCAATTGGTTGCGTGTAATCTGATCTATGCCGGGAAGTGCTATGATAAAGGTGTCCCTCCGCATAGAGCATCCGGGTATTCAGGTAGGAAACTAATGAACAGCAATCGCAAGTTTTGGCCCCTGGACGACAACTCCGAAGGCGAGATCTACGAGAACCTCGCCTGGGATCTCCCGGGCTTCCGTGGCCGCAAGTCCAGGCCGCAAGACCAGGCCGCAGGTAAATCCCGGCAGAAAACGTCGTAATCAGGTAAAGCTTACATAACGTTACCGTGGTGAAACTCGGCGTGGGCGAATACCCGGTTGAAAAATCGTGTCTTCCAAACAACGGCGCATGGATTGCTCAGGCCAAACCGAGGTTTTTGAACTATGAGAGCTTTCCTTGCGACGTGCATCGTGACGGGCGTTATGCTCGCCGGTGGCTGCGCGACCAAAAAGTATGTCCGCAACACCACTTCTCCCATTCAGGCGAAAGTCGATCAGGTGGGCGAGCAGACTACCCAAAACAGTCAACAAATCAATGATACCCGCGGCCAGGTAAAACAGGTTGACGAGCGGGCGCAGAGCGGCATCAGCGCTGCCCAGGAGCGCGCTTCCAGCGCCGATCAACACGCCGCCACCGCCGATCAGCATGCCGGCGAGGCGATGAATAAGGCTGCGCAGGCAGCCCAGGTGGGCGAGCAGAATACGGAGGCGCTGGCCAGTCTGCGGCAAGTGGTGTCGAATCTCGACGACTACAAAATGCAGACCTCGGTGAGCGTGCCCTTCAAGTTCGACAAGTACATGCTGACGCCGGATGCCAAACAAGACCTGGACAAACTTGCCAGCGATGTGCAATCGGGCAAACGGTTCTTCATCGCGGTGGAAGGCTACACCGACAGCACCGGTTCCAAGGCGTATAACGAAGCTCTCAGCCGGAAGCGCGCGGACGCCGTGGTGGAGTACCTGGTGGCCAAACACAACATACCGATCTATCGGATTCACATGATCGGGCTGGGCCAGGAGAGGCCGGTGGATGAGGCTCGTAATCGCGCAGCCCGGGCCAAGAACCGTCGCGTGGAAGTGAAGGTCTTCAGCGCCGACCAGGCTACGGCGCCGCTGAACACCAACAGTACCGCGAGCCGCTCGCAGCAGTAGTAGCGAATATCCACGGGAAAGGTAGGCAGGTTCACGGAGCCGCCCGCGGGCAGGCGGCTCTTTTTTCGTCCCTCAGGCGCGACGAAGTTTTCGATCGACAGGCGTTCGGAATGCCTGCCACCAAATGAAAAGAAACAGCAGGTTTGTCAACACGGCCAGCACTCCTCCGGCTAGCGACAGCGGCCGCGACCGGTTGCGTATTGCCAGATCCCGGAGGGACTGCCCGATGGCTTCCCCGGTGAACTGAATTCCCAAGCCGCCACTCAGCATGAGCAGTTGTGGCTCCTTTTTGCGTTGCGTCACCAGCAGGGTCCACAGGACCAGATCGAGGATCGCGGCGCAGAAATTCAAGTCACGAGTCCACGGCGTCATCCATTCCCCGACGTTTATATGCACGCTGTAATGGACCAGGAAGGAAATGCCGGCGATGAGAGCGGCGCCGGCGATCAAGAACACACGCACCATCCTGCGCGACCGGAGCGCGGCGGTTCCCTGGTACAGCAAACTCATGACGACCAGATAGACCATCAACTGCATCACGCCATCAATGATCCAAAAGATATCGACCAGCGCAGACGTGTTGGTACCCAGGACATACTTGAGAGCGGGCTGGAGTTCAACCACCGTGGTCAGGAAATCGATGATTATGTAAGCGAAGATAAACGGAAAACGGCGATACCCGCCGCGCAGCATGGCGCGGATAATCAACAGTTCCAGAGGAAGGTTTACCAGCAGCGCGCAGATCTGGATAGCGAGGCGCATCCACTACCAATTCTAGGCCTGCCAAGCTCAAGTCGTTGAGCTTTCTTGTGCCCGCCGTGGACCGCCGGCGGGACTTCGTGTGCACCGGTTCATGCCGCCACTGCCGAACCGGTGTCCCCCGAATCGGGAGGCGGAATTGGACCTTCTAGGCGTTCAGCGAGCCGCCGCCGCTGGGTGGGCTGGGCGGATCCCACGGATCGGGAGGCAGAATCGGTCCATGGGCGAACAGCGAGCCGCCGCCGCTGGGCGGGCTGGGCGGATCCCACGGATCGGGAGGCAGTATCGGTCCATGGGCGAACAGCGAGCTGCCGCGGCTGGGCGGGCTGGGCGGATCCCACGGATCGGGAGGCAGTCTCGGTCCATGGGCCACGGTGATC
>JBGPKH010000117.1:0-17460 GCA_041485845.1 Bryobacteraceae bacterium
CAACAGGCCGGCGCGCTGCGAATCGACGTATTCCCGGGCCAGACCATCTTCGGTTTCCGCGTAGCGCAGGAACCACTGCACGTATTCGTAGCGGTCGCTGCCGGTTAGATCCGGATAAGCCAGTCGTAAGTCGGCCCGCTGGTCATATAAGTATGCCGTAAGGTTGGATACTGGCAGGCCGGCGTAAATGCCAGCCCCGTCGCGCGTGCAGGGCGTGTCGGCCCAGCGCAACAGGCCGGCGCGCTGCGAATCGACGAATGCCCGGGCCAGACCATATTCGGTTTCCGCGTAGCGCAGGAACCACTGCGCGTATTCGTAGCGGTCGCCCGTAGTCAGATCCGCGTAAACCAGCCGGACATCGGGCCGTTGGGAGTATACGAATGCAGCCAGGTTGGAAAGCGGCAGTTCCTCGTAGAGACCTCGCCCAGCCGGTCCGCAGGGCAGGTTCAGCCAGTCATAAAAACTGTACGGTCCGGTCGCCGCGAGCTGCCTTTGCCAATGCGCGCGTTGTTCCGCGCCGGCCCAGAAGAAGCATTGGATCAGAATTGGCACAACCGCTACATCGTTTTCGAAGCGCTGGAGAGTGGCCATGGGATGGCGTGGCCGGGATGGAACCGTGCGGCTGATCGTCGGGTCAGCCGGGTCCATGGAATAGCCGAGCGCAGCCATTTGGGCCGCATAGGGAGCCATCGAACGGAACACTTCGATTACATCCGGCGGCAGGAGGTCTCGCCAGCCCCCTAAGCGGCCTTCGCGAAAGAAACCGCCGAACGGTCCCGCCAGGGCGCGCATCAGCGCAAGGTCGCTCATCTCAATTGCGGCTTCGATGCGCTCCTCCGGCACGGCAGAGATGCGCGACGTCAATTCGCGCAGCGTGCCCAGCGTATCGGATCGCAGATCTTCATAGCGCACCACCTGGGTTCCGGCCACGGACATCCAATCCAGGGAGCACGCCAGATCCGCCCAAAACGGCTGCCCCATGAAGTCGGTGGTTATGTTGGTGCGCTCGAAGCCGCCCGATAACATCCGGCGCACGAAATCCAGATCGAGGCTCTGGGCGCGAAACTTCTGGAGATGATGATAGAGCGAGATCAGAACGTCGGCGGGGTGCCGGATGGTGGTGATGCCTATGGCGCCGTTCTCGCGGATCCATGCGGTCAGCTCCGCATGCGGCCGGATATGGTATTGCGCAACCCAACGGGTCCCGCCCCGGCTGAGCGCTTGGCAGTCGAACCCCGGCTCCAGATACAGTTGCGGCAGGCGATAAATGCCGCTCAGCAGACTGCGCAACCATGTGCTGCCCGTCTTGGGTGTGCTCAGAATCAGAATGCGCAGGCTGGGATCAACCACACTAACCGAGCGTAACAGAAGAACTCCTGATCCGCCAAATCCGCGCGCCGCAGCCAGACTCTGGAATCGCGCATCGACTTCTGGCAACGATTCGCCGGGAAATGGGCCCCGAGCTTCGATGTCATCTGAATCACTGGCCGATATCCCGGCCAGTCGTGAACAACGCCTATTCAGGAGGCGGCCGTAAACTGGAGGAAGACTCGGATCCCGGCCATGTCGCGGGGGTCAAACCGCAGCGTCGCCGTTTCTCCAACGTACGCCGCCACGGTTGTCAGCTCTTTTTATTTTCGTCTTTTCTTCGCCTGCGGTACACTGGAAGCCAATGCGTTTGCTTACGGGACCCGCCGGCTCCGGCAAGACCACCTTCGTTCTCGATCGCCTGCGTGAATCCCTGCACGCGCGCGACGGCCGAGTCCGGTTGCTCGTGCCCACCGCAACCCTGGCGCAGCACCTGCAAAACCGTATCGCGCGTGAAGGCTTCGCGTTCTCCAGTGGGCTGATCCAGACGCTTTCGGAATTCGTGTCGGCGTGGGCCGGCGACGTCCCCCAGGTGCCGGATGCGGTGCTGTACCTCATCGTCGAGGAGTCCGTGCGCCGCGTCAACCGCTCCGAGTTCGCGCGGGTGGGCCACCTGCCCGGATTCTGCGCCTCGCTGGCGCGCACCGTCGCGGAATTCTCTTCGGCGGGCTGCGACAGCCGCCGTCTCGCCGGCTGCCTGCCGGATGCGCCGCTGGGCGAAGCGTTCCTCGCCGCGTACCGGGAAGTGGATCGTGAGCTTGATCGTCGCGGCTTCGCCACGCGCGCCCGGCGGATCGAGTGGGCCGCGGAGCGCATCGAACACGATGGACTGGGCGACATCCGCACCGTGTGGATGGACGGATTTCACGCGTTGCCCGATCCCGAGCTGCGCGTCATCGCCGCCATGGGCCGTCACGCCGATCTCACCCTGACGTTCGATGCCATGGACGATCGTCTCGCCGCGCTGGGCTTCCGCGAGAAACGGCTGACACGCTCCCGGGCCACGCCCGTCATGGCGCTGGTGAAGGCGCCTGGAATCGAGCGCGAAGTGGAGGAGATCGCCCGCCGCATTCTGGAGTACGCCTCCTCGGGGCGGCCGTTCCGCGAAATGGGAATCGTCGTCCGCGCCAAGGAAACCTACGTTCCCATCCTGCAATCCACGCTGGAGCGCTTCGGCATTCCGGCGCGCTTCTACTTCGAGGAGGAATTGCAGCGGCACGCCGCGGTGCGGTTCCTTACCGGCGCGGTCGAAGCGATGCTGGGCGGCTGGGATCACGCGGGCACGCTCTCCGTCCTGCGCCTCGCGCCGCGCTTTGCCGATTCGAACACCATGGACCGGTTCGAGTTTGCCGTGCGCGAGCAGATTCCGAACAACGGCCTGGGCGCCCTGGAAGCGCTCCTCGGAGACAGCGATCGCCTCCACAAACTGATCGACGAGCTCCGCGCTATCGAAGAGTGGCGCGCCTTCGTCCTCCGTCCCAGCGATTGGGCCGCCCGTCTGCGAACCCTCCGCAACCTCTTCCGGCCCGCAGTAGGACAGGCCTCCCGGCCTGTCCATCTCCGCACCCAGACCGCCGCCCTCGATCTCTTCGACGAAGCTCTCGACGAAGCCGCCGCCGCGCTCGAACCGAGCCAACTCATCGACCTCCAGGCCTTCTGGCGCGCCGTGAAATCGGTCCTCCGGCTGAAGCCGCTCCGCCTGCGGGACGCCCGCCGCAACGTCGTCCACGTGATCGGCGCTCATGAAGCGCGCCAGTGGGTGCTGCCCGTGGTCTTCATCTGCGGAATGGTCGAAAAGCAATTTCCGCAATTCCACCGCCAGGACCCCTTCTTCCCCGACGCGGCGCGCTGCCGCCTGAATGCCGCCGGCATTCGCGTGCGCACGGCCGCGGAGTTCGAGCGCGAAGAGCGCGCCCTGTTCGAATCCGCCGTCACGCGAGCTACTTTCCTGGTGACGCTCTCCTACCCCGAATTCGACCGGCGGGGCGATAGCACTCTGCCGTCGCTATACCTCGAAGATCTGGCGCTCGCCACACAGGAGGCGCGAACCATCCGTCCCCAGCCGCGCAATCCATCAACGCCTCCACGGCCCGTAGAGATTCGCGCACCCGCCCTGCTCGATTTTCTGCGCCAGAAGACCACCCGGCTCTCGCCCACGGGGTTGGAGATGTATTTGCAATGCCCCTTCCAGTACTTCGCCGGCCGCGTGCTGCGGCTCGACACCGCGCCGCCGCGGCCCGAGGAGCGGCTCGATTTTCTCACCCAGGGAAACATCGTTCACGAAGTTCTGGCCACCTGGTGGGCCAGTCCGCAGGATCTCGATGCGCTGTTCGAATCGGTTTTCGCGCGGCATTGCGAAGTGAGGCGCATCCCACTGGGTTATCACGCGGAGCGGCTACGCAATACGATGCTCGACGATCTGCGCGCTTTCGCCGCGGACACCCGTTGGCCGCGCGAAGGCTTTCAATCCCGCACGGAGGAGAAGTTCGTCTTTCCGCTTACTGAAGGGCTGGACATTTCGGGGCGGATCGACCGGCTCGACGTCGCTCCCGACGGACGCGCGTACGTGATCGATTACAAGTACAGCGCGGCGCAGCGGGTCAAGGCCCGGCACACCGATGACAACCTGTTGCAGGCGCCGCTCTACATGATGGCCGCCGAACGCGCGCTCGGCGTCAAGCCCGTGGGCATGTATTACATCGGCCTGAAGCGCGTCATCGTGTACGCGGGGTGGAGCGAAGCGCCGGTTGCCGGCCTGCCCCACGTGGAGCTTCCTGAGAACTGGCGCGAACACGCCGAAAAGCGTACGCTGCGGGTAGTCGAGGAGATCCGGTCCGGCCGCGTGGAAGTCAAGCCGGCCGCTGTGGCCAACTGCCGCTTCTGCGATTTTCGCGATGTTTGCCGCGTGCAGTTGCGCGAGGCGGCTGCCCAAGCCGAAGAGGCGGAGGGCGCGTCGTGAACTACACTAGTAGTCAACTCGACGCGATGGATGTTTCCAAACGCCACCTGGATACGTGCGTGGTGGCGGGCCCCGGATCGGGCAAGACCACGGTCCTGGTGCAGTATTTCTGCCATCTCGTCGAAAACGGCGTGGACCCCCTGCGCATACTGGCCATCACCTTCACCGAAAAGGCGGCCGGCAGCCTGCGCAAGAAGCTGGCCGAGACCTTCCGCGCCGACTCCGTCCGCCGCGGCAAACTCGAGCGCGCCTGGGTCTCCACGGTCCACGGCTTCTGCTCGCGGCTTCTGAAGGAGAACGCCGTGTTCGCGGGCGTCGATCCCGAGTTCTCCGTCGCCGATGTCCTGGAGTCCTGGCGCTTGCAGCAGGAATCCATCGCCGCCGCGATGGAAGAGGTATTTCAGGAGCATCCGCTCGCCACACGCAAGCTGATCCGCGGACTCTCGTCCTACGAGTTCGAAGAAGCAGTGCTCTCGGCCTACGACGCCATGCGCGGCGCGGGTGTGCCCGTCGAAGAGATCGCCCGGTATCGCGTCCCGCAGGACAATACCATGGATGAGATCGCCACGACGCTCAACGCGCTTCGTGGCGAAACGTATTTCAACTGGAGCCACGCCCAGAAGCAACACCTGCAAGCTGCCCTGGAGGGCGCCGGCCGCATCGTGACGGCGGCCGATCCACGCACCGGGCTGCTGGCCATCGAGGACTTCTCCTGCAACCTCCAGAAATGCAAGAAAGGCGCCAACGGATACAGCCTCTTGAAGCGTCTGAAGGCGTTGATCAAAGATGCCCCGTACTCGCTCATCACCCAGCACTACGCGCCCGAGCGGCAACTCCTGCTCGAGATCCTGCGCCGCTTCGACCGCCTCTATCGGGACCGCAAACGCCAAGCCGGCGCATTGGATTTCGCCGACCTCGAGGAGTTCGCCGTTCGCTTGCTCGAAGACCACGCCGAGACGCGTGCCCGCGTGCAAGCCCAGTTCGACCACGTCCTCATGGACGAATTCCAGGATACCAACGGGCAGCAGGCCAGGCTGCTCCAGCTCGTGCGCACGCCCGGCCGCTTCTACGCCGTCGGCGACATCAACCAATCCATCTTCGGTTTCCGCCACGCCGAGCCGCGGGGCTTCCGGGAGTATCGCGATGAAGTCGCCGGCCGCGGCGGCCACCTGGTCGAGCTGATCGATAATTTTCGCAGCCGCCCCGAGATTCTGAGCGCGGTCGAAACCATCCTCGCCGGTGCGGACGGTATTGAACCCCGCAGCCTGGTGGCCGGTCATGAGTTCGAGAAACCGCGGCCAGTCTGCGTCGAAGTAATGGCCGTGGCGGGAGCGGAATCGGAGGAGGCCCGGTGGGTGGCGCGCCGCATCCTGGAAGTCCTGGGCGATCGGGCGGAGTTCCGCTTCAAGGACGTGGCCCTGCTGGTGCGCAACACCGAAGTGCTCTCCGACTTCAGCGCGGCCTTCGACGAGGCAGGCATTCCTTACCTCGTGAACCACGGCAAGGGCTTCTACGAAACGCGCGAAGTGAATGACCTGACCCACCTGCTGCGCGTCATCGCCAATCCGCGGGACGAGGTCAGCCTGGCCACTGTGCTGCGTTCGCCGCTGGTCGAGGTGTCCGAGGATGCGCTGCTGCGCCTCAAGACGTTGGGCGAGAACATCGGCGTTTCGCTGCGGCGCCTTGAGAACACAGCCCAGGACTTCGATCCCGGCGACCTCCGCAAGCTCTGCCATTTCCGCGACCGGCTGCGCCAGTGGCGCGCGCGCCGCGAGTCGGTTTCGTTCGACCGCCTTCTGCTCGAGGCCATGGACGACTGCGGCTATCGTGCCACGCCGAACATCGACAAGTTCCTCGCCCAGTCGCGCGATGCCGCCGCCCGGCGATCGCTCGATGAGTTCGTGGCGGGACTGTCGCTGGTGCGCGCGTCCAACCCGCGCGAGCCGGATGCGCCGCCTGAAGACTCCGCCAACGCGGTCAAGGTGATGACCGTGCACTCCGCCAAGGGCCTGGAGTTTCCCATCGTGTTTCTCGCGGCGATCCACAAGGGAATCGAAACCGCCATGCCCCACGTGGCCTTCTCGCCGCGGTACGGATTGGGGGCGCGATGGCGCAGTCCGGCCGGCGGCAAGGAGAAGAACGACCTCTACCAGCACGCCATCCACGAAGAGCGCAAACTGCGCGAACGCGACGAAAGCAATCGCCTGCTCTACGTGGCGATGACGCGCGCGGAGCAGCACCTGGTCCTGAGCTTTTCGAACAACGGCAGGAAGCTCGACAACTGGGCTGCCGTGGTTGCCGGCAGCCTGCAACTCGATCCCGATACTCCGTGCGATCGAACCACGGCCTACACGGCGCCTGACGGCAAGAACTGGAAGGCGCGCGTGTTCGTCACCGACCGTCCGCCGGACCGGCTCGCGCACGGGCCCGCCGCGGCCGTCGAGGAGACCGTGGAGTTCGTACCGCTGCCTTCAGTCACCGGACAGCACGACACCAACGCCACGGTCACCGCCTTGGCCAAGTTTGCCGTCTGCCCGCGCGAGTATTACCTGGCCCACTATCTCGGCTTCGAGGGCCGTCCGCGAAAACTCGAGGATTCCGATGAGGAGAGCGAGCTTTCGGCCGCCGGGTTCGGCACGCAGGTACACTCGCTGCTGGCCGGAGCCGGCATTCCAGATGCCGATCCGGAAGCCGTGCGTCTCGCCGGCATCTTCCGCCAAAGCTCGCTGGGCCGCCGCGTATTGCGCGCCACCCGTGTAGAGCGCGAGTTCGATTTCCTGATGTCGGTAGAGGATGTGGTGGTCCGAGGCCAGGTGGACCTGTGGTTCGAAGAGGGCGGGGAATTGGTGATCGTGGACTATAAGACCGACTCGGTCACCGCCGTGGAAGCCCATCAACGCGCCCAGGATTACGCCCTCCAGTTGCGACTCTATGCACTGGCGGTAGAGCGAGTCGCGGGCCGCCCGCCGGACCGCGCCTGGCTCCACTTCCTGCGCCCGAATACGGCGATCGCGCTGGACCTGACGCCCTCGCTTCTCGAATCGCCCGAGCAGATCGTCCGCGATTTTCAGGAAGCGCAAGAGAAGCAGGAGTTCCCGTTACACGAGAGCGAGCGCTGCCGCCGCTGCCAGTTTTTCAAGGATTTGTGCCCGTCGACTTATCAGTCGAGGCGGTAATGGGTCTGTGGCCGGACCGCACGCAGCCAGGCGGCTTCGCCTGCCGGCCGGCTGTCAGTCGGCCGACCCTTCCTCCGTCACCACACAGTGGCTTCAGCCCCGTCACGCCGCGTTTAAGGCAGTCTCTCTCACGGCTCCCAAGAGGTATACCAGCAGTTGCTACATCTGCCTTAAAGCTCGTTGCGTCTTCTTGGCGTTGGCCTTCGGCTTCACGATCTGCTGCAGTTGATCCTCAGGCAAACTGACCTGCACGTTCAGCGTGCTGCCTTGTGTGCTGATTTGCAGTGACTGCGCCAGCGCCGCGGCCGCCGGTTCCTTCGCCGCCTGCATCTGCGCCAGGCTCGCCAGCAGCTTCAGAGCATCGCCCATGGAGGCCGCATCCTGCGCATTGCCGGCCACCGCCTGCGCCTTCACCACCACCAGGTTGCCGAACTTCACGCCGCCCGCGGCCGACTGAATCCCCTGGAACGGGCCCTGGCCAGTCAATCCTGGAACCATGGGCGCGCCGGACGGTGGCTGCAGCGAGGATGGCGGCACGGCCGAGATGGCCCACGCATCCTGCGAGGTGCTCCACTCACTCACCTGCACCGCGATCGCCGCCGCGAACGGAGCCGGTGTCTTCTGCCGGTCGATTGCCGCCTTGACGTTGTCCAGGTCGCCGGCCACCACCACGGTCGCGCTCAGGAACGAGACCCCGTGCGTGTTCTTCGGATCCTTGAGGATGGTCGCTCCGCCGTACTCTTCCGTCGTGGCGCCATTGGCGGTGGCCGCCGCAGTGATCTTGGCAGCGTCGAAGTTGCCGCGCGCCATGGCCAGTCCCGTATTCGGCGTGCCATTGGTCGCGACCAGCAGCTCGCTGACGTCGCGCGTGGGATCGAAGCCCGTCAGCGTCACCAGCTTTTGCATGTCCTGGTCGGTGGACTGCATCTGCGACAGCACGTACTGGCCAAACGGCGAGGTCTTGGCCTGATCCACGTTGACGCCCGCCAATACCTTCACGTCGGGCATCACCAGGTTGAGAAGTTGCGGGTCGGCGGCCTTGGCAGGGAGGACGATCGCGGTAAATGCGATAGAGAGCGTCGCGGTGGTAAGAATTCGTGCGTTCATATCATTTAGGACGTTGTGCCTGCTCCGATATTAACAGGGGCCAGGGTCGGAGGGGGCGTCACGGCTCGCGGGCTTCCCCGGCCCCCGGCCCCTGGTCCCTGGCCCCCACCGGGATCTGGTCCACGATCTCAATGCCGAACCCCTCCAGCGCCACGATCTTACGCGGGTGGTTGGTCAGCAGCCGGATGGTGTGCAGCCCCAGGTCGGAGAGGATCTGGGCCCCGATGCCGTGCTCGTGCTGGAGCTGCCGCTGGCCCGCCGCGCCCTGGTAATGCATGAAATCGCGGCCGTGCGAGACCATCCGCTCCTCGCCGCGGGCGTTGCGCTCCACGCGGAAACCGGGCCCGGTTTCGTGCAGGTATACCAGCACTCCAGAGCCTTCTTGAGCGATGGCCCGCAGCGAATTGCGCACCAGGCGGCCGCAGTCGCAGCTCGTCGATCCGAAATCGTCGCCGTACATGCACCGGGAGTGCATGCGCACCAGGACCCGCTCGGCCCCGGCCACCTCGCCGCGAACCAGCGCCAGGTGGTACTCGGGATTGAGGTCGCTGGCATAGGCAATGCTGCGGAACTCGCCGAACTCGGTCTCGATGCAGCCCTCCGCCACCCGCCGCACGAACTTCTCGTGCTTCATGCGATAACGGATCAGCTCCGCCACCGAGATCATCTTCAGCCCGTGGCGCGCGCAAAACTCCTCGAGCTGCGGCACCCGCGCCATGGTGCCGTCCTCGTTCATGATCTCGCAGATCACGCCCGCGGGCGCCAGGCCGGCCATCCGCGCCAGGTCCACCGAAGCCTCGGTCTGTCCCGCGCGCACCAGCACGCCGCCTTCGCGGGCGCGCAGCGGAAATACGTGCCCCGGCCGCGCCAGGTCGCCCGGCCGGCAATCGGGATCGATGGCCTTGAGGACCGTGCGCGTCCGGTCCGCCGCGGAGATACCCGTGGTCACGCCCTCGAGGGCGTCGATCGACTCGCAGAAGGCCGTCCCGAAATTGGAGGTGTTACGGGGGCTCATCAGCGGCAGCCGCAGATAGTCGCAGCGCTCCGCCGTCAAGGGGAGGCAGATCAATCCGCGGCCGTGCGTGGCCATAAAGTTGATGATCTCGGGAGTGACCTTTTCGGCCGCAATGGTGAGGTCGCCTTCGTTCTCCCGGTCCTCGTCGTCCACTACCACCAGGATGCGCCCGGCGCGGATTTCTTCCACAGCTTCGGGGACGGAAACGAACGGCATGATTCATTGTATCCGCAGCAGCCGCCTCTCCCACCAGTCGCGGCTGCACGCCAAAGAAACTCCTCGGCCGCAGTCTTCTCGGCCGCCTCTGCGCTCGAACCACGCAAACGACACGAACCCCCCCAAGCCCCCACCGGTTCCTTGGTTTTGCTCAGCGACTCGGCGTCTCGGCGGTAGACCTGATCTTCTCCACGTCTGAACCGTGCCTACGTTAAACTGGGATTTCCGGGGCGCTCACACGCCAACACCGACCCATGTCCCGCTTTCTGCCATCCGTGCCGGGCCTGACCCTCACCGGGGTGGTCGATATCCTGGTGGTGACGTTCCTGGTGTATCAGGCCCTCATGGTGGTCCGCGGAACGCGCGCCGGTCACATCATCGTCGGCATCCTGATGATGGTCCTGTTGTACGCCGTGGCCTTCTGGACGGGCCTGGAGGCGCTCCGGTCGGTGCTCGCATTCATCGTCCCGTATCTCGGCTTGGCCGTGCTCGTCCTGTTCCAGTCGGAGATTCGCCGCACGCTGGCGCGTCTCGGACGCAAGCGCTGGTTCGGCATCGGCGGGGGCTTCCGCGCGCCGGGGTCCGTCCACGAGATCTTGCTCGCGCTGGAACAGCTCTCGCACGAGAAGACCGGCGCGTTGATCGTGCTCGAGCGCGACATCGGGCTACGCACATTCATCGAGAGCGGGGTCCGGCTGGAGTCCCTCATCTCGCGCGATCTGCTTCTTTCCATTTTCAAGCCCGGCCTGCCCCTGCACGACGGTGCGGTCATCATTCAGAAAGAACGCGTGGCGGCGGCCGCCTGCTTCCTTCCGCTCACCACCAATCCGGCGCTCAAGAGCAAGCTGGGCACCCGCCACCGCGCCGCCATTGGAATTACCGAGGAGACCGACTGTCTCTCCCTGGTGGTTTCCGAAGAGACCGGGCGCATCTCGCTGGCGTCGTTTGGCGATCTCGTTACCGGCCTTACGCTGCCGGAAGTGCTCGCGCGCGTCAACTTGCATTTCGAAGTTCATCGGCCCTCCCCGGTGCACATCGACGAGTACGCTGCGGACATCCCCCTGGTGCATGAGAGCGCGCCCGTGCCGGGAGAGATCCGTCCAGGCGATCGGGCGAATCTGTCATGACGAAAGCCCTGAAGTGGACCCGGGCGCTGCTGCTGGAGCATTTCGGGTGGAAGCTCCTCTCGCTGGGCATCGCCGTGGTGATATGGGCACTGGTGGCCAGCGAGCCCGAGCTGACTACGTTGGCCACCGTCCGGCTGGAATATAAGAATCTCCCCGACGATCTCGAAATTAGCTCCGCGACAGTTGACACGGTCCGGCTGGAGTTACGCGGGCCTTCCGGGGAACTGCGCGACCTGGGTGAAAGTGGCGGGCTTCATCCGGCAGTGATCCTGGATATGTCGGCCGTCCAGCCGGGCCAGCGCACCTTCACGATCGACGGCGGAAACGTGAAGCTGTCGCGCGGAGTGCGCCTGGTGCGTACCATCCCGGCCGAGGTCCGATTCGAATTTGAACGGCGCGTTGCGCGAACCGTGCCGGTAGTCGTGCGCTTTACCGGCGAAGGGCAGAACGGATACGCGATTGCGAATAAGGAGGTCGATCCGCCGGAGCTGCGCATCGTCGGTCCCGCCAGCCGGGTGTCCCGGACTACCGCGGCCGTGACTGATCCGGTGGATGTCTCTTCCGTAGTGGGCAGTTCCGAATTCCGGGTCAATGCATTTGTCGAAGACTCCTATGTGCGTTTCGAGACTTCCCCTCAGGTTCGAGTTACCGTGACCATGAAGAAGAAGTAAGTGATACAAGGAGAGTTAGTGGGTAAAGAACTATTCGGCACGGACGGGATTCGCGGTGTTGCGGGGGAGTACCCGCTGGACCCGGCGACCGTCTACGCTTTCGGCGTGGCCCTGGGGCGCGACGTTACGCGACATGAATCTGTGCCCGAGATCGTGATCGGCGCCGATACGCGCGAGTCCGGACCGTGGATCGCGGAACTGGTGGCGGGCGGGATGGAGAGCTGCGGCGTCCGAGTACGTTACGCGGGCGTGATCACCACGCCGGGAGTGGCCTGGCTGACGCGGACCGGGACTTTTCAGGCCGGTGTGATGATTTCCGCATCGCACAATCCGTATCGCGACAACGGTATCAAGGTGTTCGGCCACAGCGGATTCAAACTGCCGGACTGCGAAGAGCATGCCATCGAGCAGGAGATCTTCCAGGTCGTGGCACAGCCCGGCGCGCCCGCCTCCGCGCCGGTCCACGTGGATGAAAGCCTTGCGCAGCAGTATCTGGAGTACCTGCTCTCGACGGTCGCGGTGCGCTTCGATGGCATGAAGCTGGTGATCGACTGCGGCCACGGCGCGTCCTATCGGCTGGCGCCCGAATTGTTCCACCGCCTGGGCGCCGATGTGACCACGCTCTGCGCGGAGCCCAACGGCTGCAATATCAACCTGAACTGCGGCGCCCTGCACCTGGATACGTTGCGCCAGGGAGTACTCGCCAACCACGCGGATTTCGGCGTGGCCTTCGACGGCGACGCGGACCGCGCCATTTTCGTCGCGCGCAGCGGCAAGATCGTCGATGGCGACGCCGTGCTGCTCGCCACGGCGCGCGCGCTGAAGGCCTCCGGCCACCTGGCGGGTGACACGGTGGTGTCTACCGTGATGGCCAACCTGGGGCTCGAGAAGGCGTTCGAGCGCGAGCGAATCCGCATGGTGCGCACACCGGTGGGCGACAAGTACGTGCTGGAGGAGATGGTCCGGCTGGACGCGGTGTTGGGCGGCGAGCAGTCGGGCCACGTGATCTTCCGCGAGTACGCCACCACGGGCGACGGCATGCTCACCGCCTTACGCCTGTTCGAGATCGCGCGGCGCGCCGGCGTGGGGCTCGATGAGCTGACTGCCGACTTGGAGGTCTATCCGCAGAGGCTGGTCAATGTGCCGGTGCGCGAGAAGAAAGCTCTGACGGAAGTGCCCGTGATCGCACAGGAAATCCGCCGGGTCGAAGAGGCCTTTGGCGGCGCCGGCCGCGTGCTTGTGCGCTTCTCCGGAACGGAGCCGCTGGCGCGCGTCATGGTGGAAGGTCCCGACCTGGAACGGGTAGAGAGATTCAGCGCCAGCATTGCCGAAGCGATCCGTAAGGAGATGGGTGCGTAGCCGTCTCTTCTACTGCGATCACCTCACCATCCCGCTGCCGCCGGGACACAAGTTTCCCACTGAGAAGTACGTGCTGCTGCGCGCCCTGCTCGCGGCCGACGGCTTCTACGAACTGCTTCCGGCGCCGTTCGCGGAGCCGGCCGAAATCGAACTGGCTCACGATCCCGAGTACGTCCACAGTATTCTGGACGGCACCGTCGATCCACGGATCATGCGGAGGATCGGTTTCCCGTGGTCCGAGCGCCTGGTGCGGCGGACACTCGCCTCGGTGGGCGGTACCCTGGCCGCCGCTCAAGAAGCGCTCTCCACCGGGTTTGGCGGGAACTTGGCCGGCGGCACGCACCACGCCTTTCGCTCCGAAGGTTCCGGCTTCTGCGTGTTCAACGACCTCGCCGTCGCGATCCGCTCCCTCCGCCGCCGCGGCGTCCACCGCGCCGCCGTCATCGATCTCGACGTGCATCAGGGCGACGGCACCGCCGGCATATTCGAGCACGATCCGGAAGTACTTACCGTCTCGCTGCATGGCGAGAACAACTTTCCGTTCCGCAAGCAGCCAAGCAAGATCGACATCGGCCTGCCCGATGGCGCCGGTGACGACGAATACCTCAGCCGCTTACGTGCCGTATTGCCCATAGTCCGCGAATTCCGTCCGCCGGTTGTACTTTATCAAGCCGGCGTGGATGGACTCACGGGCGACCGCCTGGGCCGCCTGAGTCTCTCGTTCGACGGATTGAAAGAGCGCGACCGGATGGTGTTCGACTTCGCCCGATCGTTGGGAATTCCCATAGTGGTGACGCTCGGGGGCGGTTACGCCGCGCCAATCTCGCGTACCGCCGAGGCACATGCCAACACCTTTCGCGCGGCGGCGGCGGTGTATCCTTGACCGGCAAACCTGGACGTGCAACCTCTCGCCAGATGGCAACGTCTTTGATTATGTAAAGGCTTCTGACGAGTGGCGCCGCGGACCGTTAGGTTCCCTGCGGGCCAGCCGGCGGGTGTTATCCTCCGAGCGCCCGCCGGTCCTTTACTGGAAATAAAGAATGTCGGGCCTCACCCGCCCGTTCTTGGTTTCCAGGCACGGGCCGCAGGTCATCCGGTAACCCTGCCACGAATTCCTGACCGCTTCCGGAATACGCACTTCGTCGGTGGGCATGTGTTCGGCGGCAATCGAGAGCCGCGGGTGGAAGGTTGCCAGCGTATGGTTCGCGCCTGCCAGGGCCCGAGTTTCGGCGCCCTCGATGTCCATTTTGATGTAATCCACGCGTTCGAGCTTGAGCTCCGCGACTGCCTTGTCAATCGTGGTGAGCGGCGCCTTCACTCCCTGCGAGCCATCGGGGAGCATCACGAAACTGTCGGCCGCGCTGTTGTGCGCATCGCGCTTCAGCACCAGGATATCGTCCTTGTCCCAGACGCCTTTCGGAACCAGCACGACCCGGCCCGCGGCGATCTCGTCCTTGAAGTTGCGCCGGTAGGATTCGATGTTCTCGGGCGCCGGCTCGAAGCCCACCACCAGTCTGGCTCCGTGGTTGAGCGCGGTGCGCGTCCAGACTCCTACGTTGGCGCCGCAATCGAGCGCGATGTCGCCGGGCTTCACGCCGTATTCGCCGTTCCCATAAACCTCGCGCGCCTGCTCGGCCAGGTTGTAGGGCAGCACATAGTCGTTGCCTTCCGGAATCCACCAGCGGCCGTGCGGGGTTTCCACCAGGTGGTAGCCTGCGGGGTCCTTCTCGATCACCTTGCTCGATCGCAGAATCTCGTTGGAGAATTGGATCTGGAGCTGTAGTGTGCGGTCCGCTGCCAGCGCATTCTTCATCGGGCACACCGGACTGCGCCCCACCGCCTTCATGGCGAACAGCCTCACCGGCGGGTAGAAGTAGCCCGCCGCGACAACCGCCGCGATCGCCAGCGCGGGCAACGCCCGCTTCACACGCGCCTCAGAGCCAGGGCCGAGTTCTTGCTTCCGAACGCGATGCAATTGGCCACCGCGTGCTCGATCTGCAACCGCCTGCCGGGGCAGGGCACGTAGTCGAGATCGCACTCGGGGTCGGGCTCCTCCACGTTGATGGTCGGCGGCACCACGCCGTCGCGCATCGCCAGCAGCGTAGCCGCGACGCCGGCCGCGCCACACGCGCCCTGCGGATGCCCGATGACGCTCTTCAACGACGATCCGGCCAGCTTGTACGCGTGCCCGTCGAAGGCCAGTTTTACGGCGCGGGTCTCGATGCGATCGTTCAGCTCGGTCGAGGTGCCGTGGTAGTTGATGTACTGCACCTCCGAGGGCGGAATGCCGGCCTCGCCGAGGGCCAATCCGATGGCCCGCGCGGGCTCTTCGCCGCACTCCTCCAGGCGCACCCGATGATACGCCTCGCAGGTGGAGCCGTAGCCGGCGACTTCGCCATAAATGTGGGCGCCCCGGGCGCGGGCCTGCTCCATTTCCTCGAGGATGAAGAACCAGGCGCCCTCCGCGATCACGAACCCGTCGCGGTCCTTCGAGAAGGGACGCGAAGCGCGCTGCGGCTCGTGGTTCCATCGCGTGCTCATGATGCGCATGAGCTGGAAGCCGCGCAGGATCAGGGGAGCGATGGGCGAATCCACGCCGCCGGCCACAATGGTGTTCAGCACGCCGGATTGAATGTGGCGGAAGGAGTAGCCGATGGCGTCGGTGGACGATGTGCAGCCGGTCGAGATGATGTGGCTCAGGCCGCGCAGCCCGAAGCGCATGGAGACCTCGCTGGCCAGCGTGCCGATGGTCCCGGTGGGAATGGTGTACACGCTGCACTGCTTCAGATGGCCGGTGTAGTACAGCCGGTATTGCTCTTCGGTGAAATCCTGGCTGCCGCCGCCCGAGCCCACGATCACGCCGATCTGGCGCAGCTCGTCGCGCGACATGGCGCGCGTGTCGAGCCCGGCGTCCGCCAGCGCCTCGGCCACACTCGCCACGGCCAGCGGCACCGCGCGCGAAACGTGCGGGCGGTCTTTGGCCTCCACGTACAGCTTCTCGTCGAACTCATCCGGCACTTCGCCCGCCACTTGCACGGCGTAGCCGGTTGTATCGAAGCGGGTGATCCGGCGCACTCCGCTCTCGCCATTCCGCGTGGCTTTCCAGAAGCGCTCCCGGCCAATACCATTCGGGCTGACGGCGCCAATTCCCGTGATCACGACGCGACGCATTGATTTAGTTTTGCCTTTGGTCCAATCGTCAGTATAGGCTGATTCATATGGACCCTGCCACGGAGACCCCGCGTCCGAGCACCTTGACCGTCACCCTGGCGGGTCTCCAGGCGGGCATGATGGGGGTGTGCTGGATGCTGGCGTGGCTGGGAATCAGCGCCAAATGGCAGCTTCGCAGCTTCTGGACGGCGGAGAACCTGATGGCCAGCGTGTTCTACGGCGATGGAGCGATCCGCGCCGGATTCGCCGCCAGAACGCTTTCCGGCCTGGCGCTCTACCTGCTGTTGTACAGCTCCTTGGGCGCGCTCTTCGCGACCCTGGTGGCCGACCGGCTGCCGAGAATGCGCATCGTGCTGCTGAGCGTGCTGTTTGCGATGTGCTGGTATTATCTGTCCTTCCAACTGCTGTGGAAGAGTATGATGCCGCTGGTGGCGCTGCTGCACTCGGCGCAGCCGACGGCCCTGGGGCACGTGATCTACGGGACGCTGCTGGCACGGTATCCGGTGTACCTGCCGCGAGCCGCGGCGCCGGAAGTGGAGCACAGCGAAGGGAGTCTGGAGGGGCGGGTTGACAACCCGCCCGCAGGTTGACAACCTGCCCCACTACTTCAGGTACAGGCGCATCTCGTTGGTGGGTTGGAAGCCCATCTTCTCGTAGAGCAGGCGGCCATCGTCGCTGGCGTGCAACGAGACGTAGCCGAAGCCTTCGCTCCGGCACCAGTCTATGATCGTTTCCATGATTCGCCGGGCAATGCCGCGGCGGCGGAATTTGGGCTCCGTATATATGCCTAGAATCCAGCCGCGGCGCGTGCCGGGAAAGTCCGGAGAGCCGGGCCAGGGCACGATGGCGATGCCGCCGCTGCTCACCACGCGGCCGCCATCGGTCTCCGCCATCCAGGCGCGATAGCCTCCGCTCGGCAGGGCCTCGCGCAGATACTGTTCCGAAGCCTGTTGCGTGCGGTCGAGGATGTTCTCGTCCACGCCTCCCATCTCCGCGAACATCGCCCGGCGGTGGCGCAATATGTGAGACAGATCACCGATGCCTCCGGGGCGAATGAGGATTTCTTCCATTCCGTGATTTTCACACGGAGGTATACTGGCCGCATGAAGCCGCGAATCCTCTTAGTGGCGTCCCTCTTGCTCCTGTCTTCCTGCGCGACCACCGATACGGGGACGGGTGGAGGCCCGCACGCTACCGTGCAGATGCGCGACGGCACCGCGGTAGCCGGCGCCGTGCTGGCGAGTTCGCCCACCGAGATCAGGCTCGCCGGCGACGACAAGATCACCCGCAC
>JBGPKH010000118.1:0-17441 GCA_041485845.1 Bryobacteraceae bacterium
GTGCGCTCGGGGAGATCACGTGGTGCAAGACCTGGTCGTCGACGCTCGCCAAGAAGGAAGGTTACGGCAACCCGCCCGACAGCGCGCCACCGCCCGATCTCGACTGGGACATGTGGCTGGGGCCCGCGCCCAAGGTTCCGTTCAACGAGAATCGCTGGGGCGTCAAGAAGGCTACGTTCCCCACGTTCCGCTATTTCTGGGATTACGCGGGCGGAGAGATGACCGATTGGGGCATCCACTTCATCGATCCGATCCATCAGTGCATGGGCGATCCGCTGCCCTCCGCCATCACGGCGCTCGGGGGGCGCAGTTGGATCGCGGACAATCTCGAGACGGCCGACACCATGACCGCCGCATTCCAGTACCCCACTTTCATGATGAACTATGAGTTACGCCGCAGTGTCCCGACTCCCATGTTCGGGCAGTCGGGCGCAACCGGCATCATGGGCACCGAGGCCATGGTCACGGTGACGCGCAGCGGCTGCTGGCTGACTCCCAACAAGGGATCGAAGGTGGAGGCCGTGGAGTTCCTGGCGAATGCGGGCGGGGGTGCAGGCCGGGGCGCTACTCCGGCGGCCGCGCCGCAGCCTAGCGAACATTGGAAGAATTTCCTGGAGTGCATCAAGACGCGGCAGAAGCCTACCAGCGACATCGAGAACCTGGTGAAGTCGACGGCGGTATGCGTGCTCGCCAACGTCTCGCTGCGCGCCAAGACGCGCATCGATCTGGACGAGAAGACGTTCACGGTGCGCCAGCGGGAAGCCCAGCCGTTCCTGCGAGTGGATTACCGGGCGCCGTGGAAATTGGAAGTTTAGGGGGTGTGCCAGAAGTCGTTGCCGGTCCGGAACGCAGGCGACACCGCCTGCGCCACCGGTACGATTCAAGAGTTTGGGGCGTTGGCGGGCGGCTCGCTGACACGTTGAAAGTTTGAAGTCTGAGGAGGGTCAGATGAAATTTGTGAACATCACTTGCACGACATTACTGGTTTTGAGCGTGGCATTCAGCCAGACGCCGCCGCCGCAGGCTCCGGCCGGGCAGGCACAACCCGGCCGCGGCGGAGCGGGCCGGGGCGCAGCGCCCGCCGGCGGGAAGAAGCACATCCTGGTCTATGGCCAGGCGAAGGGCTTCCACCACGACTCGATCTCCAACGCCATGGCCACGGTCTGGAAACTGGGAAAAGATTCCGGCGTGTGGGACACGGAAATCAGCACCGACCCGGGCATTCTGCGCAAGGCGGACAAGGCGGGCAGCGGCTTCGCACCGCTGAATCTGATGAACTTCGACGCCGTGGTGTTTGCCAGTTCGACCGGCGAAATGCCGCTCGACGACCAGCAGAAGAAAGATCTGCTGGCGTTCGTCCACGATGACGGCAAGGGCCTGGTGGGGATCCACGCGGCGCTCGACAGCAACTACAAGTGGCCGGAGTACGCCGAAATGATCGGCGGCTGGTTTCAGGCGCATCCGTGGAACACGTTCGACGCGCCGGCCATCGTCGAAGATCCGAGCTTTCCCGCGATGCGCCACTTCCCCAAGGCGTTCACGATGCGCGACGAGATTTACATGGCGAAGGAGTGGTCGCGCGACAAGGTGAACGTGCTGATGCGGATGGATGACACGAAGCTGGATTACGCCGGGAAGAACGTTCGCCCGGACCACGATTTCGCGCTCGCCTGGTCGAAGATGTACGGCAAGGGCCGCGTCTTCTACTCGACGCTGGGACACACGAATGAAGCGTGGGACGATCCGGACGTACAGAAGATGTACCTGGAGGCCATCAAGTGGGTGCTGCACCGGACCGAGGGCGGCACTGCGCCGCACGCGCGGCCGGCGAACTGACAAGAGCCGCGCTTTCAGAGGTGGAGCAGGCGCTTTCGCCCAACGCCACTTAGTTTTCCCGCGACTGGAAGCGCTGCATTAATCGTGGGGCCGGTTACCCCCCGGTCCGCAGCCAACGCTCCCGTCGGCCTGTCGCGGTTGCCAAGAACTCATTCTGAACGCGAAGGGCGGGCCAGCGGGCCCTCGCGATCCGGGGCATAGGCGTTAAAGTAAGGCCGCTGAGCGGGACTTGGGGGCATCAAGGCAGAATGCACTTCTCCGGGATGGGCGATACGGCCAAGTGGACGTTCCCGGCGTGATGGAAACTTATCGGGAGTCATCTCCGAGAAGGCCGTTTGGGGCTCCCCAGGCTTGATCATTAGTGGGATTATCGACGGCACCCCGGCTCCGCACACCGCAACTGCCGGGTCTGCGATCCGCCACCTACCCAGTTTGGCGCCATTCGGCTTGGTCCGTTCCCAATGCTGCTTGCTATCCTACGTTGGGAGGCAAGCTTTGTCCGAAGGGCGATATGCAGCGTTCTGGAGCTACACTCGATTCGACGATCAAAACGATAGTGCTTGGTTGACCGAACTGCGCGGGAGGCTCGTGGCTGAAGTACGGGCGCTGTCCGCCAAGCGTGTCGAGATCTTTCAGGACATTGAAGGAATCGGCTGGGGCGAACGCTGGAAAGACAAGCTGGTCCACTCCGCTGATCAAGCGCTCTTTCTTATCCCGATCATTACGCCGAGCTATTTTGATAGCGACCGCTGCAGGGACGAATTGGAACAGTTTTCGGAGCGCGAGAATGTCACAGCGTTTAAGGAATTCATCTTGCCGCTGTACTACATAACCTGTGACCACCTTGAAGACGTTTTTCGGAAAGCGAGTGACCGCCTTGCCCGCGTGGTCGCTGACCACAATTACCGCGACATCAGGAAGGACCGACACCTCAGCCTTGAATCGTATGAAGGCCGGGAGATGATCAAATCCCTAGCCACCTCGCTGCTCGAGCGGCTGAATGCATACGAGCGGCTGCAATGTTCCTCGAAGGAGATGCGCGGGCGCATCGTCGCCCCTCCCGACCGGCAACCCGTTCCCAACCGAACTATCATGTTCGGTACTCTTGAGCACGTCTCCATGTGGACCGATGTGTGGCTTGTAGTGGAAACTGGCGGCGCCATCTACCATCCTCAAACGCGGCTGGCCGCTGACGCGTGGCAGGCGACGATCAGTATCGGCCGATCTCCAAGCGCTTTGGACCAAGGCCGTATCTTCCCAGTGCATATACTCGCGGTTACGCAGGACGTTAGCAAGGCGTTTACACGCTACCAGAAGGATGCCGCAAAGCATAAGGATTGGCATGGCGTCCCCAAACCGGCCGAAAGCCGGGTACTCGCAACTGTAAGTGTCATCCGTGATGATACTGCGTCCATGTTCGGGTTTCTCGAGGGAGCATATCACGAGCAGAGGTCCGACGGTACATCGACTGGCGGCACTGTTACGCTCAAGCTCGCATCGCCTGACACGGTGGATTTCGAAGCCCGCAACAGCAGCGGAAGAACTGAGTGGATCGGAAGTATCAAGCTGGCCGCCTCGCCAGATGAAATCACCGGACACGGACAGTATCAGTATCTCGGTAAACTTGATTCCGGCCAACACAATATGACGGTTGACCGGGCTACTGGGAATTTGAACGTTACTGGCCGGAATACAAGCTCACCAGAAGGCAGACAGTTTGCGACGATTTGGAAAAAGAGAGCCACGTGAGGACCTGACCGACGGTGCCGTGAACTCGCGGTCGTATTGAATGCTGGGCCAAGTGCCATCTAACAACCAAATAAACTCGCCAGGTGCGTCAGCTCTGGGCGGACGCGAAATGTTTTTCCATGGCCGAGGGACCGTCTCCGGACTGGTGCAGTCGATAACCGCCCTTCCAACCTTCCAACCTTCCAACCAGCAAACGCCCCACAAGTCCGGTTCTGGGAGATTGCACCGGCAGGGCTTCGGCTGAAGGACGGTACAAGCGGGGAGCGTGCCCCGAACGGCCCTCTAGCGAAGGGGTCCGAGCTTTGTACGAGTGGCCGACAATCCGCCCCAAGGCGACCGGACGCTTCCCAGAACGCCGTTTGGGGCCAACGAGCGGGAACAAGCCCGAAGGCGACTACACATGCAAGTGACAGCTCCGGAATCCTCTCCGGTGCCGGCTGATCCTCATGTCTGGCCGCGCTAGTTGCGACAGCAGTCCGGGATCTGCCCCACATGACCTCATGAGAAGTCTAACAGAGTATGGAAAATAACCAGGGGTCGGCCGATTGAGAGGCGGTCATGTACGGATCGGAAGGTCAGAGGGATTTCATCTGCGAGTGAGCAACTGTTCCACTGTCCACCGGCGCACACGGCGTGCTGCACTGGCTTCTCCCTGAGTCGGGCATCTAGCTGAGCTGCCCACGCCACCGGCTCACCGGTTTGCACGTACCCCAGCATACCGGCGTCGTCCTGCTCTGCGGCATACTCTCCGCGTATATACATCTGCAAGCCGTCTTTCCCCAGGTACGCGCTAACCGAACGACTTGACATAAGCCGCTTGGCCTCGAATCGAAAACGCGGCTTTGGTCCGACCTCATTTGCGCGAACCTCAATATCTACGCGAAGCCGCTTCCGACCGCGGCGGCGTCCCGTATTCTGTGGCGGATCATCGAAGACCACCAGGTTTCTCATTCCGCGTGGTGGGGGAATACGGTCGAGGAGTTCCTCCATGGCGAGCACCAGATCACCGGTAATCTCGGTTTCCTCCGCCGTCTGTAACGACTCCCGATTGAGCGTGAGATACGCCAAGCCAACCAACCGGTGGCATTTCCGAACGAACGCCTCCCGAAATTCCGGCGTGTTGGCCGCGGGACTACCGAGCATTGATTTCCATAGCAGCAGGCTCGTTTGGAATCGGCTGGAGGAGCGTGTCGCCAATGATGCTGGTCGCGTCGGCCAAGGCCTGACTCTCAGTCCAGTGGAGGCGCTGCATGGGCTTGAACAGGTACGTTCTAGTTTCCTCGTACATTCTCAGGTTTCGTTCAAAGTACACCCATTGCGAGCGTTTCTCACGTAGACGCCCGCGAATCTTGTTGAATTCCAGTCCCACGGCACTATCAGCCCGCTCCACCAGCACCGGCTGTTTCTCCACTGTGCCGCGTACTAGCTCGACCTCCGCCATTGCAGAGTTCGGTTCATAGACAATCGTGAGTTTGTGGCGCGCTGGAATCCCTTCGTCAAGGAACGCATCGAGTTCTTCCTGCAGCATGAGTGCGTAGGCACGTAACTCTTCCGCCCCAGGCGGGCGAACCGCAGCCTCGCCGACTTGGCCATCGACTAGCGCCTGCCGGACGTGAACGAGATCGTAAATCACAGCGCGGGATGCTTCATCGAGGCCAATAGCGATGTTCACGCGCTGATTGAGCTCGGACAATAATTCCGATCCCTCGTGTTCCCGATACCATTCGAGGTTCCCGCGGGCCAGTCCCGCCTCTTCCGTGCGCGTTAGACGGTCATGCAGATCCTCCCACTGAGTCCAGTTCTCATTCGCTGCGGGATCGAAAGGTACGGGGATCGTACGAAGCGATCGCAGGGTGCCCCGCCTCCTCTTAATCCCGAACTCCGGTGCGGTGAAGAACTGATGATAGGCGACAAAGTCCGAGTTCAAGTAGAGGGCTAGCGCTTTCAAGAATGGTGCGTAGCCCAGCGAGGCCGAAAGTCCGATCTGCCGCGGTGGAACAATCAGGAAGCGATCTGTAAATACCGCGAAGTTGCGCGCCGCACTGACAATTACGTGCGGAGCCTGGCAAATCCGCATCGGCAGTTCGAAGCGGCCTTCACGCGTATACGTCCTTTCAGCGCTAATCACCTCGATAGATTCTGAGGGAATAGCAAATAAATATCGCCGTCTATCAAGGCCGGCGACGTTGAGCAGAGGCCGGCCAGCCAGTTCGGGATGATGCTCTAGCCGCTCATGAGCACTCGAGGCACGAGTCTCCAGTCCCTGCGATATGGCAAGAATGCCTTGCTCCTCGAGTTGGCCGATTGTGCTGAAACGCTGCTCGATGCTACGTAGGATGCGCTCGTCGCCACCAAACCCCCAGAATGCGGATTTCCAAGGCAAAGCGCTGCCGCTGGATATCTCGCGGTAGGGCACAGCTCGTATTTCACTCGCGTTCACGACAACGGCCCAAACCTGCTTGCGCCGACCGGGTCCACCCGGATCGTGAACGGCCTGGTTTGCTACCATCGGAGAGTAGAATTCGATAGATTCCGGGGCAGGTTGCGTTGTCAGAGATCCAGGACACGTGTAGAAGAAAGCCGCGGCGGGAACCCGGGACCGGCCCGCAAACAGAATCTCCGCCAAATTCGAGAAGTTCGCCACCGACCACAGGTGCGTGCGTTTCAAGAATTTCGCCCGAAAACGCGCCGACTCGTATTTAAACAACGTCATTGCCGGCAGGAGCAGGCCGACCACACCATCGACCGCCACCAGCTCACAGGCGCGCCAAGCGAATACTTCCGCCACCTGGTTACCGCCGGTCGGACAATCCTTGCGGTGCGCGATCATCCACTCGAATACGGGACGATCCCGATCAGCGATTGAGCCCGCTTTGAGCTCTTTCCAGGGCGGATTGCCGACGACCCAGTCATACTGGGTGGCGTACGCTTCCGGTGCCCAAAGCGCGTTCGGATCGAATGAATTTCCTTCGAAGACATTCCGGTTGCGCAGCGTCGGGAGTTGAAAGTCCGTTTCGCTCAGGTCGGGTGGCGTGACGTAATCGAGCAGGGTCAGTACGAGGCTGAGTTCGGCCACCTGACACGCGTCGGGGTCGCTGTCGATCCCAAATAGGTGACGCGTTAAGAGACGGCTCAGTTCCTCTGGAGCGGGAACAATGCCACCATGCTGACGGATGCGCGCCTCAATGAGTTTGCGATAACACTGGACTAGAAACACGCCGGACCCACAGGCCGGATCGAGTACCCGCATACCCTCCTGAAGCGGCTTGCGGCGGTCAAGCGTATCCAGGATGAAATTTGCCAGAGGCACGGGCGTATAGTACGCACCGCGTTCTCGTCCTTCGGAGCGCCCGGGAGCGTATTCGGCAGCGTGCAGGAACTGTTGGTAAATGACTGACAGCGTTTCAATCGGGATATAGGAGAAGTCGTAAGCATCAAAATCGAGATGCTGTTGGCCTTCCGGCGTATCCCCGCAGAACACACCCGCTACCTGTTGCAGTCGCTCCTCGCCGATATCGGTGAGCGCCTGCGTTGCGAGCGGGAACACCGATCCGTTTAGCCATCCATCAAGCTTGTTCAGCAACAACTGAAATCGATCGAGGCGCGCCCTTCGGCTCAGAACATCATCCGGATCGAGTCCCCATTCCGCGAGTTTGCGGTCCGAGAGGATATCGCGAGCCCGCAGGTAGTGCAGGTAGACGAATTTCCCGATCAGGGCGTGCGCAAGCAGCCGGTCTTGAATTCCCTCGGCCAACAGCCGCTGATCGAGGCGGTCGAGACTCGACAACAGTTGCCAATCAACGCGCGTTTCGGGCGTGACCGCTTTGTTCCATTTCCGCCAGAGATCGCCATCATCGATTGCGTCGGCCCGAAAGCATTCGAGTACGGACGCAACCTCATTGAACTGAATGGCCGCACGCAAGATACCGCGCGCCGCCGAGGCGCTCTTCCTTTCCCCGATGGTTTCACGTTTGTACTTGAACCCGGAGTATAGCCGGACCTCGCTCGGACATCGTACTACCAGAAACGGTACGATGTTCTGATTCCAGACACGGCGGTGGATGAGGTCCGCTTCGGTGACGGAGTTCGCGTCACAGACGTACACGACTGGCGTATTCGCGCCCGGAGCAGACGAATCGACTCCTTGAAGAGCGTAGACACCTTTGAGCGAACATCCCTGCTCGGCCTTCCGATACAGATGGCCGAAATCGCGGTCGAAACTCAGGGTATCACCGGTAAGAAAGTGCGGCGAACGCTGATAGTCGAGGATTCCAAGCAGCTCCTGAAGCTCCATTTATCGCCACCTCTCGAGCTTCTGAGACTCGTGAGTTGCGTGGCTCATATCTGCACCCCAAGCCGGTCACACGGCGCGTCCACGAGGTCCTGCTCCAGGCCAAGATACCGCTCGGTTGTCTGGAGTGAGGCATGCCCGAGTGAGAGTTGGATCTGCTCGACCGGAGCCTGCCCGCGATGGGCGAGCTTCGCAAACGTCCGGCGCAGGTCGTGCGGTGCGACCGCTATGCCGAGTGCCCGGCTGTACCGCTCCACAATCTCGAAGATCGATTGCGGGGTGATGCGATCACTGACGACCCGGTCCGCTTTGTTGATCGCCCGCAGAATGCGGCCTTCGGTAATACCCGCTGGCTCGGTCCAGCGATCCACGGCCGCCTTGGCCCAGCCCGACATCGGAACCGAGCGGACGCGCTGGCCTTTGCCGATCAGATCCACGATCACCCAGCGTCCGTCCCGCTGTTGAATTTGCCCAACCGACAGCACGGAAAGTTCACTGCGCAGCAACCCGCAACCGACAAATAGGGCCAGTAAAGCCTGGTCCCGCCGGCCCTTTGCCCTGCTGACATCCGGCGCCCGGAGGAGTTGTTCGGCTTGATCACGCGTCAACCACTTCCTTGCTCGTACGCCAGCCTGCCGCAGTCCCCGGACCTTTCCTATTCCCGCTGCCACCTCCGGCGGGAGCAGGCCATTCTCGGCTGCCTCCGAAGCCAGCTTCCTCAATGCGGCCAGTTGGACGTTAATAGTGGAGGACGCCCGCGCGTGGCGTTCGAGTTCAGCGCGGTACTCTTGCACGACCATTCTGCTGAATGGGCCGTGCTCCTCCGGACGATACCAGGCGTAAAAGGCATCGAGAGCGTGCGCATAAGCCCGACGCGTGTGGACTGAGGAAACACCGCTGAGCGCCAGGACTTTCAGGCGAACCCATGAAAGCGCTTCCGGGCGAGGAACTAGTGTAAGAATTGGGGTTGGGTCCGTCATGCCGCACTTCGGATCGAGAGCACGCTCGTGTCCCGGCAGCAAGGGCAAGAGAGCACGGGAGGACCGGTAGTGTGAGCGAGCGCGAGCATCCGAAGGAACAGAATATCATAGGTTACCTGCGACAACAACAATTATCATAGGTAATGAAAACTTAATCTGGAAAGGATCCCTCTGTGATAACAGGCGCCTTGGCCGACAATCTCGGTCGCTCGGAGACTGTTCCAGCCTGATTCAAGGAGTCCTACCGGATCAGACGGAATTCGGCTCGGTCCGGCGTTGATGTCCAAACGTCACTTGGCCGCGTAACATAAACGCCCTGCCCGTTAAGTCCATACACAGGACCGCGAAGTAGCTTTATACCGGTCAATCTGTTTGGTCCGCAGCTTTCAGCGTAAGGGACCTAGAATCAAACAGATTGGCCGGCATAAAGGGACTTAGCCGGCCCAATCTGTGCATGCGCCCTGCAACTTATACGCCCGGCGGAGGTTAGATCCAGCGCGGGCATCAGGATTGGCCGGTTATGCCGAGTTCCGGATTATGCCGAGGAAAAGGCGAGCCAATCGTCCCGTTCTGGGAGATGAAGGCTGGGGCAGAGCAACTGCGATGCGCTCAGGAGCGACCAAGGTGGTAAAACGGTTAGGTATGTCAACCCATCTGAATCAACCAGTAGGGTTCACGTTTCGGCGGTCACGCGGCGTCGTGTGGGTTTGCGACGTTGCTGGATCATCGTCCCGTCTGCGGCGACACCCGAGAGACGAAAGGCGAGCACGACCGTATCCCTCTCTTCAATTTCGCAGTTGGAAGCCTAACAAAGAGGAACGCCTCCGGTTCTTCAAAGACGAGCGATGGGGCACAGATTCGCTTTACAAGTCGGGAGCAAGGAAGCCCCGGCCACGCACGAAGGCATCCACGATGAACCTGGCGAGGGCGGCAGTTGAAAAGGCGACGGGCGAGTCGGCAGCCGAGGATCCAAACGTTGCGTTCGCGCGATCCGTTTTGACCGGCATGGCCGGCGGACCCGAATGGAGTCGGAAGGTGGCCGCGGACTACACGCGCTTCGTGCGAGAGGAACTCCTGGGCAATCTCCTGGCGGTTCTGCAGATCTTTGAGGAAAAGGCCGATTCCAATTGAGTGGCTGGCCACTCGACGCCCAGATCGGTTTACACCGACCGATGGAGGCTGACAATACTCCCGTGAATCGGGATCTGGGAGGGGCCCAAACCACCTCCGACCGTATCACTAAAATTAACCGGCCAAATCTGTTTGAACCTTAATCTCAGCGTAAGCGCTCTATAATCAAACAGTTTGGCCGGTTAATTTGCGTTTCACTGGTCCAATCTGTGCATGCGCCTATAAAGTTCACATCCTGTTGGAGTTAGGTCCGCGCGGGAATCACGATTGGCCAGTGAAACGCGCCACTCGGAAAATGCTCGGATTCCGGTCGACACTGCCCCAGAAGTCCCGTTGTGGCAAGTTCGCGGATCACTCCCGTGAAACACTTCACGGCAGTTGGGGGAACCGGTCCGACCGAGCCAATTCCTAGAAAGCACAAGATCGCGTGGCCGGCAAACCACACAATTGCGTCCGCCGTCGTTACAACCTTCGAATCCGCCGCACCGCCAATAACCCGTTACGCGGCGACTTCCACGTAATCGACGGACGTGTGTGGTTCCGGGATCGGCTCGCCCACTTCGCGCATGGCCTGGAAATGTGCAACCAGGGCATCCTGGAAATTCTGGCGCGTCTCTTCCTCCGTGTCGCCAACAGCCACGCATCCGGAAACATCCGGCGAATAGGCGGAGTAGCCCGTCCCTGTTTGTTCGATGACTACCGGATAACGTCTCGCGCTCATTTCAGCCCTGCCTTTTTGAGTATAACGTTCAACGTGCCGGGCGCGAGTTCCTTGCCTTCGTTGCCCGGCACCGTGATCACGAAGGGTTGGTCGGGATGTTTGAAATGCCGATGGCTGCCCCTCGATCGCATCTCGACCCATCCGTGCTTCTCGAGCAAACGAATCACCTCGCGCACTTTCATCGGCATCAGGCTCATAATACGCTAGCCAAGCGTTCGGCTGGCCGTGGAGCCATATGTATTTTTTTCGCCTGTGGCGGACCGGAGGTCCGGGGTCCGCCCCGGTCGCTTTCGCCTGCTTCGCCCACTATTGCCGCTTTGCTCACCATGTCCGGCCGATTCGAAGGGACATCCCGCAATATCAACTCGCTGGCCAGACAACTGGCTTATTTTCAATCGCGTAACTCGCCACCGGGTCGGCGAACATGTTGATCCCCGAGCCGTCCGCGGACGCGTTGCCGTTGATGCCGGCGCCCGCGGGAACGCTGACGTTGTAGTGCGCCGAGTTGCCGCCGGTGAACTTCGTGGCGCCCATGGCATTCTCATAGGAGCTATTGCTGTTGCCGTAAACTTCGCCGAACGCTTGCGCGTCCAGGGTGAAGCCCGAGCTGATGTTCACCTCGAGAGGAACTCCGCTCTGCGCGGTGTCGGGGGGAATAGGGCGGCATGTCGAGGATGTACGCCAGACCGTAGGTCAGGGTCAGACTCGGCTTGATATGCCAGCTATCGGAGGCGTAGAGGTCGTATTTCGGAAGGACCGCGTGGATGAAGATCGGCACACCGACCGGAGTTCGGGCTGAGGATTCGGTTCTGAAAAGCTTGAGCCACGGACGACTACCATGTCACCAACTACACACAACTCGAAGTCCGCTGGAAAAAGCTGGCGTCAAAAGGATGCGATTGAAGAAGTCGCGAGCTCGCTCCCACGGACGCGGCTGCCGGCGAGCCCACGGGGCAGACCGAAAGCAGCGGGCCGAGTATGGAGACACACTGGAACCTGGCGCTTATCACGACGGTTTTCATCATTAAGACGCTTCAGCCGGGGAGCGCTATAGCCAGTTCAGGTCGGTGTAGCGCTCGCCGGTGAGGTGCAGGAACAGCGGTTCGAGGGCGTCGAATTCCTTGCCGTCGTGAGTGATGGCGCCGTCGCGCGCGAGCACCGTGATATCGCCATGCCACACCAGTTTGCCGGGCCTGGTGATGATGGCGACCTCTTCGCACAGGCGCTCCACGGTTTCGAGCACATGGCTGGTGATGAAGACCGTGCGGCCCTGCTCGGTGAAACGGCGGAGCCACTGCTTCATCAGCGATACGCCGGCGGGGTCGATGCTCTCGAACGGCTCGTCCAGAAAGAGCACCTCCGGCGAATGGATCACGGACGCCGCGAAGGCCACGCGTTTGCGCATGCCGGTGCTGTAGTCGGCCAGCGTCTTGGAGGTGTCGTTCAGCTCGAGCGCGTCGAGCAGCTCCGTCACGCGCTTGCGCGTGGTGGCTTCATCGAGGCCGAACATGCGCGCCACGAAGGCCAGGAACTCGTGAGCGTAGAGCGGATCGAACAGGCCGAGAGTCTCCGGCATGACGCCCATACGGCGTTTGGTCGCCGCGCTCTCGGCGTCGAATCGTTCGCCCAGGATTTCGATCTCGCCGGCGGTGGGATCCAGCAGGCCGGTGAGGCATCCGATGGTCGTGCTTTTGCCCGAGCCGTTCGGCCCGAGGAAACCGAACAAGATCCCCTTGCGCACCTGCAAGGACAGGTTCTCGACGGCCAGCACCGTCCCGTATTTCTTCACCAGGTTGGAAACTCGAATGGCATCCATGGGCTACGCTCTTCCTTCCATCACCGCCAGAATCCGTTCCCGACGCGAGCGGAATACGGCCGCGGCGTTTCGCAAGGATACGAAATAGAATGCCGCGGCGAGGGGCGCCATGGGAATGACAACCCACCAGCTCTCGGGCGACACCGCCACGGGCCAGACCTTCGCCAGGACCCGCGGCACGGCCAGCAGCGACAGCATGCCACCGATGAACACCACGTTGCCGGCCAGAGAGAGGTCGTTGCCGAAGCCGGCCTTGTAGTTGCCGCGGCGCGGTCCCAGCAAGGTGGCCCACAGCGCCAGGCCGTGCATCAGAAACAGGGCGGTAACGGCGCCCCCCAAGGCCATGGCAAACATACGCGCATCGAGCGGGATCGGCGAGAACATCTTCAGCACGATGGCGGCCGGCGGAATCAGGGCGGCGCTCAGCAGGAGGAAGGTGTAGCTGCCGGTGCGCAGCACGGCAGCGGGGTCCATGGGCAGAAGGAAATAGCGGCGGAATCCTCCTCCCAGGTATCCGAACTGGTTGACGGCGAACTGCGCGGTTCCGAGGAAGCCAGTGAGCGCGAAGCAGCCGAGAACGTTGGCGAACTGGCCCCTCCCGCCGGCTGTCTGTGCCTGCGTGGCCGCCAGCAGGATGGCCAGCGGCACGGCCATCGGATAGGCGAATCGAAATCGATTGTTGCGCGAGTAGAAGCGCAGCCATTGCGCCACCAGCGGGGCGTTCGCCGGTCCGAACAATGCGCCGAGGCGCTCGCAGGGCCCTTCCCAGGACAGGGTTCCGGATTGGGCGATCCGGACCCGAGGGGGATGCTTTTCGAGCGCCACCAGAAATGCCGCCAGGGCCAGCAGCCACACGACGATCACGGCGAGGCCGTGGAAGGCGTACGCGCCGGGCCGGACCATGGCCGAGGCGGCTCCGTAAGGGGGCGTAAATTGCAGGACTCGGAGCAGCGGCGCCAGCAGGTGGGGATGCTTCTTCAGACTGGGGGCGGCCAACGCGGGCATCAGTCCCAGGCACATGACGCCCGCCATCAGGATCGCCGATCCGCCTTTCCGGCGCACCAGCCTCTCCACCAACAGGGCCACCACCTGGGCCAGAAGATAGTTGGAGAGAAAGAGAAGCAGCACCGCGATAACGCCGAGCAAGATCGAGCCGGGGCCCACCAGGTAGAGTCCGACCGCGAGCCCGAGTTCCAGGGCGACCACCAGAAACCAGAAGGGGTCGACGAGTCCGATGAAATGCCGCGCGATCCGCCGTTCCCGCGCCTGGATGGGATACCGGCGAAGCTCGCTGTCGGCGAACACGGTGTTCATCCCGAAGCCCATGAGCACGGTGGCGAGCAGTGCCTGCGCATACAGTCCGCCGAGCACTCCGGCCGCCACCAAATGCCCCTTGCCCGAGCGGACGGCGGCGATGCCGGCGCCGATTCCACCCAGGCTGAAAATGACGAGAAAGAAAACCAGAAGCACGTAGCCGGCGAAAAAGAGGGCGATCTTGCCGTTCCGCGTTCGCGTCTTGGCCCACATCAGTTGATAGCGGAGCTTCACCAGCTCGGCGATGAGCCTGGTATTCATTCGGATCGCTCCTCGAGGACTTCCTGCATCGCGGTGAGCCGGTCGACCAAAGACCGGCACTCGAACTCAAACCGCTTGACTCGCAGCTTGGCGCCTCCGTAGTACGCAGCGAAGGGGAACAGAGAGCCGGCCAAATGCCAGACGAGTCCCAGGATGACTGCCGCCAGAACCATCGCCCAAGCCCACCACGCCCTGTTCATAACGGTCCTCCTACGGCCGACTGTAGCCATCTTCGTGTACGATTGCCGGCCGGCATACCGTGAGTCGCCGTTTTCGGAAATCCCTTACAGTATCACTTGCGCGGGCGGATCACTTCTTCGTTGAGGTACGGCCGCAGCGCTTCCGGAATCACCACGCAGCCGTCCTTCCGCTGGCAGTTCTCCACGATCGCCACCCAGGTTCGTCCCACGGCCAGGCCGCTGCCATTCAGCGTGTGGACGTACTCCGGCTTCTTTGCGCCGCGGAAACGGATGCCCGCGCGGCGCGCCTGGAAGGACTCGTAGTTCGAACAGGAGGAGATCTCCTTGTAAGCGTTCTGGCCGGGCAGCCACACTTCGATGTCGTAGGTCTTGGCGTTGGAGAAGCCGAGATCGCCGGTGGAGAGGACCACGGTGCGGAAGGGAAGCCCGAGCCGGCGCAGGATGTCCTCGGCGTCGGCGGTCAGCTTCTCCAGTTCGTCGTAGCTCTGTTCGGGCCGGGTGAACTTCACCAGCTCCACCTTCTGAAACTGGTGCACCCGAATAATGCCGCGCACGTCGCGGCCGTACGAGCCGGCCTCGCTGCGAAAGCAGGGAGTATAAGCGCAGAGCCGGATGGGCAGCGTGTCGCCTTCGAGCGTTTCGCCGGCGTAAATATTGGTTACGGGCACTTCGGCGGTGGGAACCAGCCAGAAATCGTGGCCCTCGCACTTGAACAGGTCTTCCTTGAATTTGGGTAACTGGCCCGTGCCGAACAGGCTCTTGGAGTTCACCATGAACGGCGGCAGGACCTCGGTGTATCCGTGTTCGCGGGTGTGAACGTCGAGCATGAAGTTGATGAGGGCGCGCTCGAGCTTCGCGCCCATGTCCCAGTAGAGGGCAAACCGCGCGCCCGCGATTTTGGCGGCGCGCTCCAGGTCCAGAATGCCCAGCGCGGGGCCCAGGTCCCAATGCGCCTTGGGCTCGAAATCGAACCGCGGGGGCTCGCCCGAGCGGCGGATCTCGACGTTGTCGGCTTCGGTTTTGCCCGGCGGAACCGATTCGTGGGGGACGTTGGGAATGCCCGCGAGCAACTCCCGAAACTCGTCATCCAGGGATTTGACCTGCTGATCGAGGGACGCGGTCTCGGATTTCAGGGCTCGCACCCGCTCCTGCTGTTCGGTGGTGTCGATGCCGGCGCGCTTCCGTTTTCCGATCTCGGCGCTTTCTTCGTTAACCCGAGCCTTCAACTCTTCGGTCTGGGATATGGCGGCCCGCCGGCGCTGGTCCAACTCACGAAACTGGTCGAGTTGAGGGAGGGGGCCCCGCGTGGCAAGGCGTTCCGCAACGCGGTCGAAGTTGTTCCGGAAGTAGTTGAGATCGAGCATTCCCTCCATGCTAGCGCAAGCGCTGGAGGGGGCTATTCTTCGTCGTCCTCGACTTTCACGGGTTCAAGGTCTTCAGCCTCGAAGATCTGACGGCAATCGAGGCATTCGAGATAGTCGACGCCGTCTCTCCGGGCGATAATCCGGGTCCGGTTGTGGTCACAAGCGGTTTGCATAACCAACGCTTAGATGAGACATATTCTATCCAGGTACAACAGCTTGTCAAGCCCTCCGTAGGACTTTTTTCCCGGGGGCGGCGGGACGGGCGGAGGCCACCGGAGGGGCAGGCGGCTACGGGAGCGGGCGGGGGCGACGCGGCGGATGGGAGCGACGGAGCGGGCGGGGCGACGGGGCGGGACGGGCGGAGGCCACCGGAGGGGCAGGCGGCGACGGGAGCGGGCGGGGGCGACGCGGCGGATGGGAGCGACGGAGCGGGGCGACGGGGCGGGACGGGCGGAGGCCACCGGAGGGGCAGGCGGCGGGAACGCGCCCGGTTGGAGCGCCGCGAGTTACAATTCTGGTGAATGCCATTCCCCACCCAACGCCTTCGCCGCCTCCGCGCCAACGAATCGTTGCGCAGCCTGGTACGAGAGACGCACCTTCATCCCGGGCAGTTCATCCTGCCGCTGTTTGTTTGCCCCGGCGAGGGAGTGCGCCGCGAGATCGGCTCCATGCCCGGGAATTACCAGATGTCCATTGATGAAGTGGTGAAGGAATGCGAGGAGGTGGAGGCGCTGGGCATCGGCGGGGTGATCCTGTTTGGACTGCCCGAATCGAAGGACGAGATGGCGTCCGGCGCGTACGACGATAACGGCATCGTGCAGCGCGCCATCCGCGCGATCCGCAAGGAGACGGCCAAACTGCTGGTAGTGACCGATGTTTGCAACTGTGAATACACCAGCCACGGACACTGCGGCTACGTCAAAGATGGGGACGTGGATAACGACACCACGCTTCAGTGGCTGGCGAAGTCGGCGCTCTCCCACGCGCGCGCGGGGGCGCACATCGTGGCGCCTTCGGACATGATGGACGGCCGCGTATGGGCCATCCGCCAGGCGCTGGATGCCAACGGCTACGAGAAGATCGCGATTCTCTCCTATGCCGCGAAGTTCGCTTCGGTGTTCTACGGGCCGTTCCGCGAGGCTGCCGAATCGGCGCCGCAGTTCGGCGACCGCCGCAGCTACCAGATGGACCCGGCCAACGGGCGCGAAGCCATGCGCGAGATTGAGTTGGACCTTCAGGAGGGCGCCGACATGATCATGGTGAAACCGGCGATGCCGTACCTGGACCTGATCTGCCAGGCGCGCCAGCGGTTCGACGTCCCCATCGCGGCGTACCAGGTAAGCGGCGAATATTCCATGATCGTGGCGGCGGCGCGCAACGGCTGGCTGGATCACGACCGGGCTATGATCGAGAGCCTCACCTCGATTACGCGCGCCGGCGCGGCAATCATCCTCACGTACTTCGCCAAGCCGGCGGCGCGGCTGTTGGGGTAGCCGGTCAGTCTGAGATCGCCGGGTTGGCAGACGGAAGCGTCTGTCCCATGTTGGGGCCGTCGGAGACTGGGTGCTTATTGACCGGCCGATCTCTCGTCAAGTGCTTACACGTTTTCGGGAAGCTCTCGCCCGTCGACCGCTCGGTTGAAAAACCCGCCATTTGTTCGCCCCTTGTTCCCCATATCTTCGCCTCGGCGGGTTTTTCATTGCCTTTGGTGGGCCGCAGGCCCATGCGGAACTCGGTTGAAGACGCGGCGAAGAACCGGCGAAAATACCCGACCCGCA
>JBGPKH010000119.1:0-17347 GCA_041485845.1 Bryobacteraceae bacterium
ATGAGGTGGGCGTCGCGCATCCCACCATCGTCACCGAGAGCGGCCGCGCCGTGGTCGCCTACCACAGCGTGCTGGTCTTCAACGTCCTGGGCGTGTCGGGAATGGGCGAGGCGGACGTGCCAGCCGAGCCTCCCCCAGATGCCGAACAGCCGTTGATCGACCTGCAGGAGACCTACCGCGGGCTCAGCGCCAAGAACCTGCTCGAAAGCTACCACGACGCGCAGCAGGCCCTCGACCAGGCGCTCAACCTCTTCAGCCTGGGCTACCTCTCGCTCGAGCAGCGCTGCATCGCGGAGAACCTCTACTGGGCCATTTCGCGGAAGATCCAGAAGCAGGCGCGCGACCTCGACTACTTCCCCGAAGAGCTCGAAGGCATCGACGCCATGCTCTCGGACACCTATTTCTGTAACTTCTCGCTGTTCCAGAGCATGCCCGATAGCTGGGCCATCAAGCAGCTCTTTCCCATCATGCCGATTCACCGCCTGGAGGAGGAGCCCTCGCGCCCCGCCGTCCTCGGCGACATCACCTGCGACTCCGATGGCAAGGTGGATGCCTTCATCGACCGGCGCGACGTGAAGCGGACCCTGCAACTGCACCCATTCCAAGGCGGCAACTATTATCTCGGAGCCTTCCTGCTGGGCGCCTATCAGGAAATTCTCGGCGACCTGCACAACCTCTTCGGCGATACCAACGCCGTGCACGTGCGTCTTGGCCCCACCGGCGAAGTGATTCTCGATTCGGTGATCAAGGGCGACACCGTGCGCGACGTGCTGGAGTACGTGCAGTTCAAGTCCGACGCCCTGGTCACGCAGCTTCGCCGCGACGTCGAGGTCGCGCTGCGCGAAGGCCGCTTGAGCTACGAGGAAAGCGGCGCCCTGTTGAAGTTCTACGAAGAGGGCCTCCACGGCTACACGTACCTCGAAGACGTCCACGAACAGCAAGTGGGACAGGCTCCCGGCCTGTCCGGTCGCCCCTGAAAAACATTCTCCTTTGGCCAGGGACCGGGGGAAGGGTCGCGCTTGGTCGCTCCCGGCGGCTTCACGTATATCTGCTGAGCCTCAACGCTCGAGGCCGGTCACCCGGCGCTCGAAATCATCCCCGGGAGAAGCGCGATCGCAACCAAATGTCTCTCGGAGCCGTCGCCCCCTCTCGATGACTCTCCGCCAACAGCAGCCAATCGTAGCGGTCGTGTTTCACCAATCGTCCGCCGGTCTTTACCAGCCGTTGCTGCAAGCTCGTGGGGCGGACCTTGGTCCATCACGCGTGACGTAATCTGGTCCACCTCACCCGTATCGCAGCGGAGAATAGGGCAAGGGGAAAAGGGGAACGGAATCGTATAATCTGAGTCTATGCGCAAAGCTGTCTGTGGGTTCCTGCTGCTTCTCCATTCGCTCGCGTGGGCGCAGGGCGTCCATCCAGTCAGCGGCCGGAAATTCGCCGGGGTCATGGGAACCAACGGCGCCGGCTGGCTGGTGCGTCCGGAGCGCGAATCCGAGGAGCAGCCCGACGCCGCGCTCGACGCCATCGGGATCGCCAAGGGCTCGGCGGTGGCGGACGTCGGCGCGGGCGCCGGGTACATCACCTGGCGCCTGGCCGAGCGCGTGGGGCCGGCCGGCAAGGTGTACGCCAACGACATCCAGCAGAAGATGCTCGACCTCCTGCAGAAGAACATGCAGGAGCGAAAGATCGCCAACGTGGAGACCGTGCTGGGGGCGATCGACGATCCCAAGCTGCCGGCCGGCGCAATCGATCTGGTGATTCTCGTGGACGTGTACCACGAGTTCTCCGAGCCGCAGCAGATGCTCCGCCGTATTCGCGAGTCGTTGAAGCCCGATGGCCGCCTGGTGCTGCTCGAATATCGCGCCGAGGATCCGAAGGTGCCGATCCGCGCGGAGCACAAGATGACCGTGGAGCAGGCGAAGTCCGAAGTGGAGCCGGAGGGATTCCGGTTGGACAAGGTCCTGGAGACTCTGCCGCGGCAGCATATTTTGATTTTTGGGAAAAGCCAAACCCCTTTTGGCCGCGAATGAACACGAATGAACACAGACAGTTGAGTTTCTTATTTGTGTTCATTCGTGTTCATTCGTGGCCAAATTGTTTTTGTTTTTTGGACCAGCCGGCAACCTTATGAAGAAAGTTCGTTGGGGTATTTTGGGTGTGGCGCGCATCGCCACGTCGAGTGTGATTCCCGCGATGCAGCGGGGCGAGTTCTGCGAGGTGGTGGGCATCGCCTCGCGCGATCGCAGCAAGGCCCAAGACGCCGCCCGCAAAATGCGCATTCCGAAAGCCTATGGCTCTTATGAGGAGATGCTCGCCGACCCCGAAATCGAGGCCGTGTACAATCCGCTGCCGAATCATCTGCACGTTCCGTGGTCGATTCGCGCGGCCGAGGCGGGAAAACACGTCCTCTGCGAAAAGCCCATCGGGCTCAACGCAGGCGAAGCGCGCGACCTGATCGCCGCCCGCGACCGCACCGGTGTCACCATCGGCGAAGCCTTCATGGTGCAGACTCATCCGCAATGGGTGCGGACCGTGGAGTTGGTGCGCAGCGGCCGGATCGGCAAGCTGCGCTTCGCCATGGGCTCGTTCGGTTATTTTCGGATGGAACCGGAGAACGTCCGCAACATCCGCGAATACGGCGGCGGGGGCCTCATGGACATCGGCTGCTATCCCATCAAGACCTCGCGCATGGTTTTCGGCGAAGAACCCCTCCGCGTGTCGGCCACGCTGGTGCGCGATCCGAACTTCGGCACCGATATCCTGACGTCCGCCATTCTCGAATACCCCTCGGGCCACTGCGTCTTCGCGTGCGGCACGCAGGTGGTGCCTCACCAGAGCATGCAGTTCTTCGGGACTACGGGACGGATCGAACTGGAGGTCCCGTATAACGCGGCGTCCGATGGCGCGTCGCGTATCCGCATCGACGATGGCCGCGACGTTTTCGGCTCGGGCATCACGGTCGAGGAGTTCCCGCCGTGCGACCAGTACACCATTCAGGGCGACTTGTTCTCCCGTGCCATCCGCGAAGGCGGAGCGCCGCCGGTGCCGATCGAGGATTCGCTGAAGAACATGGTGGTAATCGATGCGGTATTCCGGGCGGCCGAAAGCGGCAGGTGGGAGTCGCCCGTGGCGCCACGAACGTGAGATTGGTGGATCTTTTTCCAATTAGGAACGTATAGCAGAATATGACGACAATTCGCAGCGCCATGCTCGCCCTTGCGGTATCGGTTGCGGCATTCAGCCAGACTCCGGCCTCGCGCCCGGAATTCGAAGTGGCGTCCATCCGCCCGTCGGGGCCCACTCCCCCGGAACGGCTCAGCATCGGCCTGCACATCGACGGCGCGCAGGTCACCTGCAATTACCTGTCGTTAAAGGATTACCTCGGTATGGCGTACCAGGTGAAGCTGTACCAGATCTCCGGGCCTGACTTTATCGCCACCTCCAGGTTCGATATCGCCGCCAAACTGCCGGCAGGGACCCCACGAGACCAGGTCCCGGGAATGCTCCAGGCGCTCTTCGAAGACCGGTTCCACATGAAGTTTCACCGCGAGACCAAGGATTTTCCGGTGTATGGCCTGGTGATTGGGAAGGGCGGGCTGCAGATGAAAGAGTCGGCGCCCGACGCGGAAACCGGGGACTCGGTTAACGTCACCGCCAGCGGCGGGCGCGGGGGCACCACGGTCAGCCTCGGCAAGGGATCCTACTTCACCTTTGCCAATAACCGGATCGAAGGCACGAAGCTGACGATGTTTCAGTTCGCCGATCTGCTGTCGCGCTTCATCGACCGCCCGGTAGTGGAGATGACGCAGCTCAAGGGCGCCTACGATCTGACGCTCGAATTCTCGCCGGAGGACTTCCGCACCATGATGATTCGGTCGGCGATTGCGGCCGGTGTCGTGCTGCCTCCGGAAGCCATGCAGTTGCTGGTGGGGGCGTCCGACGAAGGGCTTGTCAATGCCGTGCAAACGCTGGGTCTCAAGCTGGAATCGCGCAAAGCGCCGATCGAGGTGCTGGCCATCGACAAGATGGAGAAGATGCCGACGGAGAACTAGCGGTGCAGGCCTCCGCCCATAGGCGCTAACCTAAGAAGTGCCCAGTCGTTTCGAAGTTCCCTTTGGTTACTGGCTTGGTCGCTGCAAACTGAGGAGCTTCACCATGACCAGAAATTGGGTCAGTCTTGCCGAGCGCCGAGGGAGTAATCTAGAAGGATCGCCAATTCAACCCTCCGCCGACCGTTTGTTTCTGTCTACAATGAGGTGAGGTTATATGCCCGGCTTGGATCGAATCACGCGAAACACCGCTGTCATGGGAGGCAAGCCCTGCGTGCGCGGGATGCGCGTAACCGTCGGAATGATCGTGGGGTTGGTGGCTTCGGGCCACGCATTCAGCGAGATTCTAGCTGCCTATCCGTATCTTGAGGACGAGGATATCCGTCAGGCATTGGCCTATGCCGCATGGCGCGTCGAAGAAATCGAAGTGCCGCTGCCGGCCGCATGAAATTCCTGATCGATATGAACCTGAAACCTGAGCCCGCTGTGGATTTCCTTCCTGGCCAACCAGGGGTTCGAAGCAGTCCACTGGTCGACAGTCGGTCAACCCGGGCGGCTGATTCCGAGATCCTCGATTTCGCCGCAGCCAACGGCTGGATCGTTTTCACACACGATCTGGATTTCGGAATGCTGCTGGCGGCCTTGCGGACAAACAAACCCAGTGTCATTCAGGTCCGCTCCCAAGACGTTCTACCGTCCGCGATCGGCGATCTCGTGCTCCGCGCAATTCAGACCGCCGAACAACACCTCGAAGCCGGCGCCCTCGTTACCGTAGACTCCTTCCGCCATCGCATTCGGCTGTTGCCGATCTAAACTCCGGAAGAGCCTGGCGGAAATGCCGCTGGACCAATTGCGCAAGGCGCAGCAAATGACGCGGATCGGATCTCCTCGATAGTCTTTGTGCCTTCATGGAGGTGGGCTATCTGCGCTCGGATGAAATACGTGCGTGCCCCTGTTTGTCTCGGCTTTCTACTCGGTCGCTCGTCCTCCTTCCAATCGCCGAAGGCCTGATTGGTGATAGGGGTCGTTGCACGCCATCATCAACTTGACCACAGTTCCGGCGCTCTGCCCGAGAATGTTCAACGTTTCAAAATTTACGAATCTCGTGCCAGTCATCGCCATCTCAGGCCCGGACTTCCTCGACCGGCTTTACAGGCACGATCCGCGCGACGCATTCCATGACCTTCTTGTTCTGCTCAGCCTTCTTCAAGTCGTAGGCTGCCTGCAACCGCATCCAGAATTCCGGCGTGCTGCCAAACAGGCGGGACACCCTCAGGCACATGACGGCTGACAGGGGCTTGCGCTCCGCCAGAATGTCGTGAAGCATCTGGCGGGACACGCCCAGAGCTTTCGCCGCGGCCGTCACGGAGAGGCCGGCAGACGGCAGGATGTCTTGCTTGATAATCTCGCCAGGATGGACGGGCGGCAGTCCGTTCTTTCTCTTCATGACTTCCTCCCTAATGGTAGTCTTCAAAATCGACATCCAAAGCGCTTTCGCCAGACCAGCCGAAGGTGATCCGGCAATTCCCGGTCACGCGCACCGACCAGCGTGGCGGGTTGCCTCGCAGGCCGTGGAAGTGAAACCCGGCAATGTTCATGTCCTCGGGCTGCGCCGCTACTTCCAGCAATTGGATGATGCGCACGCGCTTCCTGACATAGCCGGCGCCGATCCGGCGTGTCTTGCCGGTGAGGTGAAGGTCTTGAAGCCCTTTATGTCTGCAGCCGCCGATCACTCCTTGACTGTAAATGCTTTGGTTTACAGTGTCAACTAAATAGTTGTCGTTCCTGAAAACGCGACCACTCGTTGTGAACCAGTTCACCGCGGCAGCGTTACGGTAAACACACTTCCCGATTCGGGGTGGCTGGTCAGTTGCACGTCGCCGTGGTGCGACTCGGCGATCCACTTCACGATCGGGAGGCCCAGGCCGAAGCCGCCGTCCGCGCGCGAGCGCGCTTTGTCGGCGCGGTAGAAACGTTCGAACACGTGCGAGGCCGCCTCGGGCGCGATACCCACTCCGGTATCGGACACGCGGACGCGCACGTCGGGACCGTACGCCTCCAGCTCCGCCGACACTTTGCCGCCGTCAGGCGTGTACCGAATCGCGTTGTCGAGCAGGTTCACCACCAGGCGGCGCAGTAACTCCTCGTCTCCGCGAAAGGGCACGTCCCCGGCGGTACGGCATTCCAGCTCGATGTGGCGCGCCGCGGCCAGGGTCTGCACCGAGCGGCAGCACTCCGCGATGAGGTCGTTGAAGTAAAAGTCGCGCACCTGCAGCCGCACGTGGCCGGCATCGGCGCGGGCCAGGTTCAACAGATCGTCCACCAGCCGCGACAGGCGTCGAGACTCGTCCAGAACGATAGCCAGCGATTCCCGGTATTCCGCCGCGGGGCGGTCATGCGAGAGGGCCACGTCGGCCTCGCCGCGAATCACCGAAATCGGCGTGCGGAGCTCGTGCGAGGCATCCGCCACGAAGCGCCGCATGCTCTCGAAGGACTGGTCGAGGCGCGCCAGCAATTCGTTAAAGGAGGCGGCCAGCACGGTGAGCTCGTCGGCGGCCTGGCCGATCTCGAGGCGCGCGTGGAGGTTGCTGCCGCTGATCTGCCGCGCCTGTTCCGCCATCCAGCCAAGGGGCGCGAGACTGCGGGTGGAGAGCCAGTAGCCGCCGATGCCGGCGAGGACCAGGAGCACGGGCATCCCGAAGAGGAGCACGCGGCGGACCACGTTGAGGCTGGCTACGATCGAGTCCAACGGTTCCACGGCAAGAGCCAGGTAGGTTCGGTCAGTCGTGATGCGATGTACGGCCGCGCGCGCGCCGTGCCTGCCGGAGAGCGGCATCGTCAGCACGAGATCCGGTTCCGGCGCCGCGGCGGCCTGCGCGGCCACGGCTTCGAGCTCCGGGCGCACCACCGGAGCGCTCGCCGCCAACATCTTGCTGCCGTCGAAGACCGCGACCGTGCTGCCGCGCAGGCGCATCTCCGATACGGCTTCGGCGGCGGCCTTGGCGAGGTCGCCCTTCATTTCTTCGATCTCGTCCTGGAAGAGGACGGCGGCGGTGTTGGCCTGGGAGATGAGCGTGTCGTCGAGGCGTTTCTCGAGCGCGCTCGACAGGATGCCATAAAGGAAGACGCCGAACACCACGAAGAGCAGCGAGAAAAAGGTCAGGTACCAAACCGTGAGACGAAGGCGAAAGCTCCTAATCATCGCTGGCCCCCGGCTGCACGGTCAAGATGTATCCTTCGCCACGCCGCGTGTGGATGAGCCGGCGGCCGAAGCCCGTGTCCAGCTTGTCGCGCAGACGCTTGACGTAGACGTCGATGACGTTGGAGAAGGGATCGAAGCTTTCCTCCCAAACGTGTTGCGCAATCTGTTCGCGGCCCACCACGCGGTCCTCGTTCATTACCAGGAACTCCAGAAGGGCATACTCCTTCGCCGTCAGGGTGACCGGCTTGCCAGCGCGGGCTACGGCGTGGCTCGCGGTGTTGAGCGTGAGATCGGCGATGCACGCCACCTGCGGGCGGAGGACGGCGGACCGGCGGAGCAGGGCGCGCAGGCGGGCCAGGAGCTCTTTGAAGTCGAACGGCTTGGTGAGGTAATCGTCGGCGCCGGAATCGAGGCCGGCCACGCGGTCGTCCACGGCATCGCGGGCGGTCAACAGGAGGATGGGCGCGCGGAAGCCGGAAGCGCGAAGCTGGCGGCACACGGTGTGGCCATCCTTGACGGGCAGGAGGACGTCGAGAATGACGAGGTCGTAATCATTCACGGCAGCCTGGTAGAGGGCCTGGCCACCGTCGCGGGCGATATCGACGGCGTACGATTGTTCACGCAGGCCTTTGGCGATAAAGGCTGCGACCCGGGATTCGTCTTCTACCAGCAGGATGCGCACTGTGAACTCTAATACCATTTTGCGCGAACCGAGATGCACCCACAGTGAACCGCGCCCTTGGGGGCACAGGACAGGCCAGGAGGCCTGTCCCACTACTGCCCGCCCGGCGTACCGGTCGCGGGCCACTGCTGCGGCGCGGCCTTGCCGGCGTCCAGGTGGTTCCAGTTCAAAATCGCGTTGAACGCCAGGAAGTACGTTCCCTGCGTCTGCCATCGCCAGAAAGGACGTAGCGCGAACATCACGATGTGGCCCTTGCCGAGCGTGACGTCCACCGCCAGCGCGCGATTCGCCAATGCCTCTCCGCCGCCGAGCGTGCCCGACAAGAGCATGTCATTGGCGTTGGCCGGGAATTGCAGCACTACACGCGGGCGCTCCTCGCTGGCTGCAAACGCGCCGAATCCGCCGCGGCCACCGCCGCCGCCCGCACCGCCTCGTCCGCCGCCTCCGCGTCCCCCACGACCTCCAGGCGCAGGCTCCGCTTCGGCCGGTTGCGCTCCGCCGGGTTCCAGCGGAGAGATGTGGATCGGCGCCGCGTTGGGCGTCACGTTCTGTCCCCCTTGCGCGCCGCCGGCGCCGCCGAATCCACCACCGCCAAATCCGCCAAAGCCACCTCCGCCAGCGGCGGCGTTGAGCACGGGATCCTGGTTGAAGTACACCGGCAGATCCTTGCCGTCGAAGCCATAGGCGATGGGGCTCTTGAGATCGGTAAACGTCCCCCTCAGAATCGATCCACGCGCGAAGAGTTGCGTGGGGTGCTCCACGGTCACGCCGCCGCTGAGATTGTATTCGGCCATCAGCGTGGCGGTCGAGCCTTCCGTAATCAGCGTGCCGCCTTCCTGCACGAACTTGCCGAGTTCCTGCAGCCCCTCGAAGCCCATGCCGCCGCGAATGTCATCGGTCTCGTCGACCGCGCCGAGATTGGGCGTCGCCTCGGTCTTCTTGTAAGGCAGCTTCTCGTTGCCGGTCTTCGGGATGCCCGCGATCTGAGACTGCGACGTGCCGCCCACGTGCGGGAAGACGATCACGTCGTACCTGGCGCGCAGGTTCCCCTCGCGCAGTTTCTGATCGGCGAAATACGTGTACGGCACGCCGTAATAATCCAGTGCCGCCCGCACCCAGCCCTCGTCCTGTGTCCGCGACCAGGAGTGTACGTACCCGATGCGCGGCAGCACCATCTCGTGCGTCTTCACGGCCGGCGCCGCGGCCACGGCCCATGCCGAGAGCCCCAGGTCGCGAATCATCGGCTCCAGCCGCGCGCGGTCGGCGTTGGGAATGAGGAACGCGCCGGCCCGCAGCTTGCGGCCGTTGAGGTCGAAGTCCTCTTCCGCCACCAGCATTTTGACGTCTTTCGCTTTATACCGGAAAGTCATGAGAGCGTTGTCGGAGGTGTGCTCTACGACCAGCGTGTTGCCGCCTCCCTCCACGCCGCCCGCTGCCCTGGCCTCCGCCGTGAGCATGGTCATCGACTTTTCGAGCGCGCCCTTGTCCGTCAGCGGCGTCAGCTTGACGTTGCGCATGTACTGCATGGTCCAACCGGTATCGTCGTAGGGACGCGGGTTGGCCGTCGGATAATTCTGGATGCTGAAGTACATGTCGGCGAGCGTGCGGTAGGGCTGGTCGCCGCGGATGATGTAGTCGCCTTCGCCAACGTCCACGCTACCCGCCTTGAACGCGGCAGTGGCCCTGTGAACCTCGACGCCCTGGCGCCGCAACTCGTTCACCAGGTCGGCGGCGTCGGACTTCCGCCGCTGGCCCGCGGGAACCACCCAGGCGTACGTCGGACCGTTCTTGCCCTTCTCGATGGCGCGCTTGTTCTTGATCCAGTAATTCTCCAGGTACAACTCCTTGTCCTTCGCCACGCGGTTGAGCGCCAGAAGCAGCGCCGATTCCTGGATGTTGGTGTTGTTGCGCGGGCCCCACTTGATCGAAGGCAACGGCGGATTCGGGCGGAACCACTCGCGGCTGGTCTGCGTGGCGCCCAGTTGCAGATTCGCCTGCACGTCCGGACCGTAGCTCTGCACTTCGTAGAAGCGCCCGAAGGAGTTGTGCGTCATGGCGATCCAGAACAGGTAGTTGGGAACCCATCCGTCGTAGAACCCGTAGGTGAACACGCCCGGCACGCCGCGCTTGGCCATCTCCATCACCTCGGTCTGCGCCAGCAGCCACCATTCGTCGATCTGAATGGCATCGAGCGAGGTGTTGTAAGGCCCGGTTCCAGTGGACACATAGAGGTAGGACTGCGCTTCGTGCAGGTCGTGCAGCACCGTGGGGTGCCACTCCAGCATGCCCTTGGTGAAGTTCTGCGTGATCTTGAGGTATTGGCCCATGCCGTCGCGGTTGTTGTCGTGCTGCACGTACTTGCCCCAGTACATCAGCGGCAGGCGCATGGCTCCCTGCGGAAGCTTCTTGTTGAAGTAGTAGGTGTCGACTTCCTTCTCCCGCCCGTCCACTTCGATGACCGGCGTGATGAAGGTGATAATGTTGTTGCGGATCGTCTGAATGAACGGCGTTTCCTCCACGATCAGCCTGTAGGCCAGCTCGATGAGCATCTCGGGACCGCCGGTCTCGGGCGAGTGGATGCCGCTGTTGGCCCAGTAAAGGGGCTTGCCGGTTTTGATCAGCTCGCGCGCCTGCTCGTCGGTGATCTTCCGCGGATCGCCCAGCTTCGCGAGAACGTCCTTGTATTTGTCGAGGTCCTTGATGGTGGCTTCGTCGGCGATGGCGAGGATCACCTGGTCGCGGCCCTCTTCGGTCTGCCCGATCTTCCAGAACTTGGCGCGCGGCGACGCCTTGGCCAGCGCCTCGTAATAGCGGTAGATGTCTTTGGCATAGGTCAGCTCGCCCGGCTTGCCCGGAATGCGTCCCAGGAACTTGAGGGGTGACGGCACCGTGTCGGAAGCCGGCATGTGGTCCACCAGCTCGGTCGAGATGCGCGGATCCTGCAGATATTCCTTGATGAGCCTGGTGTACTCCTCATCCATCTTTTGCGGCGCCGGAGCCGCGCTGGTTTGCGCCGCGGCGGGCTTGGCCTTTTTGCTTTGCGCACGGGCGGGAGTCGGCGCGGGGCCGGATGCGAGAGCGAGCACGAGCAGGGCGCTCCCGAGTGGGACGAAGCGTGATGTCATAGAGACCGTCTTTCGAAGGGATCTCAAAACTGATACCGCTTTCGGTGGCGCGTGTCAACTTGCGATCCCCGGTGTTCCCGGCGTGCTCCCGTTTCGGTTTTCATGGGAGTTCGGTGTCAGCGGATGAGCTTGAGTCGTTGGAGGTCCTCCACGGTCCAGCGAGCTTCCCTTTCGATCATGCTCTTCAGCGTCTTGCGGGTGAAGGTGTCGCTTGGCGCGTGGAATGTGACGGTGACCCTGCGACCGTCGGAATGATAGTAGACCTGGTGGGAACCCGCGCCGCGGTCGAACGCGAACCCGTTGCGGATCAGGGCGGATATCATCTCACGGGCGGACAGGTTGCGCAGTTGCGCGTAGTCCATGGATCAGACAGTGACCGTGACGCGGGGTTCCACTGTCACCTGCACCTCGTCCGTGCTTTCCTCGGGCAGGGCCTCGCCGTGCTCGACCATACTATCCACGACCAACTGGACCACCTCGTTGATGTGCTTCGACGCTTCCTCGCGGGTGTATCCCCACGTGGAAGCCCCCTGGTGTTCGAGGACCGGGCAATAGGCGTGCCACCGGTCTTCGTCCGGCTCTATGACGACTTTGAAGGTGTAGGTCTTCATGCCAGGTAATACGGTCGGAATTCGATTCCGCTTTCAGTGTAGGGTGGCGGGGGTTTTTCGTCAATGAGCGTCGGCCTGGCGAGGATGGCCGGAGCAGGAGGTCTCCACCGCCGCGCCGCGGCTATGCATCCAACGCCTCTCCCGCGATCCCCCAGATTAACGAGATTAACATTTCCCCATTGACCCTTTGCTTTCAGACCGTTACAATGGGAAGTAGGGAAGTTGTAACCTTTAAGGGTCTATGTGGACGGAAGCGCCGCTCAAAACCAGGCATCGGGAGATTCTGCACTCGATCGTTCGCGCCTACATTGAAACCGGCGAGCCGGTAGGGTCGCGCACCATCTCCAAGAGCCGGAACGCCGCGCTCAGCCCGGCATCCATCCGCAATGTAATGGCGGACTTGGCCGACGAAGGCTATCTTTCCCAGCCGCACACTTCGGCGGGTCGCGTGCCTACGGAAAAGGCCTTCCGCTCCTACGTCAGGTCGCTCACAGCCACGCGCACGGCCTCCTTCGAGACCGACCGCCTGCGGACCGAGTTCAGCGGGCTCCACACGATAGGAGCACAGGTGGAGCGATCCAGCTATATCCTGATGGAGCTGACGCGCAACGTGGGAATCGCCGCCGCCATCCCCGCCACCGCCCAGGAGCTCGATCAGGTGGAACTCGTGCCGCTGGCCGATCGCCGCGTGCTGATCATCCTGGTGACGCGCGACCGCATGGTGCGCAACCGCGTGGTGACTCTCGATCAACCAATCTCCCCGGACGAGCTGGCTTCCAGCCGCAACTACATCAACCGCAATTTCAGCGGATGGCAATTGGGCGAAGCCCGCCGCGAGTTGCTGCGCCGCATGCTCGAAGAGCGCGCCCGCTACGATGCCGCCATGCTCAACTTGCAGGTGCTGTACCAGAAGGGGCTGCTCGACGTGGACACGTCCCCCGAGGTCCACATGGAAGGCGCGTCCAACCTTCTCGGGCTGGACCTGCACCTCACTCGTGAAAAGCTGCGCGAGCTGATGCGCGCTTTGGAGGAAAAGAAGCGCCTGATCGACCTGCTGGACCGGTTCCTCGAGCAGCCGGCGGGCGAGCTCGAAGTGCACGTCGGCCTGGAGGAAGCGCACCCCACCATGAAAGACCTCGCGCTGATCGGCATGACCGTGCGGATGGGCAGCGGCCTTCCGGCCAAAGTGGCCGTACTTGGCCCCATGCGCATGCACTACGAACGCGTGATGGCCGCCGTCCTGCAAATCAGCCGGGCGCTCGAAGGCGCGCAGTTCTGAGGCGTCAATGGCCAGCGAGCTCTTCGCGGGCATACCGATGCTTGCCGTGTTGACCGGGATCCTCATCCACAATAGCCGTCTGTCCGACCTGAAGAGCCATATCGATCGCCGCCTCGAAGATACCCGCGACCTGCTCCGTCCGGAGCTCCGCCGCGTCGAAGAAATCCCGTGCGCCCGCCTGAGCCGCATCGAGCAGGTACTGCATCTGAAATAGCCAGGGCGGCGACCGGCGTTTTTACTTTGATAAGCTAAGAATAGTGGACACCCAGAACCCCGACCCGAATCTGTCTCCCGTGTCTTCGGACGAGAGCCTGCCCGCCGAGACCCCCGAAGGACAACTCGCCGCTATCACGGCCGAGCGCGACCGCCTGGCCGCCGAAAAAGACGAGCTCTACGACCGTTTGCGCCGCACCCAGGCCGACTACGAGAACGCCCGCCGCCGCGCCGAGCGCGACCGCTCCGATTTCCTGCAGTTCGCCGCCATGGACCTGGTACGCCAGATCCTTCCAGTCCTCGACGATTTCGAGCGCGCGCTCAAGGTGGAGACCGCCGACCGGAACTATGCCAAGGGCGTGGACCTGATCTACCAGCGGCTCTACGATACGCTCAAGAAGATCGGGCTGGAGCCCATCGAAACGGTCGGCACGCAGTTCGATCCCAACCTCCATCAGGCAGTGGAGCGGGTCCCGACCGAAGAGGCGGACGACCAGGCGATTCTGGGCGAGTTTCAAAAAGGCTATAATTTCAAAGGAAAACTCCTCCGGCCCGCCATGGTAAGGGTCGCGGTCAGGTAGCGCTGTGAATCCCGTGTCGAAGAGAGACTATTACGATATTCTTGGTGTAGGCCGCGACGCCGGTGAGGCGGATATCAAAGGCGCTTACCGCCGCCTGGCGCGCCAGTACCACCCCGACCACCATCCCGACGATCCTGGCGCCGAAGACAAATTCAAGGAAGCCTCCGAGGCCTACAGCGTGCTCAGCGACCCGCAGAAGCGCGCCACTTATGACCGTTTCGGCCACGCCGGCTTGCAGGGCTCCGCCGCGCCGACCGGCTCGACCTTCGCGGAGTTCAACGACATCTTCGGCAATCTCTTCGACTTCAGCGAGATTTTCGGAGGAGGCGGGGGCCGGCGGCGCAACCGGCCGCAGCGCGGTGAGGATGTCCGGTACGATCTCGAGATCAGCTTCGAAGAAGCGGTCTTCGGGTTGCCCACTGAAATCCAGGTGCCGCGGATGGAGGCCTGCGATCGCTGCAAGGCTTCGGGCGCGGAGCCGGGAACCAAACCGAGCACGTGTCCGACCTGCAACGGCCGCGGCGAAATCCTGTACCAGCAGAGCTTCCTTTCCATCCGCCGTCCGTGCAGCACCTGCGGCGGGTCGGGGCAGGTCATCCGCAATCCTTGCAGCCAGTGCCGCGGCCACGGCTACCGCCAGGTACAGCGCAAGCTCAAGGTCAACATTCCCGCGGGCGTGGATGAGGGTACCCGCATGCGCCTTTCCAACGAGGGCCAGCCCGGCCCCAACGGCGGCCCCCCCGGCGATTTGTACGTTTTCCTGAAGGTCAAATCGCACCCGTTCTTCGAGCGCCATGAAGCCGACCTGCACTGCACCATTCCGTTGAACATCGCCCAAGCCGCACTGGGATGCGAGATCGATGTGCCCACGCTCGAGGGACCGTACCGCCTCAAGATCCCCGAGGGCGTCCAGACCGGCGGGCAATTCCGCCTCCGCCACAAGGGAGTGCCGATCCTCAACGGCAGCGGCCGGGGAGATATGCACGTGCATATCGATGTGCGCGTCCCTACCCGGCTCACGCGCGAGCAAAAGAAGCTCTTGGAACAATTGCGCGACACGCTGCCCGTGGACAACGCCCCCAACGAAAAGGGCCTCTTCGAGAAGGTCAAAGACTACTTCATGTAACAGACGCCCCTGGCCCCCGGCCCCCGGCCCACGGCCCCTGGCCCCCGGCCCCCGGCCCCTGGCCCCTGCCCCCGGCCCCTGGCCCCTGTCGCCTACGGCTTCGGCATGTTGTAAGCGAAGTTGAACTGCAGCACGATCCTCTCCCCCTTGTAATCCGCCGGCAGCGGCGGAAACGGCACCGACGCGCTGATCCCCGCGATCGCGGCCTTATCCAGCGAGTCCGTCCCCGAAGCGCTGGCAATCACCAGCTTGGGAACATTACCGTCCCGGGCAATCGAAAACTGGATGGCCACCGATCCCCTGCGCCCATAGCGCACGCTCTCCGGGATCACCGCCATCCAGTGCTGCTTCACCGAAGCCAGCACGCGAATCAGGTAGGGCTTGAAATCCACTCCCAGCGGATCGCTCAGCAGTTGCAGTTGGCTGCCCGGAGACCCCGGGGATGGCGGCAGGTTGACCGCCGACCCGCCCGGACCCGCGCTCCCCGCGTCGCCGACCGTCAGCCCGCCCGCGGAACCGGGTCGCGCCGCCTGCCGGATCGCCTCCGAGACGGCATTGCCCGGAACGGGAATGGCGCTATGCCCCGGCGCTACCGGGGGCGGCGGTCCGCTGACATTCTCGAACGCCAGCTTGGGCTTCTCCACCGTTTGAATCTGCGGAACCGGGGGAGGCGGCATCTGCGGAAGGTCGGTCTTGGGCGGCTCTTTGATCGCAGTTTCGATCTTCGGCGGCTCCGGCAGCGGCGTCGCCGGCGCGGGTCTGGGCGCGGGCATCGACGGGATTACCGCCTGGCGCGCGGCCGCCGGCCGGTTGGTGGAGGGCATCGGAGCGGGACTCTGAAGGCGCGGCCGCGGCGAGATTTCGGCGGCGTTGAACTCCTTGGTGACTTTGCCTTTATTCGGCGCCTTTTGGGTCAACTCGGTCAGCGGTTCGATCAGCGGCGTAATCACCCGATGAATCAAGGGGCCGGACTCTGGCCGAGCTTGGTACAGGCTCGACGGCAGCAGCGCCAGGGTCAGGATCGCAGCGCCATGCACCAGCACCGAAAGGACCGCCGCCTTCTGCGTGCGAGCACGTGAATTCGGGTCGCCCCACTTGGTGAGAAGGTTCAGTTCGACGTCAGCCAGAGGTTGGACTAAAGGTTCCATCCGGCTACCAGGGCGCGCGAGACAACATCCGAATGCTCCTTGATTTTATCAAGAATCGCCATCGCGACCCCAAGGGTTAGACGTGCGGAGGGGCCGGAACATTTCGCTGGATTGCGCGTTTCTACGCTGTCGAGAAAGGCCTCCAGTTGCAGCTTGAGCGGCTCCGCCTTGGCAACCTGCGCCTGCTCGAAACCGATCTGCCGCCCTTCGCCCACCGAGAAGATCGCCAGGTCCTGCCGGCCGTAGTCGAGGGAAAGGTACTGGTGAGGCTGAAACAAGCGCAGCTTCCGCACCCGCTCGGTGGAGATGCGGCTGGCCGTCAGGTTGGCCACGCAGCCGTTGGGAAACTGGAGGCGCACGTTGGCGATATCCACTTTCGAGGAGAGGATGGAAATCCCCGCGGCGCGGATCTCTTGCGGCTCGGCGTGGGTCAGCGCCAGCACGATATCCACATCGTGGATCATCAGGTCCAGCACCACGTCCACGTCGAGGCTCCGGGGACTGAACAGGTTCAGCCGGTGGATCTCGAAAAACAGAGGCAGCGTAGCGCGATGCTCCAACTCGAGGACCGCGGGATTGAATCGTTCCAGATGCCCCACCTGGAGGATGCGGCCATGCCGCCCGGCCGCATCGATGAGTCGGGCGGCGGATTCCAGGTCCGCCGCGATGGGCTTCTCGACCAAGACATCGATCCCCGCCTCGATCAACACGCCGGCAACCTCTTCATGCCCGATCGTGGGAACCGCGACCACCGCCGCATCTACCAGCCCTGCCAGTTCCCGGCAATCGCGGAGAGCCCTCGCGCTATATTGCGCCGCCGCCTCCGACGCGCGCGCCCCATCCACGTCCACCACGGCCACCAGTTCCGCCCGCGTCGATTCGTGAATCACGCGGCAATGATTCCGCCCGAACTGCCCCGCCCCAACCACTGCCAGCCGGGCTCTCTTATTTGTGTTCATTCGTGTTCATTTGTGGCTAATCATTCTTCGCCGCCTGGAGCCCCACAATCGCGATCTCCGCCTCGTCCGCCGCCCGGATCATCTCTTCGCGATCCAGCATCAACGTGCGGCCCGCCTCCACCGCCAGCACGGCCGTCCCCGTCTCGCGCATCACCGGAACCGTGGCCAGCCCCACTACCGGGACATCAAACAGCAGATGCTCCCGCCGCAGCGCTACTTTCACCAGCGCCATCCTCCGGCCGTTCACCAGGCTGGCCGCCCGGCGCAGCATGGCGTCGGTGCCCTCCATGGCCTCCACCGCCACGCAAGCCCGCTCGCAAATCGCCACGCTCTGCCCCACATCGAAACCCGCCAAAGCATTCGCCACGCGCC
>JBGPKH010000120.1:0-17311 GCA_041485845.1 Bryobacteraceae bacterium
CTTCATGTCGAACATCACGAACGGCATGGCGCCCACCATCAGCTCGCCGTCCACGCCTTCGGGCGTGCTCTTGCCGATCACGAACGTCGGCGTGGCGTTGGCCCCGATCTTCATCGCCTCCATCACATCGGTCTGGACGGCGTTTTTGTACTTCTCGCCCTCCACGCAGCTACGCAGGGCGCCGGTGTCCATCTTCAGGTCGCCCGCAAAACGCAGAATGTTGTCCAGGTCCAGCTTGTCGGGATTCGAGCCCATGACGTCGCGCAGCTTCCAGAACTGGCCCTGATCGGCGGCGCAGCGGGCGGCCTGTGCGGCGCGCATGGCGTTGGCGTGGAAGTCGAGCGGCATATCGCGGCTGTAGAACCGCACCTTGCCGGTGTCGATGTAGTTCTTCTTCAATTCGGGGTAGGCGGTCACGTGGAAGCGCTGGCAGAAGGGGCACTGGTAGTCGGTGAACTCCACCACGGTTAGCGGCGCGTCCTTCGAGCCGAGCATGGCGAAGCCTGCGAGGTTCAGCTTCGCGCGCGTGACCTGTTCCTTCTCCGGCTCCTTGGATCCCTGCTTCTCGAGCAACTGGCGGATCTGGCGCAGCTCGTTGAGGATCTGGTCGGCCTGCTGGCGCGTGATCCCCTGTTCCTGCGCGCCGAGTGGCAGCAGCAATGCCAGCGGGAGGGCGGCCAACCTGGTGTATCGGAAAAAGCTCGTCATTGGTTTACCTGATTTCTTTCGGGTTACCTAATTTCTTTCCAGGATCAGCATGTACTGGCTGCCCGGAACGTGTTCCCGTTCCGAGACCAGGCGGAAGTGGTTCGCCTCGATCTCTTTGATGACATCCGGCTTGTTGATCCGGATGTGGTTCATGGCCCTGCCGTTGGGCATGGCCTCCGGCGACTTGTAGTACTCCACGATCACCAGTTTGCCACCGGGCTTCAGCGCCTGGTGAATGCCCGCGAGCATTTTCTCGGGGTAATCGAAGTGGTGGTAGACATCCAGCACCAGCACCTGGTCCACCTGCCCTTCCGGCAGGTTCGGATCCGAGTCCGTGCCCTTGACGAAGGTCACGTTGGCGAGGTTCTGGTTCTGTGCCACCTGTTTGGCCGACGCCAGGAAATCGTCGAAGATGTCTTCGCCGATCACGCGGCCCTGGCGCCCCACGGCGCGGCTGAGGAACGGCAGCATGTAGCCGATGCCGGTCCCCACGTCGGCCACGGCCATGCCGCGCTGGAGGCCCATGGCCTCGACCAGTTCGCGCGGCTTCTGTTTTTCGTCGCGGGCGGGGTCGGCGAGCCCGGCGGCGACCTGTTTGCGCCCCTGCTCGGTTTGATAGGTCGAGTTCGCCTGGGTGGCCACTTGAGCAGGCAACCCGCCGGCGAGCACCAGGCCAAGAATCGCGATCCGTTTCATAGGGCAGTCTCCATCGGGAGGGCTAGCGGCTCTTCCCGCATAAAGTCGAGCTGCGACATCTCGTCCACCGCCTCGCGGATGGATTGTTCGGAAGTCTCCTCGACGGTGATGACGAACGGCAGGTCGTGCTTAGTGTCGCACGGCTCCTGCAATACCGCTTCCAGGCTGATGTTCTTGCTGGCCAGAATACCGGCCAGTTTGGCGATGATGCCCGGCCGGTCGTCCACGCGGAAGCGCAGGTAGTAGGCGCGCTTCTGCAAGAGGATAGAGACGGGCTTGTTCTCGCCCAGGCGCTCGTGGGCGAAGGGCGACACGCGCTCCGGGCTGCCGCTGCGGATCTCGCGCGCCACGCGCATCAGGTCGCTCACCACCGCCACGCCCGTGGGCCGCGCGCCGGCGCCCCATCCGTAATAGAAGGTGTCTTCTCCGTACTTGCCTTTCACCCACACGGCGTTGTACGCGCCCTGTACTCCGGCGAGAATGGTGTCCGAGGGAATCAGCGCCGGCCGCACGAAGAGGATCAGCCCGTTGGGCGTCTTGCGCGCGCCGCAGACCAGCCGGATGGTGTGCTTCAACTGGCGGGCGTACTGGAAGTCCAGGGGCGAGATGCGGCGGATGCCTTCCATGAAGATGTCGGAGGGCGTGATCTTTTCGCCGAACGCCAGCGCCGCCAGCAGCGCCAGCTTGGAGCGCGCATCGTAGCCATCGATATCGGCGCTCGGGTCGGCCTCGGCGTATCCCAGCATCTGCGCTTCGGCGAGCACCACGGCCAGCGGGACCTGACGCTTGTCCATCTCGGTGAGCATGTAGTTGCAGGTGCCGTTGAGGATGCCGTAGAGGGCCATGACGCAGTCGCCCGAAATGCCTTCGCGCAGGACCGCGTGGATGGGGATGCCGCCGCACACGCTGGCTTCCATGGCGAGATTAATGCCGGCGCGGATGGCGCGGTCCCAGATCTCGGGGCCGCACGCGGCCATCAGCTCCTTGTTGGCGGTGACCACCGATTTGCGGTTCTCGATGGCGGCATTCACGATGTCGGCCGCGACGCTGGTGCCGCCCACCAATTCGGCCACGATCTGCACGTCCGGATGGGTCACCACCTCCCGCCAGTCGGTGGTCTTGAGCACCGGTTCGAGCCCCGCGGGCAGTTGCTTGGAATGTACCGAACGGCTGCACACCGCGACCACGTTCAGCCGGTATCCGAGCTTGAGCGCGATCTGGTCGCCGTTTTCGGCGAGGATGCCGAGCGTCCCCGACCCCACGTTGCCCAGCCCCACGATCCCGACGTTCACTTCCTCCATATGAGTTTCATGATAACAGGCGCTTGCAGTGGGACAGACCTCCTGGCCTGTCCGCGCGCTAACTAAGATGACCCTACCTGGTCTCAAAAGGTCTCACGCGATGGTGACCTCCTCCGGCTCTGAGTGTGAACACCCTCCAGACAGGCGGAGTCGCGGGCGAACACCGTATCCAGGGGAACGGGACGGGGCCAGTTGTCACCCTGCTAATCCGTCCTGGTAAACGCCCGTCACGGCTGTTGCGGAACCGGCTGGACCGAGCCAGCCCCTTGAGGAGATTCATCGCCCGCGGGCCTGTAGAAGCCCCGAACCCGATCTGCTGCCGCAGGTCAGAGTGAAAAGCAGAAGTAACGACAGCTTCAATGCCGGGTCAGCTACTCAGCATGGCCAAGAACTCATCAATCGTTAGCCCCGACTTGGCGATAAGCGCGCAGCGTTCCACGCGCCACCTCAGAGTGATCCGGGACCGAAAGGGTCGCGATATGCCCCGATTTTGTGAGGATGATGTGGCTGCCCCTCTGGCGCGCAACCTGCCGTCCGAATTGCTCGAAGGTGCGAACGACGTCGCGAGCCCGAAGCAAAGGGACGGGCGGCATCAGACTGGCACTTCGAGCTCACGGATGGTGACCGTCAAGGGCAGGCCCTTCTCGGCCCGGACCGCCAGACATTCCTTGATTGCGCCAGCGAGATTTGCCTCGGCTTCTACCTCGGTGCGACCTTGGCCCACACAGCCGGGAATTGACGGACACTCCGCGATGTGCATGCCGTCCTCATCCTCATAGATGCTAACCGGGAACTTCATAGCCCGCTCATATTCTATCTCACCGCCCACGGAAGCCGGCGTCGGAGTCAAATATTTGATTCCGAAGGCCTTCACTTCAATCAGCCCCCCTTCGATTCTTTCTTCCGGGGGCACGCACCAGTAATTCCTGCAGGCGAGGCAAAAACCTCGACTTGCGGTACGTGGCCTGCATGGCGCGATACTCCTTTGCTTTAATTCATCAGCCGAATTCTTAACCCATCGTGAATAGGTCCACAGGCGGAGTGCGGGCTCCCCCGTCCCGTCCCATCGGTCTTCCTTCGGGTCATCGGGGCCCGTCGCGGCAGAGCAATTTACTCTTCCGCGAGGACAATACCAGCCTTTCCAGGCTGCGCTCGATGGACAAGCGTTCCTCATTCGCCCACCCCCGTTACCAATTCGTGATCGACCCGTCGGGACGGAAATACGTCTGGGCGCGGGCCGTGATCGGTTGGGTGAATTCGGCAATCTGGGTGAGCGGCTTGAAGTCGATCTCGACTCCCAGGCCGGGCCGCTCACTGGCGTACAGCTTGCCTTCCTTGAAGTCGAGGCCCACCGGCATGTGCGCGATGGTGCGGCCGCCGTAGTTGTACTCCATCAGCACCGGCCCGGAGAACGGGCCCAGCGAGTTGACCAGCGCGGCGGTCGAAATGGGGCCGGTGAAGTGCGGAATGATGCCCACGAAATGCGTCTCGCAGATGGCCAGGATCTTGGTCATCTCGGTGATGCCGCCGACGTTGGGGAGCGTGACCCGTACGTAGTCGAGGTCGTGGTTCTCCACCAGCTTGTTGAAGTCCCAGCGATTACCCCACTCTTCGCCGGCGGCGATGGGCACCTTGACGGCGCGGCGCAGGATGGGGATGTCTTCCGCGAAGCCCTCGGTGCGCACCGGGTCCTCGACGAAGTAAGGCGCGAGGTCCTTGATGAGGTCGCAGCCGCGCATGGCGTCGGAGAGGTCGAAGCGCTGGTGGAAGTCGACGCACCAGTCGCCGTTCTTGCCCACGCCTTCGCGCACCTGGACGCACTCGTCGTACATCTGGTTGAGCTTCTGGTGGGTGTTGAAGGTGGTGTTGGCCGGCGTATCGGCGGCGCCGAAGCGGAAGGCACGGTATCCCGCGGCGATGGTGGCCGCGGCGCGCTCCTTCACGCTCATGCCCGGGCGAATGCCGGGAACGTTGCCCGAGGTGTTGTAGCATTCGCAGAAGTTGCGCGCCATGCCGCCGAGCAGCGCGTGGACGGGGAGGTTCAGCGCCTTGCCGCGGATGTCCCACAGGGCCAGGTCCAGGGCTCCGAGAGCGTGCATTTTCTCGCGGCCCGGCGGGTAGAAGAAGGCGCGATACATGTCCTGCCAGAGCCGCTCGATGTACTGCGGGTCCCGGCCGATAAGGCGGCCGGCGCACTGCTCGAGGGTGTCCTTCGAGCCGCCCTCGCCGATGCCGGTGATTCCCGCGTCGGTCTCGATAGTCACCACGAGGTCGCTCTGGTTGAACAGCGGGTTGCGGTTGGCCGGCGAGTACGCGCGCACGCGGGTGATCTTGGTCTTGGAGATGGCGGCGCGGGCCGGGGTTTGTTCGGCGAGGCCGAGGGCGGACGCCGAGACGGCGGATTGAAAGAAAGATCGTCGATTCATATGTGCGGTCCCTGACAGGCCAGGAGGCCTGTCCCACGTATTAGCGCTGGACTCTCCCCGATCCGCCGCCCTTGAGGAGCGCGCGGACCTCATCTACGCTGGTGCGGTTGAAGTCGCCGGGTATGGAGTGCTTGAGGCAACTGGCGGCGACGGCAAATTCGAGCGCGTCCTGATGCGAGGCGAGCTCCTGCCAGCCGTAGATCAGGCCGGCCGCGAAACTGTCGCCCCCGCCTACGCGGTCGACGATGTGGGTGATCTCGTAGGAGCGGCTCACCATGAACTGCCGGCGGTCGTGCAGGCAGGCCGACCAGCCGTTGTGCGAGGCGCTGTGAGATTCGCGCAGGCTGATGGCGATGGCGCGCAAGTTCGGATAGGCGGCGAGCACGGCGTCCGCCAGTTTCTCGTACTGCGCGGGGTCGAGCTTGCCGGAATGGACATCGACATCCACCTGGATGCCGAGCGCCATCTGCACGTCTTCTTCGTTGGCGATGGCGATGTCCACGTGCTGGACGAGCTGGCGCATCACTTCGACCGCGGGCTTGCCCCACTTCCAGAGGTTCTTGCGGTAGTTGAGATCGCAGGAAACGGTGAGGCCTTTCCCGCGAGCCTGCTTCATGGATTCGAGCGAGAGGTCTGCGGCCGACGCGCTGATCGCGGGGGTGATGCCGGTGATGTGGAACCAGGCGGCCTCGGTGAAGACGGAATCCCAGTCGATGTCGCCCGGCTTGGCGAGGGCGATGGCGCTGTTGGCGCGGTCGTAGACCACCTTCGAGGGGCGCTGATTGGCGCCGGCCTCGAGGAAGTAGATGCCCAGTCGGCCTTTGCCGCGGACGATTTTGGAAGTGTCCACGCCGAAGCGCCGCAGCTCGGCGACGGCGGCATCCGCCACGGGATTCCCCTGCGGCAGGACGGTAACGTACGCTGCGGGGAAGCCGAACGACGCAAGCGCGACGGCTACGTTGGCCTCTCCGCCCCCGAAGGTTGCCACGAACTGGGGACTCTGCAGGAAACGCTCGAAACCCGGCGGCGCGAGGCGCAGCATGATCTCGCCGAAAGTGACGGTCGGTTTTGGCATAGCGATAGCAAGCCATCATTATATGCCGTGGCACGGGGTTCACCCAGTGAGGCCGAACCAATCGGGACATGGGTCTAACCGCGGAGACGCGGAGGTGCGGAGGAAAACGCGGAGAAGACCAAAGTCAAAACCTGAGAGCGCAGAGGGAGCCGAGAGCGCGGAGAAGAGTGGCGCCGAGACGAGTCTCGGCGCTTGCGGCCAGGAGTGGCTGCGCCACGGTATAGTAACGGGTGATGCGAACACCAAAATTCCTGCTGGCGCTGATCGGCCTCGCCAGCCTTGTTTCCGCCCAGAGTCCGGGTGCTGAGGTATCGGGCACTATCGGGGGCAAGCCGATCACGATCAAGTACTCGGCGCCTTCGGTGCGCGGCCGCCAGATCTTTGGAGACGGCGGAGTGGTATCGAAAGACTCGACCTATCCCGTGTGGCGCGCGGGAGCGAACGCCGCCACCACTCTTACTACCGGGGCCAATCTCGACATTGGCGGCCTCAACTTAGCGGCGGGCACTTATACGCTCTACGTCCTGGTGAAGGACCCCGAGAACTGGAAGCTCATCGTCAACAAACAGAGCGGCCAGAACGGCGATTCTTACGACGCCAGCATGGATCTGGGCCGCGTCGACATGAAGATGGAGAAGCCGAAGGCGCCGATCGAAGCGCTGAAGTATACGATCACCGCGGGCGGCGCCACCGGCAAGATCCAACTGGAGTGGGAGAATCACATCGCTTCGGTGGCGATTCGGGCGAAGTAGCTGCCGGGTGGTGGACAGGCCGGGAGGCCAGTCCTACTTAGGCGCGGGGGGCCATGACGAGGCCGGCGGCGCTGACGATGCCGGAGCGGTCGGGCACCTGCTGCTCGACGAGCGGAACATCGCGGACCAGCAGGCCGCGGGAGCGGCTCCACACCTCCTCTTGCAGCGGGACGAGGAGGTCGGCGCCGGCATCGGCCACAGGGCCTCCGACGATCACGATCTCGGGATCGAAGACGTGGAGCAGTCCGGCGATGGCGGCGCCCAAACCACGAATGGCTTTGGAGACGATCAAGGTGGAAAGCGCGTCGCCTTCGCACGCCGCCTGAAAGATGGTGCGGCAGGTGGCGAGCTGCGGCTGCTCGCGGAAGAGGCGCGTCAGCGTGGAGGAACATCCGCGATGCACGGCGGCCCAGGCTTCCCCTTCGATGGCGCGCGCGGAGAAGATGGTCTCCAGGCAGCCGCGATTGCCGCAGGAGCACTGCGGCCCATCGGGATCGACGGTGATGTGTCCCAGGTGGCCGGCCACGCCGGAGTGGCCGCGCAGCAAATGACCGTTGGCGATCACCGCGCCGCCGACTCCGGTTCCCAGAGTCAGCATCAGGACGTTCTCGAGCCCGCGCGCGGCGCCCCACACCATCTCGCCCGCCATGGCCACCCGCGCGTAATTGTCCGCGAAGACCGGAACGTCGAGGGGCAGACCCACCAGCTCGCTGAGGCGCAGTCCTTGGAGATAATGCAGCGGTCCCATCACAGTCTCGACGAGCGTGCTGTCGGGGTTGATGATGCCCTTACAGCCCACGCCGACTCCGGCGGGAAGGTCCGTGGCTTCGAGCAACCAGCCAATGGCGTCCTGCAACGAGGGCAGAAAACCATCCAGATCGCTGGGCGTGTCAACGGTGCGGGAGGCGAGGATGGCGCCCTGTTCGTCCACCATCCCGGCCCGGATCTGGGCGCCTCCGATATCGATTCCTAAGAGCACCATGAGATTCCTCCGATTTCAAACCGCGGTGACGCTCCAACCCGCGTCTACAGTCCATACCACCGGTGATGGACCGCGCTTCGGCGCCGAGCGGGAAGAGCGCGGCGCGCGCGACGTCCGCGGCGTCGACCGTGCCCCCGGTGAGCGGCTGTTTCTTCCCGATGAATTCGAGCAGCTCCGGACTGCCTTGGGCCCGTTCGCTCATGGGCGTGCGGACGAGGCCCGGAGCGCTGGCGTTGACGCGTATCTTGTGGGGCGCGTAGCAGGCCGCCATGCAGCGGGTCATCGCGGCGGCCGCGCCTTTCGCCGCCGCACAAGCATGGGTGGCGAAGTGGCGCGGCTGCGGCGCTTCGGACAGCACGCTGCCCATGTTGAGAATGGCGCCGCGGATTCCGTTTGCGCCGGGCTCCTGCTGGAGGATGCGGCCGGTCGCGGCGCGGCACGTGCGAAACACGATCCCGAGATTCTGCGCCAGCGTGGTGTCCCATCCTTCGCCGGCACATTCATGCGCCGGGCCATCGCCGAAACGGCGTCCGCTGAGGCCCGCGGCGTTGAAGAGGCCGTCGACGCGGCCGAATTTCGAAAGACAATGCGGCAGCCCGGACTCGGCGGAATCCGCGCCCGAGAGTTCTTCGGCCCACACTTCTGCGGTATGCTTCGCCAGTTCCCAACCGGACTGGGCGTCGCCCGTGGCGATGACGAGATGCGCACCCGCGGCCGCCGCCTGTCGCGCGAAGGCCGCCGCAATTCCGGTGGAGGCGGTCACTATGAGAACTTTGCCCTTCAATCGTCGTCCGTTATTATCCCACTCCGGCGCGGTGCGGCTTCATCGGGTGGTGGGCCGGACCTAAAGGCGGCCGGGACAGGCCAGGAGTCCTGTCCCACGGTTGAAATCATCCCGCTCCCACGCGGTGCAGCTTCATCAGGTTGGTAGTCCCCGCGCGGCCCACCGGCTGGCCGGCGAGGAACACGACCAACTGGCCGTGGCGGAGACGACCTCCTTCCACCATCAGGCGGTCCATCTGCGCCAGCATCTCGTCGGTGTTGGAGACTTCGGGCGCGAGGATGGGGGTGACCCCGTAATTCACCGCGAGCTGCCGGGCCGTAATGTCGCTGGGCGTGATGGCGTACACACACACCGGCGGGCGATAGCGCGAGACGAGGCGGGCGCTCGATCCGGTGGTGGTGAACACGACAATGGCGGCGGCCTCGGATTCGCGGGCGGCGCGGTAAGCGGCATCGGCGAGGATTTCCGCGTTGCCGGGCTCGGGAGAGTGCGGCGGGTCCTGGTAGCCTTTTTTGCGGATGGACTCCTCGGACTCCGCGGCGATTCGGTCCATGAAGCGCACGGCTTCCACGGGATACTTGCCGGCGGCGGTTTCGGCCGAGAGCATCACGGCGTCGGTGCCGTCGTAGATGGCGTTGGCCACGTCGCTGACCTCCGCGCGCGTGGGCGTGGGGTGCTCGATCATGGATTCCAGCATCTGGGTAGCGGTGATGACGAAGCGGCCCTTGCGCCGCGCGCGGCGGATGATGGACTTCTGAATGCGCGGGACTTTCTCGAGGGCGGTCTCGATGCCCAGATCGCCGCGGGCGACCATGACGCCATCGGTGACGTTCAGGATGGATTCGATGTTCTCCCAGGCTTCGGGCTTTTCGATCTTGGCGACGATGGGGACGGAGCGGCCGCTCATGCGCTCCCGCAACTGTTGCACGTCGGCCGCGGTGCGGACGAAGGAGAGCGCCACCAGGTCGATGCCTGCGGAGAGCCCGAAATTCAGGTCGGCGAGGTCTTTCCCGGTGAGCGACGGGATGCTCACGCGGACGCCAGGGAGGTTGATGCCCTTGTGATCGCTAACGGGACCGCCGGTGACGACCTCAGTCTGGACCGCGATGCCGTCGGTCGAGACGGCGCGCAGTTCGATCGAGCCATCGGACAGCAGGATGCGGTCGCCGGGGCGCACGTCGCGGGCGAAGTTGGCGTATCCGGTGGAGGCGCGGTCGCAGGCGCCGGTCACGGGCTCGGTGGTGATGGTGAAGGAGGCCCCGGTTGCCAGAATGCAACTGCCGCCTGCAAAGCGGCCGAGCCGGATCTTGGGACCTTGGAGGTCGAGCAGGATTCCGGCGTGAACGCCGGCCTGCCGCGCGAGGGCGCGGACGGTCGAAATGCGCGTGGCCTGGTCGGACTCGGTGCCGTGCGAGGCATTGAGGCGGAACACGTCGACGCCGGCGGAGAGCAACTGGCCGAGGATGCCGGGCGGGTCGGTGGCCGGGCCCAGGGTGGCGACGATCTTGGTGTTGGGCATGCGTCAGCGCCACTCCTGCAACTGGCCCGCGAGCTTTTGGGGGATCTGGACCACGGTGCCATGGCGGTGATCCGCGGGGAAGCTCACCTGCTCCGTCATGTCCTCGAACGTCTTCCAGCCGGTGGTGCGCATGGCGCCGTAGCGCTGCGGCTTCGAATAGTGGTCGAAATAGATCCACCATTCGCGGCCAATTTTCGCGACCGACGGACCTTCCACCCAATCGCCGGTGAACGGCTCGGAGACATCGCGCCAGGGACCGCGCGGGGAATCGGCGAAGGCCAGGCGGAGCCGCTTCATCAAGGGCGTCTTGCGCTCGTCCTTGAAGACCATAATCCAGCGGTTGCCGGCGTGGGCGAGCGTGGCATCGATGCAGTTGAAGCCCGGGTCGAACCACAGGCGCGCCGTAGTGAACGTCTCCCAGTCTTTGGTGGTCACGGCGTAGAGGCGGTGGTTGTAGCCGTTGTCGCCGGTGGCCTCGGTGCCGGGGAATCGTCCGGGGATGGTGGTGGACCAGAATACGATCCACTCTTTGCGTTCCGGATCCCAGGCGGCCTCCGGCGCCCAGGCATTGCGCGCGCCAGGCTCATCGGCCATGACGGGGATGGCGCGCTGCGGGGACCAGTGGACGAGGTCCGTGGAGCTGGCGTGGCCGATCTGGAGGCTGCCGCCGGACTCCTTGCGGGTCCAACCCCAGGTCCAGAGCATGTGCCACGTGCCGTCGGGGCCCCGGCCGAGCCAGGGATCGCGCATGAGCATGCCGGGCTGCGCGGGTTGGATGGCAGGCTGGTTGTTGTGGAGGGGCTTCCACTGGCGTCCGTCATTGCTGAGGGCGAAGTAGACGCCGGTCTCGCCGTTGCGGCGGAAGGAAGTGAAGAGGTACGGGCCGGCGCTGAACAGGGGCGCGGCGAGCAGGAGCGCGAGGGTCGGTCGGAGCACGCCCACTATCATAGCGGGGGTTGGGGATTGGGGTTGTGTGGGGGCCAGGGCCCGGTTTTGGCTCGCCAAAGCGCGAGTGGGCTGGGGCGTTGGCTCAAGCCGGGCTTCATCGCCCCCGCGGGTAGTGGGTCACCGAGCCATCCACTCTCGGCCAGATCGTCACGGTGGAGGTCGAGCTGCCGGAAAGGTGGTAGCGGGGGTGCTCTGGCCGGACATGGCTCACTCCACAGTGGCCAGCCAGATGTCGGCTTCTGTGACAACCAGGCCGAATAGATCGTGCGGTCGTCGCGCGAGACCGACACCAGCCTGGACCTGGGCAACCCGCGATTCAACTACACCCGCGCGGGCTTCGATGTGAATCACACCTTCCACGGCCTGGGAACTTATCGATTGCCGTTGGGGCGCGGGCGGCGGTTCGCATCGGCGGGAATTGCCGGACGAGTGCTCGAAGGCTGGCAGATCAGCGCGCTCACTACGTGGCGTTCGGGGGCGGCGGAGCACGTTCCCGGGACCAGCGGCGAACCCTGCGGTGGCGGCCGGCATGACGGACCGGCAGGTGTGCGGCGCGATCGGCCTGTATCAGACGGGAGGGGTGCCGTTTTACCTCCCCTCGAATTTCGTGATCGCCGGTTCGGGCCCGGGCCTCGCGCGGGGCGCCAACCCGTCGGTTCTGACCAACCCCGTCGCCGGCGCGCTGGGCGATCGCGGCCTGCGCAACGGATGCAGCGGGCTGAACTTCAGCAACATCGACGCCAACATCGTGAAGCGAACGCAAATCAAGGAGCGGATGAACTTCGAGATCCGCATGGAGTTCTTCAACCTCCCGAATCACGTGCGCTTCTCGGTGGGGCAGACCGGCATCAACAGCACCAACTTCGGCCAGACGGGGACTATCGGCGGCGCGCGTGAAATCCAGTGGAACGGACGCCTGAATTTCTAAGCCCGCGGGGCAGGCAAAGTCCCGAAGGCGCCGGAGATCGGAGCCGCGGACGGCCATCGGCTTTGTGCGCCGGCTATCGCTGCGCCGCCACTCCGCCGCATCCTGGCAGGCCTTCGCCAACCCCAGCATCTCCGACTCCCCAAACACTCTCCCCACAAAAGTCAGACTGGCGGGACCGCGTGGCCGCCCACTACGGCCAATGCCGCGGGGACGGATATCACGGTCAAGGCGGACTACACGTTGGCTTCGGCGTTCGCCATGTGGACTCCAGGGCGCGGATCCCCCAGGTTTTCCAACTGGTACTCTCTGGCGGGCTATTCGCACCAGCAGATCCTTTGCCGATCGTCCCTCTGAACCGTTCGGCTCTACGATGGCATTCGTGGCATAGAATAGCTCTAGGTCTCGAATGCCCAACCTACAAATGCAGGCCTCCAAGCCGGCGTTGCTGCGGCAACTCGGCTTCTTCAGCGCGACCGCGCTGGTCATCTCCAACATGGTGGGCATGGTCATTTTTGGGACCACCGGATTCATGGCGGCCGACCTGGGAAGCGCCGGCCTGATTCTGGCGTGCTGGGCCGTGGGCGCGGTCTTCGCCTTTGCCGGTGCGCTGAGCTATTCCGAGCTGGGCATCAACTTTCCGAGCTCGGGAGGAGAGTATGTCTATCTGACCCACGCGTTCGGTCCGGAGTGGGGATTCATGACCGGGTGGGTCTCGTTCTTCGCCGGCTTTTCCGCGCCCATCGCCTTGGCGTCCTTGGCCTTTTCCGACTACCTGGGATATTTCTGGGCGAGCCTGAAACAGTCCAATGCCACGCTGGTGGTGGGCTCGGGAGTGTTCTCGCTCCACCTCGGCCGCGGGCAGTTACTGGCCTCGGCGCTCATCGCCTCGTTCACTATTCTCAACTGCCTGGGCGTAGGGCGAACGGCGAAAGTGCAGAACGTGCTGACCGCCACCAAGCTCACCGTCATCCTGGGCTTCGTCATGCTGGCCTTCAGTGTTGGCACGGGAAGCTGGAGCCATTTCTCGGAGCCGGCTATCCGCACCTCGACGGTGAGCCTGCCGACGCAGTTTTTCGTCAGCCTGTTGTGGGTCATGGTAGGCTACAGCGGGTGGAACGCCGCGACCTACGTCGCCGAGGAAGTGCGGCGGCCGGAGCGGACTCTGCCGGCGGCGCTGGGCGTGGGCACGGTGATCGTGGCGGCGCTGTTCGTCGGCCTGAACGTGACCTTCATTTACGCCATGCGCCTGGAGAGCATGAAGGGCGAGATTGCCATCGGTTCGCTCTCCGCCCTGCACCTGTTCGGGCCGAACGTGGCGGGCGTGTTTTCGGCGCTGATGGCGATTTGCATCGTCTCCACGGTCAACGCGGAAGTAACGGTGGGACCGCGCGTGTACTACGCCATGGCCAAGAACCGGGCGTTCTTCCGCGCGGCCGCGGCGGTGCATCCTCGGTGGCACACCCCGGTGGTGGCGATTATGAGCCAGGGGCTGTGCGCCATGCTCATGACGCTGACGCCATTCCGCGACCTGCTGACCTATATCGGGATGAGCCTGACGCTGTTCACGGTGCTGTCGGTGGCCGCGCTGCTGGTGTTTCGCCGCACTCGTCCGGACTGGCAAAAGCTGCGCGCGATCGAATTCGCGTATCCCCTGATACCGGCGTCCTACATCCTGGTGGGGACCGGCATGATGATCTACGGTGTGGTGCAACAGCCCAAGGCCTCGGTGACTGCGCTCGCGACCGTGGGCTTGGGCGCGCTGGTCTATCGGTACTGGATCCGGCCGCTGGGAGAATACGCAGAAGGGGGAAACATATGCACAGCGTGCGGCGCCCCATTTTATGGTTCGCTTCGGCGCACTGGGATCCTTGGCTTCAGTAGGTTTACCTGCAAGTGCGGTCACCAAGTGACCTGCCCACTGTCTTCCGCAACGCGCACCAGCTATAATATTCTGCTCACAGTCGGCATGGGAGTCTTCATTGTGATAGCGATCAGCGGCTCTGTGCCTATCCCCGCCGGTTTGGGAATCGCAGTCATATATGCGCTGGAGAAGGACAAGAGATTGCGGGAGGCCGTCATCTCAGCCCGGCTGCGTTTCCCCCGCGGCTAAAACCGCGGGACAGGAGGCTCAGGCCGGAGACGGGGGCCAACCACGTGTGCCAACCACACTTGACGAGGATATGCCATCGATGGCATTATGAATTGGATGGCATGTGAGGTCGAGTTTACCGACGAGTTTGGAGAATGGTGGGACGGTCTGACATCCGAGGAACAGGAAGATATCCGAGCATATGTGAGGCTGCTTGAAGATTATGGTGTGGGGCTCAAGTATCCGTACTGCTCGGGAGTGGAAACGTCGAAGCACTCCCACATGAGAGAACTGAGGGTGCAACATCGCGGCCGGCCCTATCGTGTGCTGTATGCATTTGACCCGCGACGAACCGGCGTGCTTCTGACCGGCGGCGACAAGACCGGAAATGACCGTTGGTACGAGGAAACCGTGCCGCTCGCCGACCGGATCTACGACGAGCATATCGAACAACTTCAAAAGGAAGGAGCGTTGAAGGATGGCCCGGAAGTTTAGAGAGCTCGAAGTAAGAATGTCACCGGCGTCTATCTCGCGCAGCGACGCTGCCTACCAGCGACTCAAGCAGGAGATGGCGCTTGAAGAACTGCGCGGCGCACTCAGGTTGACCCAGCAGCAACTGGCGGAGACTCTAAAGGTCGATCAATCGGCCATCTCCAAGCTGGAACGCCGCACTGACATGTATGTCAGCACGTTGGAACGGTTCATTGAAGCGATGGGCGGACGGCTGGAGATCCGAGCGGTTTTTCCGGAGGGATCTGTACGGATCAGCCAGTTTGGGAACCTGGCTACCAAGGCAACCCAGACATAGCTCTACCGGCTCTGTTCTGGAGCGGGCCTACTGCTTCAGCTCCGCCGCCCAGTTCACCACCACCATGATCTGGGCCTGCTGGTTTGCCTGATCGCCTTCGACGACCAGGAACCGCTTGCCATCCCCCGTGGGCGAGATTCCGAAGTCGGCAAACGAACCTCTCCCGAACTGGAATAGAGGCTTGGGTGTGCCCACTTCGATGCGCGAGCCGGTCTTGATTTCCGCGCTCATCAGGGTGCTGTCCGGCGACACGTACAGGATCTCCTTGCCATCCTTCCTCCAAAACGACCCGCCGCCGCCGCCGTTCGAGACCTGCCGTTTCTCCGCGAAGGAAGGAAACGCAGCCACGAAGACTTCGAACCGGCCCGATTCGTCGGAGCTGTACGACACCCACTGCCCGTCGGGCGAGAAGCGGAAATTGCGCCTGCGGTAAGGAGTCTCCGCGATGGTGCGCGCCTTGGCCTCGCCGGTGAGCGGGACCACGAACAATCGGTTGCCGTCCTGGTCAAGGCAAAGGAGCGAAGCGCCGGCCGGCGACCAGTCGTTGCAGTAGCGCGCGTCGGTCGCCAGCACCCTCATCTTTCCAGAGGCGACCGTGACTTCGCCCGGCCCCCCACTCTGGCGATTGACCGCAATCCGCTGCGAGTCGGGCGACCATGGCCCCAGGTAAATCGAAGACTGGGAATCCATGGTCATACGGGTGGGCGTGCCGGTCGCCAGATCCACGATCCAGGTGTCGCTACGGCCGGGCCCCGTTCCGGCCACGACGGCCGCGCTCTTTTCGTCCGGCGAAAGCCTCACGGACCCGTATTCACCGGCCTTGCCGGCCGCTCCCAGGCGCTTGCCCTCCCGGTCATACCAGGCGAGCTGCCGGACGCGCGTAATCGAGCCACCACGATAGACCAGCACGCCGTTTTCCGACACCGCGAAAGCGGCTCGCCCATTGGATTCATTGTTGCTGACCTCCTCCGCGATCGGGTTCGCCTCGCCCTCCACCTGGAACGTCTTGGGGTTCATCCGCTGTGCGAACAGCGTCGATTCGCGCACAAAGAGCAGGTACCCGGGCGGCGACCAGGCGGCGCGGATCGTGGTCTTCAAGACCAGGATTCTTTGGGAAGAACCGAGTTCCTGGATGTAGATGCCGCTCTTGCCGGGATCTTTGCCCCTGGCCCAGTAGAGAAGCTGCCGGCCGCCGGACAGGAACTGCGGCCAGCTATGGCCCGACTCCTGCGAGTCCAGCGTGGTGGCGGGCGTGGCGATCCCGCCGGCCGCGGGAACCCGCATCAGCGCCCTTCCTCCCGGGGCGAACACGATCACACCCTCCCGGTTCCACGTGCCGCCATCGCCGGCGTTGCGCGACGTACCCGCCGTTTTCGCGTCGCACAGGGTCTGCGGCGACCCGCCGGACACGGCGACGCGCTTCAGCTTGTCCTCCGCGAAGAACGCGATGAACTGCCCATCCGGCGACCAGAACGGGAAATTCGCCCCTTCGGTCTTGTCGAGCTTGTGCGCCGCCAGCGACCCCAGCGGGCGCACCCACAGATTCTCCTTCCCCGCCTTGTCCAGCGCAACGAACGCAATGTAGCGCCCATCGGGCGAAGGCGCCGCCTGTGCCGCCGCCGGCGATCCGGATTCGGTATTACCCTCCGGAATCGTAAGCAGAAAACGCGCCGCCCCCATGTCGACCGGCTTCGGCCGCAGCCATACCGTGCCCGCCGCCACCGCAGCCGCCGCTACCACCAGGCCCGTCACCGACCACGGCAGCCAGGGGAGGCGCCGCACGGCGACAGGCGGCGCCGCGACGGTCACCGCGGGCGCCTCATCCGGCTCATCGAGCAGGAGCCGCACATCCCCGATGGCCTGCATCCTTTTCTTCGGGTCCTTGCGCAGGCACCGCTCCAGCAACTTCCGGATGTGCGGCGGCGTGTCCGCGGGAAGCGTCTTCCAATCCGGATCCTCCTTCACCACCGACGCGATCGTGTCCGTCACCGTGTCCCCACCGCCGAACAACACGGCCCCGGTGAGCATCTCGTACAACACCACACCGAACGCCCAGATATCCGCGCGCTTGTCGACCGGCCTGCCGCGCGCCTGCTCGGGGGCCATGTACGACGCGGTGCCGATGATCATCCCCAACTGCGTCGCGCGCGCCGTGAGCGTCGGGCTGTTCATCGCGTTGCCGCCCGACAGACCCGAAGCATCGATGGCCTTGGCGAGTCCGAAGTCGAGCACCTTCACGGTGCCATCGGCGCGGACCTTGATGTTCTGCGGTTTCAGATCGCGATGGATGATCCC
>JBGPKH010000121.1:0-17301 GCA_041485845.1 Bryobacteraceae bacterium
CCTCAGTAGCACCACGGCCCACCTCGTGTTGGGCCACCTCTCCGAGCAGAACAATCATCCCGAGATCGTGCGCATCATCGCCACCCAGGCGCTCGAGCAGCGCGGCCTGGAGACCCGCCTGGCCATCGCCGAGCAGCGCCGTCCGTCGGAAGTGTTTCAGTTCTAAATCGTCATGATTCCGCGATCCACCCGCCCCGAAACTCGTGGCCTGATCTTCTCCGGCCAGTTGCTGCTCGACCTGGCCGCCGCCGGCATGCTGCGCGAGCAGGCCTGCCACGTCGTGCAGGCCCATGCCATGCGCGCCTGGGAAGAGGAGTCGGATTTTCGCGCGGCGACAGCGGCCGGCCCGGAGATCCGCGCGGTGTTGCCGCCCGAGCGCATCGCCGAGTCGTTTTCGCTTGAGCGGCAACTACGCAACGTGGACAAGATTTTCACGCGCGTGTTCGGATCATCCTGAAACGCGGCACGGACCGCACTACGCCAGCGCGTTCTTGCAGAACTGCACGCACTTGGAGGTCTCGACCACGGCGTCGGAACCCTCTGGAATCTGGTATTCCAGCTCGATGCTGGCCGGGAACTTGTACTTCTCCTTGCGCATCAGCATGAGGATTTCCTTGATCGGCGTCTCGCCCTGACCCCAGACCAGGTTGGCGCCGCCGTTAGAGGCCTTCTTGCGATCCTTCAAGTGCATGCTCGCGATCCGGCTGCTGTGCTTCTGGATCAGCGGAATCGGGCTCTCGCTGGTGCCCGCTACGTAATGGCCGCAATCCAGGTTGATGGCGTTGCCCTTGGACTGCGCCAGCACCGCATCCCATGCTGTGATGGTGGCCTGCGTATGCGCGTGATAGGCGACCATCATCTTCTTCTTGGCCGCGAAGTCGCCGATGCGCTGCGTGAACTCCGCGTTATTGGAGAGCTCCAGGGTTACGTGATTGGCGCCCAGCGTGTCCGCCACGTGGAAGATGTACTCGTATTCCTCGTCGGACATGTTGGGGTTGGGCTCCAGCTTGAACGCGTAGATGTTGACGCCGGCGTCGTTGTACATCTTGCGCATCGCCTTGTACTTGTCCATGGAGACGGACAAGCGCCACTTCTTTAATTCCTCAGCCCTGGCTTGCTGGGCGGCCTGCTGCTCGGGAGTCAGCGGCGCACGGCCGCCGCCACCCTGACCGCGTCCCGGACCACCGGGGCCGCCGGGGCCTCTGCCCTGTCCGCCGCCGGGTCCTCCAGCTTGTCCGCCGCCGGCTCCACGGCCTTGTCCGCCGCCGGGTCCGCGGCCCTGTCCGCCACCGCCGCCGCGACCGGCAGACGCCGGCGAGCCGGCGTAGATTTCCGCAGCCGGCCCCATCAGCTCGATCCCGCTGATGCCCGAATCCACGATGTATTTCAGCAGCCCCTCAGCGTCGTTGGCGCCCGGCATGGACCGGTAGCTGTAGGTGATGACGCCGACCTGCACGCCGTCGAAATTCGAATTGGGCTTGGCCAGCAATCTCGATGCCGGGATGGCGGCCAGAGCCAGCTTCCCTAAATCGCGTCTGGTAAGATCCACAGGGTCTCCCTCTCTCATTCCGCACGTCATTCTACTACGGATAGACTGACGGGTGAAAGGCGTCTCATTGTGCGGTTTTGTTACGCACTTTGAGAATTTAGATCTTCGTGCCAAGACACGGCTGGTCCTTTTCGAGAAACGTACCCGGTGATGCTCCGTGCCCTACCAGGTTGAACGTGCCGAAGTCCTTGCACCACGCACCGTTCGGCACCTCAGGATTGGTGGAGATCCAATTCATGAGCTTCACCATGTCGTCCTCCGTGATTTCACGAGTACGCAGACGATCGTTCACAACTTGATCATACTTGAGCGTTCACGAAGAACCAAGTCGATTCCTGTTGGCTTGTTCACGATCGGTCAAGTACAATCATCCCATCCGGCATTCACGCACATTTAGCGCATTACTCATTGTGCGGCTTTGTCGCGCAGCGCCGCCGCGGCCGGGGCAATTATTGCGGGATACGCGTGGTCCAGCACGGACCACATGAAGTCGGCGGAGAGGCGCGCCTGGTTGTGGCAGCTCATGCACCCCAACTGCGGACGCCCCTGGTCGAAGGTCTCCATGGAGACGTTGGCGAACGCGGAAAAGGCGCCGGCGCCGGGAAAGGTGCTGGTGATGTCGCCGTTCTGCGAGGCGGCGACCGGCAGCGCCTGATTGCCTTCCATGCGCGGCCACTGCGTCACCACGATCGCGTAATACTGCCAGACGGTGTCCTTTAGCAGCTCCTGATACTGATAGTTGGTGAGTTCGGTCTTGGGATGCACGCGGGCGAAGAACGGCCTCTCCACGTTGAAGGGCGTCACCGGTTCGGGCGCCAGCGGCGCCAGCGAGAGTGGGTTCTCGGCGGGCATGGGAGCCTTGCCGCCATCGTGGAAAGTGAACTTCACCGGGTCGCCGAAGCGCGAAGGGGGCACGCTATCGATCTGCTCGTAGGAAGACCAGATCCACTGCGGGCGGCTGGGCGTTTTCCGCACGATGTGCAGGCCCACCAGCCCCACCGTGACCCGCGAGCACGCGCCCGTGCCCGGGTCGCGCACCATGGCGCCGCGGGTGTAATAGCGCTTGACCTGCCCGGCGGGGAACCCCGCCATGTCCAGCCAGGCGGCCTTGACGACGAGGCTTCCGATGGGGAACTCCATCACCGGCGTATTCGGCCGCGGACTCGGCACCTTGGGCAGATTGCTTCGCAGGTAATACCGGTGGCGCACAATGAAATCGAACGCCGCCCGATTGTACAGCGTCTGGTAGCGGACGTACCTGCCGTTCTGCGCCGCCAGCGGTCCGTCGAGCTCGCCGGCTCCTGCCTGTCCGATATCGTCGATTCCCGAAAAAGACGCGAGCACCAGATCGCCGAATTGCGGCTGCACCTTGCAGGCGTTGTGGGCGGCGTTGTCGTAGGCGTTGAAGTCGGACACGGGGGCCGAACCGTCCTCGTGGAAGACCTCCCACAGCGATTTCAGCGTCTCAAATACGCGCGGTCCGGCGGCGCCCACCGGCTTATTGGCATTAGCAGCGCCGCGACGACCGGGAGCCGCCGGCCACACCATTGCCAGAAACGCGCGCCAGGAGTAGTCGTCGAAGTAGTTCACCGGAACGTCGGTGAAGCCGTCGGGAATGCACACGTCGGCAGGCATCGCGGAGGAGGAAATCGACCGCACGGGGCGGTCGGGACACCCGTTGTTCGCCCCTTGGGCGGCAGCCAGGGCGGCCACCGACAACACCACAATCCGGCAAAACCTACTGGGCATCAAAACCGATTATAATCGACGCTATCCGGAAGAGAGTTCGATTCCAGAGAGCGGGAGCGTCGCATGGTTTCCAGACGTGGTTTCGGCAAGATGGCTTTGAGCGCGATTCCTCTATCGGCCGCATGGAGCGCGCCCGGCGATCCGGTGGGTAACGGCGTGCGGCTGGGCGTATCCACGTACAGCTTCCGCGACCTGCTGCGGACTCCGGGGCGGGACAACGTGGACGGCGTGATCCAGGCGCTGCAATTTGCCGGGGTGCACGAGATCGAACTCTCCTCCGCGAACACCGAGCCTGCCGGACCGAACAGCGGTCCCGCTGTTCCTCCACCGCCTTCGGCGTATCCTCCGCCGATCAAGGCGCCCGCGCCCGAAGAGGTGGCCGCCGCCAAATTAGCCGTCCGCAACGACCTGCGGCGGTGGCGGCTCGCCACGCCCGCCAGGAACCATGAGGCGTTCCGCGCGAAGTTTCAGGCCGCCGGGATCGCCATGTTCGCCTACCGCGTGGATTACGACGAGCGGTTCACCGAGGAAGAGATCGAGGTGACGTTCCAGCAGGCCAAGGCGCTCGGCGTGCGCACGATGGCGTCGCTGACCACGCTCAGCGGAGCCCGGCGCCTCGCGCCCTTCGCGGAGAAGCATGCGATGACGGTGGCACTGCACAATACCGCCAACGGAAAAGACCCCAACGCCATCGCCAGTCCGCAGAGCTTCCGGACGGCGCTGGCGCTCTCGAAGAATTTTCGGCTGAACCTGGACATCGGCCACTTCACCGCCGCCAACCACGAGGCGGTGGCCTTCATTCAGGAGAACTACGCCAGCATCTCGCACATCCAGATCAAAGACCGCACACGCAACGGAGGGGCGAACGAGCGGTTCGGCGAGGGCGACACTCCCATCAAAGAAGTCCTCACGCTCATCAAGGAAAAGAAGCTCCCCATCCCGGTATTCGTCGAATACGAATACATCGGCCTCGGAACGCCGCAGGAAGAAGTCAGAAAGTGCCTGGCCTACGTGAAGGCGGCACTGGGCTAGAACTCCGGCATCGAGCGGTGGTCTACTCGATGGGCTCGGCCTTCAAGATCTCTGCCACTTGGACACGAAGGACGGGTGCGTCGTCAACCGCAGTCTGCCAGACAAGCGGCCAGTAGATGCCAAAGTACTCGTGAACCAGAATGTTTCGCAGCCCCACGATATCCGGCCACGGCACTGAGTTGTGGCGCGCCGTGAGTTCCGGGGTGAGCCGCTCGAGCGACGGCGTAGCAAAGCGTCTCGTCGCCCAGGAACTCGGACTCAGTACGCCCGGCGATTGTCTTCGCAATCCAATCCAGGGCTTCCAGGATGTCGTGCAGCCGCTGCCGATCACGCCGCATAGATCAGCCGGGCATCGGCCAGCACGTTGGCCCGGATCATTGGTTTCAGGGCGGGCTTGACGGCCAGATCGACCTGGCGGCCCAGCAGGACACCGAGTTCACGCATCATTGCCGAAACGCCAGCAGCCCAGGGCGTGCGCCGGGCAGGAAATCAACGAGGAGGTCCACATCGCTGTCCGGCCGCATCTCGCCGCGCGCAGCCGAACCGAACAGGGATAACTCCTTGACCTGGTGGCGACGACAGATCTCGACAATCCCGGCCTCCGGCAACTCGACACCAGCAGCGATAGTCATGTTCTCAGCTCTCTTGACCCATTATCCGTCAGTCCGCAAGAGAACGCGATCCTCGAGGCCTCACAGCCTAAAGGGAAACAAGGACGGCTCCGCTCGCAACTTGGGCGTGCGCAGGCCGACTGACAATCCGCCGCAGGTTGCCAACCGTTGCCAACCTGCCCCACAGCTCACCGCGAAGAAGTCAGTTCAGCTTCTTCAACCAGATGTTGCGCACCGAGACCCTGGTGGTGGCCTCGATCTCGATGCCGAACAGCCCGGACTGATTGTTGGATGACTGCGGATCGTCGTCCACCATCACCGCCATGATCTGCCCGTTCAGGATGTGGATGAAGGCGCCGCCGCGCGCGATCACGGTGAACTGATTCCAGTCGTTCATCTTGACCAGTTTCCCTAGCGCCTCGCGGTCGCCGATGTTGCCCATCAGCCGCTTGTCTCCAAAGCCAGCGCCCTCCACCACCTGGCCGCGCCAGGCGAGAATGCGCATGGGCGTGTTCTCCGAATAGAACTGGCCGGTCCAGTCGCGCGAGCTCGGCCAGAAATCCGCCTGCGGCCCGGTCATCATCCAGTTGAGATTCACCGGACCCACGTTGGCGGTGACCTCGGGAGCGATGTTGGCCAGCCACGGCAGTCCGGTCTTGCTGCGGTACTGGAAGCCGCTGCCGCCGCTGCCTTCCACTTTGATCTCGAACTTCAGCGTGAAATCCCTGGCCTCCACGTCGCGGTACACGATGTAGCTGTTGCCGCTCGGATTCTGCGGCGTGGACTCGCCCACGATCGCGCCGCCCTCCGCGCGCCAGAACTTCGGGTTGCCGTCCCAGCCCTTGAGGCTGACTCCGTCGAACAGCGGTATGTAGCCTTCGCGATCGTTGAAATCCAGGGGCTCGGGTTGCGTGAATCCCAGGCCGCCGGCGCGAATCGCGCCACCCGTCGCGGCCATGGCTGTAACCTGATCCGGCGCCAGTTTTCGGGACGTGGCCTGGATCTTCGCGAAGGCGTCCGCGCGGGCTTTGGCCAGCGTCAACTCGGCGGACCGAACGGCATCCGCCTTCGCGCGGATGGCCGCCGCGTCCGGCTTCGCGGCGTAGGCTTCGGTGAGCAGCGCCGTGCGCGCGCTGGTGGCTGCCTGGGTCAACGCGGCAAGATCCGTCGCCATTTGAGTCAGGCTGTTGGATTGCCGCTGCGTGAAATACGCAGCCCCGCCACGGCCGCCGCGCCCGCCGACGGCCACAGCCCCTCCGCGCGCGATGAAGGCGCGGAGTTGTTCCGGGGACAAGCGGTCCGGCGAAGCCTGCATCGGAGCCAACCGCTGTGCGGTGGCGTTCGCCAATGCCAACTCGCGTCGCACACCCCGTCCACTTTCGCCCGTAGGTTTGCCTCGCTCCCGGGCGCGCCGAATACCTCGGCGCCCAGCGCCGTGCGAGCCGCGGCCAGCGCCTCGGTCTGCGGCGCCACCTCCGCGCTCAGGCGCGTCAGTGCGGCCGCCTGCGGTGGAGCCGCGTTCGGAATGCCGTCGGCAGGGCCCCCGCCGCGCCGGCCCTGCGCGGTTGCGATGGATCCCGTCAAGCCCAAAATCAGAGTTGCCAGCCAAACGCTCTTGTGTGTCATGGATCCCTCCGGGAAAGATCCCCATTCTACTCCAGTCCGGCTGTCACACCCGGGCCAACACCGCCGGAATAAGCCCCGCCGCTCACCTCTCGATCGCCGCCGCGGCCATCGCCATGAAGCTGTTGATCTCGTCGGCCACGTCGCCGCCCCCGTTGGTGCGCTGCATGAGGATGATACCCGCCAGGTCCTTCGCCGGGTCCACCCAGCCGTACGTCCGGTAGGCCCCGCCCTTCACGTAACTGCCGATCGAGTTGTAGCGATAAGCGCCCAACGTCTCGCGCACCACTTCAAAGCCCAAACCGTGCCCCACTCCAGGAGCAAAGCCCGCCTTGATCGAGCCCGTCTGCGAGGTGGTCATGGCTTCCACGGCGGCGGCCGAAAGAATCCGCTGCCCGTTGAGCGTCCCCTTGTTCAGCATCAGTTGGTGGAAACGCGCCAGGTCGCCCGCCGTGCTGAGGAGGCCTCCTTCGGGCGTGGGGAACTTCCGCGGGGCCATCGGCGCGCGTTTGAGTCCGTCATTCTCGTAGGTGTAGACCGCGGCCACCCGGCTCGCCTTGTCCGGTGGAATGAAGAAGAAGGTGTCCTGCATCCCCAGCGGCTGGAAGATTTTCTCGGTCATAAAGCGGTCGTAGGGCTGCTTCGCCGCCACTTCGATCACCCGGCCGAGCGCGGCGATTCCGATGTTGCTGTAGTTCCACTCGGTCCCCGGCTCGAACAGCAGCGTGGCGCGCGAGACGGCGGCCACGTGCTCCGACAGCGTGTTCGCCGGGGCGCCGCCCGGGGGCGCCGGTCCCGGCAGCCCCGATGTGTGGGTCATCAGGTCGAGGAGGTTGACCGGCCGCGCGGGCGTAACCGCGGCGCAGTTGATTCCCGAGCGCGTCCCGCAGGGGTTCAGCTTGAGGCCCTTGAACTCGGGCAGGTATTTCTCCACCGGGTCGATCAGCGACACGCGGCCTTCGTCCACCAGGATCATCACCCCGGCGCAGGTGATGGGCTTGGTCAGCGACGCGATGCGGAAGATGGTGTCGGTGCGCATGGGAGATTTGCTTTCGATCTCGCGATACCCCACCGCGTCGAGCGCGGCCACGTGTCCGTGCCGCACCACCAGCGTGACCACGCCCGCCGTCTTGCCGGCGTCCACGTACTCTTTCATGCGCGCGGGAATGCGCGCCAGGCGCGCTGGACTCATTCCGGCGGCCTCGGGGTCGGTCTTGTCGGTGACGAAACTACTGGCGGACAGCGCTGCCAGCGAGCAGCCGAGAAGAAGTAGGAACGTGTTCTTCATGGCCCGATTATCGCTCAGACGGGAAGCTCTCCGCGATCAGAAGCTGAGTGGCGCAGGCGGTTTCGCCTGCCTCGCCCGCTTGCGGGCGATTCTTGCTAACCTTTGGCGCTTTCGCGGCGATCGCGTTCCGGGCGCGGGGGGCTTGCGGTATACTTGACGGGTCCTGGAGGGGAAAAATGAAATCGCGTCTTTTCGTTCTGGCACTCGCGATTGCGCCGGCGCTGTGTCCGGGCGCGACCGAGAGCCCGTTCTATCTGCCGATTCGCAACAACGATCTGGCGGCCGTTCGCAAGCTGATCCGCGAACCGGGTCCGAAGACGCGCGATGATCGAGGCAATTCACCCGTGATGTACGCGGCCGCGCTGGGCAGTCTCGAAAGCATGAAAGCGCTGGCGGAGGCGGGCGCCGACGTCAACGCCGCAAACGACTTCGGAGCTACGCCGTTGATGTGGTGCGCCGGCGATGCGGCCAAGGTGCGCTACCTTCTCGCCAAGGGCGCCAACGTCAACGCGCGCTCCAAGCTGGGACGCACCCCGCTCATGATCGCCGCGAACTACGACGGCGCGGTCGAATCCGTCCGGCTGATGATCGAGAAGGGCGCCGATGTGAAGGCGCAAGACGAGGGCGGCGCGAGTGTGCTGGCCTCGGCCGCGTATGTCAACAACGTCGAAGTGGCGCGGCTGTTGCTGGCGAAAGGCGCCGCGGTGAACACCAAGGATGTTTTGGGTATCACGCCCCTGATCCAGGCAGCCTGGAACGGCGATCGCAACGGGGAGTTGGTGAAGCTGCTCCTCGACCATGGCGCCGAAGCCAACGCGGCGACGGGCGATGCGTTCGAAGTGGTCAAGAACGGCCCGCTGGCGCTTGGACATTTGACGCCACTCCAGGTCGCCGCCGGTTTGGGCAATCTACAGGCCGTGGAGGCGCTGGTGAAGGCGGGCGCGGATCTGCACGCCAAGGACGTGCGCGGCGCGACGCCGCTGGTCTTCGCGGTGGCCACCGACCACGCCAATCCGCAAGTGGTGAAGTTGCTTCTGGACAAGGGCGCGGGCCCGAAGCCGGCGCTCGAGTGGGGACGGAAGTACCGCGATCCCGAAATCCTCAAACTCCTCGGGCTGCCACCCGAAAAGACGGTTTCCGCCAGCCTGCCGGCGGCGCGGCGAACCGTGCGCGAGGCGTTGGAGAAGGCGCTCGCGATCTCGCAGCGCGATTCGCAGAAGTTCCTGGCGGCGGGGGGGTGCCTCTCGTGCCACTCGCAGCACTTCAACGGACTGGCGGTGGCGGCGGCCAAGCCCACCGGAGTTCCCGCGAACTATGCGCTCGAAACGGAACAGGCGAAGACCACCGCCACCCTGCGCGGCGGGATCGAACAGGCGCTCTTCCAGGTGCAGGATCCCCCGTCCGGCGTGGACTCGCAACAGTTGTCCCTGATGCAGATGGCGGGCTGCGGACTGCCTCCCACGCTGGCCACCGACTCGCTGCTGCACCACATCGCGGCCATGCAGCGCAAAGAGGGCGACTGGCCGAACTATGGCGTCGTCAGGCCGCCGCTCGAGGACGGAGGGTTCTCGCACACGGCGAAGGGGATCCGCGCGCTGCGGCTCTACCCGATTGCCGGCCGCAAGCAGGAGTTCGACGATCGCGTGGCGCGCGCCGCCACCTGGCTGGAGAAGGCGCAACCGGTCACTACGGAGGACCGGACCATGCAGATCCTGGGGATCGCCTGGGCGGGACGGAAGGCGCCCGCGGAACGGGTGAAGCAACTGGCCGCCTTGCAGCGCGCCGACGGCGGATGGGGTCAGACCGAGAATCTACCGTCCGACGCCTACGCGACCGGCGAGGCGCTGTGGGCGCTGCACGAAGCGGGGATGCCGGCGGGCGACCCGGTGTACCGCCGCGGCGTGGACTACCTGCTGCGGAGTCAGCACGAGGATGGGTCGTGGCACGTGGCGACGCGCGCGCTGGGGTTCCAGCCGTACTTCGAGAGCGGGTTTCCCTACGGACACGATCAGTGGATCTCGCAATCCGGCACGGCGATGGCGGCCATCGGACTGTCCTACGCGGCGTCGCGGTAGCCGCGAGCGAAACTACCCTGTCAAAGGATTCTTCCACTTCAGGCCGGGGAAGCGAGCGAAATCGGCATCCGACGAACAGAGGACGGCTCCGTGCTCGATGGCCAGGGATGCCAGGTGCGCGTCCGACGTGAGATTGCCTCCCGAACCGATCGGCAGCAGCAGCTCGCGCATGATTTGCAGGTGGCGTGGACCGGCGTGGACTATGGTCGCCGCACTTTGATCCAGCCAGGCCGATACCAGATCGAACGCAGCTTCGATGCGCAGCGGATTGCGGAAGACGGACGGCCGCGTCGTGAGCCGAAGGAATGCAATCAGGACATTCCACGAAAAGCCCACCGTCTCCGGCCCGGAAAGCGCCTTTTCCAGCCACGGCTTCGCCCTGGCGTGCAAGAGAGCGTCTTCATTCACGGCGTATATGAGGAGATTTACGTCGAGAACGATCATTTGTGCAGTGATAACTTGCGACTGATCTCTTCATCTTCGATGGCTTCCGCGATGGCCAGGGCTTTGTCCCAGCGCAGGCCCTCGCCCACTCCCAGGGGAAACGTCTTCTGCACGAACCGGCTGGTCCGCTTGTGCTTTTCGCGGAGCAACCCGGTCCGTGCGGATTCATTCAGGGCTTCCTTGAAGGAGATCCCACGCTCACGCATGGCGTTCTTGAGCAAGCTCTCCACGTCAGGATCCAGAGTGACGGTCGTCCTCATGTAGCTATCATAGCATCAGTTGAGTTGCTGTCATGATGTCCCGAGACGCCTCACGCCGTCTCTCGCGCCGCCACCGCCCCCAGTCCGCGCTGCGCGATCTCCTGTTGGCGAATTTTGTACTTCTGCACTTTGCCGCTCAAAGTCATGGGGAACGCGTCCACGAACCGGATGTGCTGCGGCACCTTAAAGTGCGCCACGCGGCCGCGGCAAAACGCGCGGATCTCTTCCTCGCCGGCCGTTTCGCCGGGCTTCAGCCGGATCCACGCGAGCACGCTTTCGCCGAGACGTTCGTCGGGCAGACCCACCACCTGCACGTCCGAAACCTTGGGATGGGTGTGCAGGAACTCCTCGATCTCGCGAGGATAGATGTTCTCGCCGCCGCGGATGATCATGTCGCGCGCGCGTCCCGTGATGTGGAAGCAGCCGTCGGGGCGCATGGCGGCGATATCCCCGGTGTGCAGCCAGCCGTCCTCATCGATGGCCTTTTGCGTGGCCTCCGGTTCGCCGTCATACCCCTTCATCACCAGGTAGCCGCGCGCCAGCAACTCGCCCTGCTCGCCAACCGGCACGGTCTCGCCGGTTGCCGGCGACACGATCCGCACTTCGGTTTCAGGAAGCGCGCAGCCGACCGTGGTGCAGCGCGTTTCCACGCTGTCGTCGGCGCGCGACATGGTGATCGCCGGCGAAGCTTCGGTCTGGCCATAGGCCACCACCATTTCCGCGCAGTGCATGTCGTCCACTACGCGCTTCATCACCTCGATGGGGCAGGGCGCGCCCGCCATCACACCGGTGCGCAGCGAGCCCAGGTCGAATTGCGTGAACTCCGGGTGCTGCAATTCGGCGATGAACATGGCGGGGACGCCGTAGACCGCGGTCGCGCGCTCGCTGTCGATGGCCTCGAGCGTCGCGCGCGCATCGAACGTCGCCGCCGGAAAGACCGCCGCCGCGCCCGTGACCGCGCCGGCAATGGTCCCGATCACCGAGCCGAAACAGTGGAACAGCGGCACCGGGATGGCGATTCGGTCGTTTTCCGAGAGCCGCAGGTATTGGCCGATGAAGCGGGCGTTGTTGACCAGGTTGACGTGGGTCAGCAGCACGCCCTTGGGCAGTCCGGTAGTGCCCGAGGTGTATTGCATGTTGGCCGGCTCGTCGGGATCGGGATGGCACACCGCTCCGTCGGGCTCGCGCAGGAAATTCGGCCAGTCGGGCGAGTCGAGATAGATGACGTGCTCGAGCGGCAGGGTCTGCCCCGCGCGGGATTCCTCGAGAATCGCGTGGTAGTCGGTGCGCCGGTCCTCGCGGTGCAGGAACAGCGCCTTCATCTGCGACTTGCGCAGCACGAAGGAAAGCTCGTGCGAGCGGTAGGCGGGGTTGACATTCACCAGGACGACGCCGGCCAGCGCGCACCCGAACTGGAGCATCACCCACTCCACGCAATTGGTGGCCCACAGGCCGGCGCGGTCGCCGGGAGCCAGGCCGAGGGCGCGCAGGCCGGCGGCGGTGCGTTGTGCTTCGTGCGCATACCCGGTCCAGGTGAGGCGCACGTTCTGGTGGCAGGAGACCACCGCGGGATGCTGCGGGAATTTCGCGGCTGTTTCCAGGAAGACCTCGCCGATAGGCTTCCTGACGATGACGCCTTTCGGACCCCGTGCGTAGCTCTCCATGGCGACTCCTCGATCGACTCTACAGATGGTAGCAGAGGCGCCGGCGTCTCCCGCGGCCGAACAGCTTGCCGCCCGATCCCAACGGTGCGCTGCGGCGCCACTGGCTTGCGGGATGGGACGGGTCCCGTGGCAGTCCCGCTCGGTCTCCGCCGCGCTGGCACGCCACGTTGTCCGCGTCCGATCGCAAGCCCCATTTGCCGATGGCGGCGCAGGCCGTTTCGCCTCGCGTGCCCCCTGCGCCACAGGCCGCCTGAAGGTTCTGAAATTGCAAGTCGTACGGCTAAGCGGCTATGCTAACTGCGGCGATGATCGGCAAAGTGATCGCTCATTTCGAGATCACTGGCGAGCTCGGCCAGGGAGGCATGGGTTCCGTATACAAAGCGCGGGACCAGCACCTGGACCGCCCGGTAGCGTTGAAGGTGCTGCTGCCGGAAATGGTAAATAATCCCGATCGCCGGCGCCGGTTCGTGCAGGAGGCCAAGGCGGCGTCCGCGCTCAATCACCCCAACATCGTCCACATATACGACATCAACGAGGCCGATGGCGTTCTGTACATCGCCATGGAGTACGTGGCCGGCAAAACGCTGGGGCAGATGATCCCGCGAAAGGGTCTGCCATTGAGTGAGGTGTTGCGGTACGCCGCGCAGATCGCCGGCGCACTCGCCACGGCACATGCGGCGGGCATCGTTCACCGCGATCTCAAGCCCCCCAACATCATGGTCACGGAACAGGGCACTATCAAGTTGCTGGATTTCGGCCTGGCGAAACTGTTGGAACGCGGAGGAAGCGAGTCCGACGCCACCGAGACTGTCGCCGAAGCCGAGCGGACTGCCGAAGGAACCATTGTCGGCACCGCCTCCTTCATGTCTCCCGAGCAGGCTGAAGGAAAGACCCTGGACGAGCGTTCCGACATCTTCTCCTTCGGAGCCGTGCTGTACGAAATGGTCACCGGTCAGCGCGCGTTTCAAGGCACAACCCGGCTTTCGACACTTTCCTCGGTTTTGCGCGACGAACCTAAAGCGCCGCGCGAAATCCGGGAAGACACGCCGGACGAGTTGGCGCGCATCATCGCGCGCTGCCTTCGAAAGGAGCCCGGCCGCCGTTTTCAGCACATGTCCGATCTGGGTGTGGCGCTGGAAGAGGTGAAGGAGGAATCCGAGTCCGGCAAGCGGGCTGCGGCAGAACCGATGCGGCCGCCGGGACGCCGCTGGGCCTTGATTGCCGCGGCAGCGATCGTACTCGCGGCAGGAGGAGCGGCGGCGTGGCGGTTTGGCTGGCTGGCCTCCGATCGCGCGGTTTCGGGATCCGTGCAGGCCTCCCAGTTGACTACTTCGCCGGGTCTCGCCATGGGAGCGGCCCTCAGCCCCGACGGCGCTACAATTGCTTTCAGCTCGAACCGTTCCGGACGCTTCGAAGTCTACGTGCGCTCCGCCGGACCACGCGGCAGCGAGCGGCAGATCACCTCCGACGGCCAACAAAACATCGAACCAAGCTGGTCTCCCGACGGCAAGACCATCGCCTACCACTCGGTTGCCCGTCAGGGCCTCTGGGTGGTTCCGGTCTCTGGATCCGGTTCGCCGCACCAACTCGCGCCTTTTGGATCCAGACCGGTCTGGTCACCCGACGGCCGCCAGGTGGCCTTCCGGTCCGCGTCCCCGAGCGACCTGGCATGGTTCGATTGGGGGACCGGAGGAGAATCGGCCATCTTCACCGTGGACGCCGACGGGTCGCACCTGCGCCAGGTAACCACCGCGCGGAATCCCGCCGGACAACACGCCGACCCAAGCTGGAGTCCCGATGGAAAGCATCTCGTCTTTGCCTCGCTCGGTCCGATGGGGGCTCGATCCAGCACGAATACGATTTGGACCGTCGACCCGGCATCCGGCGAGCTGAAGCGGATCGCGACCGGCAATTTGGTGAATCAGGTGAGTCCGGTGATGAGCCCCGACGGCCGGACGGTATATGTGAGTGCCATGGCCGCGGACGGATTCGCCATCTATGCGGCGCCGCTTTCCGGCAATACGCCCGCCGCGGCCCTTTATCGAACGGGGAAGGACGTGCCCACGGGAATCGCCATGTCACGCGATGGCCGGCGGCTGTTTTTCACGCGCATGAGGACCGTCAGTCAAATCTGGCAAACGGGAACGGAGGCGAGCCCGGCCAAAGCGCTGTATCAGGACGACGTGGTGCGCGCGAAACTCCCGGCCTACTCGCCGGACGGCAATCGCCTCGCCTACGTAGTGCAGCCGCAAAACGCCACCCAGGACTTGTGGACGATGAATGCCGACGGTTCGAATGCCACGCCCGTGGTGTCCGATCAGGGCTTGGCCAACGGGCCGGGCTGGACCGCGGACGGCACTGCCATCTGGTATTCCTTCATACACACCGCTGGATTCCAGATCCGCAAGTTCCAGCCGGCCGATGGATCGCAACAGGTCTTGCTGGACTCAAAGGAGTATCACACCCGTGCCCACCTCACGCCGGACTTGCGGGACGTGGTCTACGACACCGGAAGGCCCTTGAATATCTGGATTCGTCCCTTGCAAGGCGGATCGCCCCGTCAACTCACGTTCGACCGGGAGGGCGCCGGATTCCCGGTCACATCCCCGGACGGACAATGGATCGCTTATGAACTATTCCGCGGTGAGGGGACCACCATCTCGGTAATGGATCGAAACGGCGAACACCAGCAGACGATCCTGGCCAGCCCGGGCGTACACTATCCGTTTTCATTCGCTTCAGACAGTCGCCGGATCGCGTACACCGCCTGTCCGGAAGGTGTGTGGAACGTCTACTGGATCGACCGGATCACCGCAGAGACCAAACAGGTGACCAACTACATAGCCTACGGCTCCGTGGTGCGCAGTCCCGCCTGGCGCCCCGGTACCGAGCAGATGGCCTTCGAGTACACGGAGGTCAAGGGCAACGTGTACGCGATTGATCTGCCGGGAATCAACCGGTAGTCCGCCCGAAGCTTGCACCGGCCGGCACGCACGCCGGCCAGGTGCCCCCGGGTGCCCCCGAGTCCGCCTTGGAAAACCCGCCCTCGCCGGGGTATGATAGTTAGCAAGGAAGGGGGTTAACGGTCCGGAGCTTCAATGCCGCCATCCCGCGCCAGCATGCCCTCAACGCCATCCCTTACGATTTCCGCCGGCAGCCGTCTTCATGATGTGCTGACAGCAGCCACCGCCCGGGAAAGCCAATGAAAATCCGAAATACCGCACTTGCCGCCCTCTTCGCCGCCGCAGCCGTGCTGCTGGCGCCGGTCTACGGTCCCGAGATTCGCGCGCGCGCGGCCTCCACCACCACCGCCGACGACCTCGACAAGGACATGAAGTCCGTCACCGCTGCCTTCGCGCTGGTGGAAAAGAACTTCGCCGACCCGGTCTTGTCGGAGAAGGCCTTCTACCAGGGCGCCATACCGGGCATGCTGCACACTCTCGACCCGCACTCCAATTTCGTCGACCCCGCGGAGTATCGCGAGATGCAGCGGCGGCAGCACGCGCAGTACTACGGCGTCGGCATGCAGATCACCATGGACACCCCGTACAAGGTTGTCGTCATGGAGCCGTTCCCGAAATCGCCCGCCTGGAACGCCGACCTGCGACGCGGCGATGTGATTTCCGCGGTCGATGGCAAAGAAACCACCGGCATGGATTCGGCCGCGGTGGCCGACATGCTCCGCGGGCCCAAGGGCACGCAAGTCCGCATCAGCGTGAAGCGCGACGGCGCCACCGAACCCTTCACCGCCACCGTCACCCGCGGCGAAATCGAAACCAGCGTGGTCGACGCCTTCTGGGTGAAACCAGGCATCGCCTACCTGGGAGTCACCACCTTCGAGGCCCAGAACGTCAGCCGCGACGTCGAATCCCTGCTGCGCAAGATGGACGAAAAGAACGTCAACGGGCTGATTCTCGATCTCCGCGGCAATCTCGGCGGCCTGGTCAACGAAGCCGTCGCGCTTGCTGGACGATTCCTGCGCAACGGGCAGACGGTGGTTTCCCACCACGGCCGTGCCGAGCAGGAGCAGGTGTTTCGCGCCAAGGCCCAGCCGCTGGCGCAGAAGTATCCCATCGTATGTCTCGTGAACGGGTCGTCCGCGTCGGCGTCGGAAATCGTTTCCGGGGCGCTCCAGGATCACGACCGCGCGTGGATCATGGGCGAAACCACCTTCGGCAAGGGTCTCGTGCAGGCGCAGTTTCCCCTGGCCGAGGGCGCCGCGCTGCTGCTCACCATCGCCCACTACTACACCCCCAGCGGCCGCCTGATCCAGCGCGATTACGCCAACAAATCGTTCTACGAGTATTACTACTCCCGCAAGACCGCGGATGTGCCCAACACTCAGGATGTGAAGGCCACCGATAGCGGGCGCAAGGTGTACGGCGGCGGCGGAATCAGCCCCGACGAGAAGTACGCGACGGTCCGCCCCTCCATCTTCCAGCGCCGCCTCTCGCCTTACCAGGGCTCGCCCGACATGTTCTATCGCTTCGCCTCGAATTATTTCGGCGCCAAGAAGGCGGAAATCCCCGAAGGGTGGCAGCCCGATGACGCCGTCGTCGAGCGTTTCCGCGCTTTCCTCAAAACCCAGATGCCCGTTGGGGATGCCGATTTCCACGCCAACCGCGACTGGATCAAGGACAAAATTCGCTGGGAGTTCTACTACCGCGCCTTCGGCAAGAACGCCGCCGAGCGTGCCCGCTGGGCCGGCGACCCCGAAGTGCTGAAGGCCATCGAGAGCCTGCCCAAAGCGCAGAGTCTGCTGAGCGCGTCCCAAAAAGTCTTCGCCATGCGCCAGTAACACCGGCGGTCTTTGCCGCCGGTTATCGGAACCCAAACGCGTCAGATACCTGGCAAGCCCCGGCATGTCCCAATTGCCCAGATGGTTGACCTTCTCGGGTTCCGTACGCGGTTTGGTTTTCTGTAACTCTGTACCATTTTACGATTCTTGGCCACCACCAAAGCATAAGCTCGGCACACCTGGTAGTTGGAATACTGATACCGGAACC
>JBGPKH010000122.1:0-17269 GCA_041485845.1 Bryobacteraceae bacterium
GCCTCTGTTCTCACGATGGGATCGCGCTTGGGACTGTAGTCCGGTTTCCGCCCGAAAACCTCCGAGCCGATCACGGACTCCTTCAGTTCTTGATCGCGTCCCTCCAAATGCCGCTCGACGAGAAACCGCAGAAAGTGCGATAGACGCTCATTGCGCGCGAAACCGGGGCTCTTGAGAACCTCTTCCAGCTCCCGCCTGGCAGCCTCCCCCTCTAACTCGACCACTGGCATTGGTTCGAGGATACCTCTTGCTTTCAGCCGTGTGCAAGCGCGTTCTACCCCTTTCGTACCCCCTGCCTCTTGCGCTTCGCCCCCGCCAGGGCAAAGCTATGGCATGGGTCCATTCAGGCTGTGTTGTTTGTTTGGGGTTTGTGCAGCGGTGGCACTGGCGCAATCGCCGGGCACGTTCACCCCGACGGGAAACCTGACGACACCGCGGAAATTTCATACACCGACCCTGCTCACCGACGCGAGTGTATCCACGGCGGGAGCGGGGTGGCGGCAGATCGGCCACGGGCTTCCCACGACCGTAGTCGGGAACGGGACCCTGATCGCCGATCCCGCGGATGGTTTGACTCTATATGCGATTTCGAATCCCGGTCTGCTCTTCAAGAGCACGGATGGGAGCAATACCTGGACGGTTCTCAGCGGCGTTACGGGCGTGTATTCGCTTTTGATCGACCCCAGGAACCCGGCCACACTCTATGCGGGCACCAGCCATGGAGTCCTCAAAAGCACGGACGGAGGGTCAACGTGGACGGGCGCTAACGCCGGACTCCCGCAGGGCTGGCCTGCATGGGCCCAGGTGCTGGCTATTGATCCCGCGAATTCCTCGGTTCTTTATGTTCAGAAGTGGACCGGTGTATTCAAAAGCACGGATGGCGGCAAAAGCTGGGATGAGCTGAATGCCCGGTTCTATGCATTCAAGGGCGCCACAACTCCTCTCCCCGATTTCCAGATTCAAAAGCTGGTCATTGATCCGGCCCACGGCTCCACGATGTATGCCGGGGGGCTATTCAAAAGCGCCGACGGCGGCGCAACCTGGTACGGAGTCACCGTCACCATCGCGGGGGCGACCGTTAAAAACCCGGGCCTATGGACGCTTGATCCGTCGACGTCTACACTCTACGTGCCCTACCTTGATTTCGACAACAAGACACACATCGCCAAGAGCACGGATCAAGGGACCACGTGGATGCCGGGCGATGGCGCTTTGCCGGATGGGCTCCTGTTCAGTCTCATGGTCGATCCGAGAAACGCCGGAACAATTTACGCCCGGTATGTACAATTCAGTAGTTCGGGCACGACCTTGGGTGTTGCAAAAACCACAAACGGCGGCGGACACTGGACCACAATTAACAACGGCCTTCCGGTAAGCTACTCCTTCTGGTCGCTTGCAGTCGCTGCGGACTCGGCTCTCTACACGAGCTTCCATAACAGCTACGCGGGCTCCGGGCTGATCTTCACGAGCACCAATGGCGGCGCCAATTGGCATGGCGCAAACGCCGGCCCCGCCATTGTCGATGTCCATAGTCTGGCGGTCGATCCCGCAAAACCGGACGTCCTGTATGCCCTGGCTGGCCTGGACGGAGTATTCAAAAGCGCCGACCGCGGAGCCAACTGGACTACGTTGACCGCTCTGCCGATTCCGACTGATCCATCTGGCCCGATTCCTGGAAGCGTTCTTTCGCTCGCGATTAACTCGGGCAATTCCAATATTCTCTATGCCTGGGCTACCTGTCACCTGTTCAAGAGCATTGACGCAGGCGCGAGTTGGCAAAGCAACGCGAGGCGTGTGCCCGACTGGTGTGGTGACGGAGGGTTTCTTTCGCTGGATCCGCACGATTCGAACACCTTCTACCTTGCGCAATCCGACGGAGTCGACGGGGCCGGGTGGCTGCTCAAGACGGCCGATGGAGGCCTGAGTTGGAACTACATCTGGCAATCGCGCGACTTTCCTCTCGCGGTGGCAATCGCTCCCGGGGATCCAGCCACGATTTACGTCGGAACCAGCAACGGACTTTTGAAGACGACCGACGGCGGGTCCATTTGGAGCGACACGCCCCTGCACTCCGTCGTCAACGTTCTGGCGATTGATCCTCTTCATCCGAATGTCGTCTATGCCGCGACCACGAGTGATGATTTCTATCCATTACCGGCGGGGTCGCCGGGATTGTTCAAGAGCACCGATGCCGGAGCGAGCTGGTCTGCGATAAACAGCGGGCTGGAGACTCTGATAAACACCGGCGCGCCGGTTACGGCGTTGGCGTTAGACCCCGTCCATCCCGATGTTGTTTACGCCGGAACCTCCGGTAACGGCGTCTTCCGCAGCACAGACGGCGGAGCACACTGGTCCCCTTTCAACCGCGGTCTCACCAATTTCGACGTGCGCATCCTCGCAATCGCTCCCGGAAGAGCGGACCTGCTATACGCTTCGACGAGCGCCGGTGTCTTTGCGATCCCTCTTGTTCCCGAAAGACCCGGCGGGCGGAGGAATTGAGGAGCCAAAGCGTCGTCTCCGCCGCTGGGGCGGGGAATGGATTGCCGGGAGGTAACATGCCGCGTATTCGGTTCGTTTCGCTGATCATTGTCACTGCCGCGCTCAGCGCCTTGCAGGCCCAACCATATGTCATTTCGACCTACGCCGGCGGACCGCCGGCAACCGAACCCGTCCTCGCCACCAACGCTGCGATCGGCGCGGTGCAGGGAGTGGCCGCGGACGCGGCTGGCAACGTATATTTCAACGCCTTGAACTGTGTGTTCCAGCTCGACCCGCGTGGCACCCTCACGCGTGTCGCGGGCACATCGTACGGAGGTTACAGCGGCGACGGGGGCCCGGCCATCAACGCTCAAGTGGCCACGGACTACGGAGATGGGGGCGAGCAGGCGGGAGTCGCAGTCGACCGCGATGGCAATCTCTATATCGTCGATACCTACAACCATCGCGTCCGCAGAGTCTCGCCGGACGGAATCATCTCGACGGTCGCCGGAGATGGCACGTCCGGTTTCTCGGGAGATGGCGGGCCAGCCACCAAGGCGCAACTGAGTTACCTGTCAGGCATAGCGGCAGACGCCGCAGGCAACCTCTTCATCGCGGATACCGGAAATTCCCGCATCCGCCGGGTCTCCACGGACGGGATCATCTCAACGGTCGCGGGAGACGGTACGCAGGGGTTTTCCGGCGACGGCGCGCCCGCGACCAGCGCACGCCTGAATTTTCCGATTGGCGTGGCCGTGGATGGCGCGGGCAATCTGTATATCGGGGATTCGGGCAACGGCCGCATTCGCCGAGTCGACGTGAACGGCATCATCAGCACCGTTTCAGGAGATGGAACGCCGGCCTCGTCGGGCGACGGCGGGCCAGCCGTCAACGCACAACTGTATTACCCGGCGTTCGTGGCGGTCGATCCCGGCGGGAACCTATACATTACGACACGCGGTCGAGTTCGCCGGATCTCCGCGGACGGGATCATTACCACTGTGGCAGGCGACGGCACGTACAGCTACTCCGCTCCGTTCTCCTCTTCGCTGGGCGTGGCTACTGACGGCAACGGAAACCTGTACATTGCGGACGGGCCCCGCGTGCGCCAGGTCTCAAAGGCCGGGGTCATCACGACCGCGGCCGGCAATGGCCTATCCTATTACGGCGGAGATAACGGACCCGTTGCCGCCGCGCAGATCAACATCGGCGCGGGGTTGCAGGTGGGGGGCGGCGTAGCGGTTGACCGCGAAGGCAGCCTGTATCTCGCGGACACAGGGAATAATCGAGTCCGCAAGGTCTCGCCGGACGGCATCATCACCACGGTGGCCGGCAATGGCTCCGCAGGCTACTCCGGCGATGGTGGACCGGCCATCAACGCGCAGATCGCCATCCCGATTTCCGTGGCCGTGGATCGGGCCGGCACTCTCTATATCGCGGACACGTGGAATTTCCGCGTACGAAAGGTTTCCACAGAGGGGATCATTACGACGGTGGCCGGCAATGGCACGCAAGGCCACTCCGGTGACGGCGGCGATGCGCGCAATGCACAGATCGGCTATCCGTTCGGCCTGGCGATCGGCGCGGACGGCAGCGTATATATCGCGGACATTCTCTATGTCCGCAAGGTCGCGCCCGATGGGGTGATCACTACGCTGGCGGCCTTCTACGCCGGCGCACCTGCCGGAAGCAGCGTGTACGACGGCAACGTGCTCGCCCTGGCGGTTGACAGCGCCGGCAACGTCTACGCCACAGATCACGTTCACGACCGCGTCCTCCAGATCTCTCCGGCGGGAACGATCACGCCATACGCCGGTACGGGCGTCCGCGGCTTTTCCGGCGATGGCGGGCCCGCAGGCAGCGCGCAACTCGCGATTCCCGTCGCTCTGGCGGTGGATGGCGCCGATAACCTATACATCGGAGAATGGGGAAACACGTATCCGGGAAATACTCGGGTTCGCAAGGTCTCTGCCGCGGGGATTATTTCGACGATAGCGGGCACTGGCAGTTACGGCTACTCGGGGGACGGCGGGCTCGCGGCCAGCGCGAAGATCGGGTTTCCGTACCACCTGGCGACCGGCGAACACGGCGACATTTACGTGGCCGATTCCCAAAATTCGATCCGACTCTTACAGCCGGTTGGACCTGCCGTTTCCATCAACATCATCGCCAATGGCGCCAGCTTCGTTTCCGGCGCGATAGCGCCCGGAGAACTGGTTGTCATCGGGGGCTCCGGACTCGGCCCGCCGACACTCGTCCCGGCCGCTCCCGCGGCCGACGGCTCTTACCGTTCGCAACTCGCCGGCGCCACCGTCCGTGTGAACGGCATCGCCGCACCCCTGGTCTACGCTTCGGCCAATGCGGTGGCGGCCATCGTCCCGTCCTCGGTTGCTGGCGAGACGGCGCAGGTGACGGTCACGTATCAGGGCCAAACGTCGATGCCATTCCCGATGCGGGTCGCGCCGTCGGCGCCCGGCATATTCACCCAGGATTTTAGCGGCGCCGGGCCAGCGGCCGCGCGCAATCAGGACGGCTCGACCAATACACCGGCCAATCCGGCGAAGGCCGGGGAGGTGATTTCTCTGTTCGCGACCGGTCTGGGCCGCCCTGGCTCAGCAGTGCGCGTCACGATTGGCGGCGAAATCGCGCCCGCGATTTCTGTCGATACCCAGTCCGCGGGTGTCGCGCAGGTCAGGGTCAGAATCCCTGACGGCGTTCGGGCCGGCGCTGAGGTGGCCGTAAGCCTCAAGGCAGGCAATGCGTCCAGCCCGGAAGTGACCCTCGCGGTGAAGTAGGCTGGCCAACGGGCTTGGCTTCGGAGTTTATGAGATGGGTTCCAGGTCGAAGACTTCGCTGTTCCAGAACTCACCGAAGAGTTCAGCCTCCGAGGGCTTGTCTTCCGGAATTGGGCGGCTTACCCACGTCACATTCATGTAGTGCTTCAGGGAAACGTTCTCGTTCGTGATGTTGCCGCCCCAGATGCCGCATCCCATGCTCGAAGTCATCGGCATTCCGTTGTTGAAAGCCCCTGCATTGGCCTTGGACTGGGGCTGCCGCACCATGATTCGGCTCACCGGCGCCGCCAGCGCCAGCCGATGAATGTGGTCGTCATCGAAAGAATAGATCCCGCAGGAGTGTCCTTTCCCGCCGACTTCGTAGATCTGCTTCACCATCGCGAGGGCGTTGTCGAACCCGGAATAGCGGAAGATCGCCAGGACCGGAGAGAGCTTCTCGCTCGAGAAAGGGTGCTCTTTTCCAATCCGTTCCTCTTTGACGATCAGGAACTTCCTGCCATCGGGAATAGGGAAACCGGCTAACCCGGCGATCTTTCGAGCGGGACGCGCAATGGTCTCCGCCGTCCGGTGTCCCTCCGCGTCCCACAGGGCGGCCTGAAGGAGTTGCTTCTGCTCGTCCGTGACGAGGTAGCCACCCTCCATCTGCAATTGATCCAGGAACGGCGCGTAAATCGAATCGTCAACGAGCAGATTCCCGTCGGCCGAGCAGCCGGAACCGTTGTCCGAGGTCTTGCTCAGCCGTGTGTTTCTGGCCGCCTCCTCGATGTTGGCGGTTTCGTCAATCACCATGGTCGCGTTGCCTGCTCCCACGCCGTAGGCCGGTTTGCCCGAGCTATATGCCGCCCGTACCATGGCCGGACCCCCGGTAGCGATCGTAAGATCGCAAACCGACATGATCTCCTCGGCCAGCGGGATGCTTGGTTTTTCGATGCACTGAAAGATATCCTCGGGTGCGCCCTGTTTTTTCAGCGCTGCCCGCATGATTCGAACCGTTTCGTTGGTTGTCTTCGTGCTTGCGGGATGCGGGGAGAATATGATTGCATCCTTGCACTTCAAAGCGTAGATTCCATTCCCGGCCTCTGTCAGGGATGCGTTGGTGACGGGCACCAGAGACGCGATTACGCCTGCCGGCTTGGCATACTTCACGATGCCCTTTTCCGGAATCTCTTCGATGATTCCCATGCTCTTCTGACGCAAAGCGTCCCTGAGAATGCCCATGATCTTGAACCGCTTGTTGGGGCGTCCCTCGCGATCTCCCAAGCCGCTCTCGTCGACGCTCATGTGAGATAACCGGGTGAACGTCTTTTCGTTGGCGGCCGCCCATGCTACGGCCTGACAGAGCCTGTCGATCTTCGCCTGATCGTAGCCTTCAATGAGGCACATCGCGCGCCGCGCCTTGGCCACCAGGTCCTGTGCATATGCCCGTTCCGCTTCTGTGATCGCTCTTGCCATGCCGACTCCTGGAGGCCTGCCCTCGCCTACTCGATGTCCCTCGGCGGCACGCCGTCATACGTTACTGGAATGTGAATGCGCATCGCCTTCTCGCGTGCATATTCCTCCGCTACCTCGGCGGTTAACCCGGCAACGCGCCCAATGATGAAGACCAGCTTGCCAAATGCCGGCGGAAATCCGAGGTCGTAAAGGACCGCCGCCAAGGCGCCGTCGATATTGATCGGAAGCGGCTTGATGGTCTCGCGCACTCGTTGTTCGAGCGCCTCCATGAAAGCAATGCCTTGGCCCGCAAGACCGGTTTCGCGCGCCATGGCGAAGAGAATGCCGGTGCGCGGGTCAATGGAGTGAACGCGGTGTCCCAATCCGGGAAGCCGCCTCCTTATCGCGCGCGCTTCTTCGGCGATGCGTCGTGCCGCTTCCTCAATCGAAGTCGGCTCCTTCGTGGCAAGTTCAACACCCGTGCCAATCAATTCCATGCAGGCAGATCCCGCGCCGCCGTGCTCGTCACCAATGGCTAGGATGCCCGCCGCGACCGCCGCCGAGAGGGACTGCCGGTTACCCGAAGCCGCCAGTCGCGCGGTCGCGCACGAAGGCGCGCCGGCCCCGTGATCCGCAACCGCGACGAGTATGGCGCCCAGGAGCCGGCTCTCGCCCGCGTTTGGCAGCCGTCCCTGATGCAATAGGAAAATCGTTTCCGTGAATCCAGCGCGTGTCATCAGCGCGGTGACATCGTAGCCGCGAATCCAGATGTGGGTCTCGTCCGAGTTCGCAATCGCCGTTCGCCAAGCATCCATGAATCTCTTCATTATCAACCAGTTCCATGTGGCCTTTAGCTGCCTTTACCGTGCTTTTACGGTAGCCGCACCGTTACGCCGATGGACCCCGCTGCCGGCCTGTTCTTGTAGCTCTCCCGCTAACACGGGACGAACAGACGATCATAGTTCCGCGCCGAGCCGGTACCCGCGGAAAACACCCGGAGGGGCCAAGGGCCAGAAGCACCGCCAATTCGGCGCTTCAGAGCCTCAAAGCCCCCCAGAGCCGAAGAAAGACACCCACGGAGGCGGCTGGGTGTATAATTTCGACCAGGATGCCAAAATGGCAATCCTGGATCCCTCAGTAAAGGTCCGGGAAGGTGGGAGGCGCTTGTGTCGAAGATCACCAGCTTCGTCCTCGTTACAGTGCTGGCCGCGGCTCCATTAGCGGCTCAGGTCGCCACCGGCACCATCGTTGGGGTGGTGGCAGACTCCTCGGGCGCGGTCGTTTCCAACGCCGGCATCACCGTGGTCCACCAGGGAACCAGGGAAACGCGCCAGGTGCGAACGAACGACCGTGGAGAATTCAACGTGCCGTATCTGCGAATCGGCGAGTATGCCATCACCGCCGAGGCGCCGGGATTTCAGACGCAGACGCAGACGGGCATCCGGCTGCAGGTGGATCAGACGGTGAAGCTCGAGTTCGCCATAAAAGTCGGAGCGATCTCCGAACGCGTCGAAGTGACCGGTGCGGCCCCGTTGGTTGACACCTCCACCTCGTCGCTGGGCCAGGTGATCGCGAACAAGAGCATCCTCGAATTGCCGCTGAACGGCCGCAACACATTTGCGCTGGGACTCCTCTCCGGCAATACCATCCCGGTGACCGGCATGGGCACGAACCTCCCGTTCGTGACCGGCGGCGGCAGGTTCGCTTTGAACGACGTGCTGCTGGACGGAGTGGATAACAACACCATCGGCGGCAACAGTATCGGGCGCAACGGGATCGCCTACACCCCGTCGGTGGATGCGGTGGAGGAGTTCAAGGTCAAGACCAGCAGTTTCAGCGCCGAGTTCGGGCGGTCGGCCGGGGGGATCATCAGCGCGACCACGAGGTCCGGCACCAATGATCTTCACGGCAGTGCCTGGGAGTTCCTGCGCAACGAGAAACTGGACGCCAATAACTTCTTTTCGAATGCGGGCGGGGTGCCGCGGCAGGCATTCAAGCAAAACCAGTTCGGCTTCACGCTGGCCGGTCCGGTGCTGTTACCCCGCGTCTACAAGGGCCGCAACCGCACCTTCTTTTTCTTCGATTATGAGGGCACGCGCCGGAGGACAACCGCGTCGTCGACCATTCTGGATATCCCGCCGACGGCTTTCCGCACGGGTGACTTCTCCGCCTATAAGCCGGTGATTTACGACCCGCGGGCCCGGCGCATTGGGCCGGCCGGGAGCGTGATCAGCACGCCCTTTGTGGGCAACATTATCCCGCCAAGCCAACTGAATCCGTCTGCGGTGGCGGTGTTGGGTCTCCTGCCGGCGCCCAATTTCGGAGCCGCCGGGGCGCAGTCCCGCAATTATCTGCGCATCGCGCCCCACCCTTACACCAACGGCCAGTTCGACGCCAAGATCGACCAGCGCATCGGCAGCTCCGACTTCATGTTCGGCCGGTTCTCCCTGGCGAACGCCATTACGCCCAATCCGGGCAGCTTCGATGGCTTCATCGGCGCCGGAAGCTCCGCGATTCGGAACACGCGGAACTCCGTTCTCAGCGAAACCCACATCTTCAGGCCGAACGTGGTCAATGAAGCGCGATTCGGCTACACCCGCGCCAACAGCAGCACCATTCCTCTCGATACCGACTCCGGCCTGGCCTTCGCACAAAAGAACAACATCGCGCTGTTTCCCTTCCCGATTCTGGGATTCCCGAGCTACTCGTTCGCTTTTTCCGGCCAGGGCAGCGGCAGCAGCCAGTTCTCGGGCATCGGGGGCGGAAGCCCGGACCTGGCCATCGAGAATACCTTCCAGGTGGCGGACAATATCAGCATCACCCGTGGCCATCACACCTTCAAAGCCGGAGGCGACTTCCGCCGTTATCGCTTCGACAACATCAACGGCGGCGGCACGCTGATTTTCGGATCGATCTTCAGTTCCTCCAGCGACTCGTCGGGTTCCGGCGCGCCCCTGGCCGACTTCCTGATGGGCTTCCCCTCGAATACGGACGGCAAACAACTGCTCGACTGGGCCCGGCAGCGCGACCTGTACGCCGGGTTCTACTTCCAGGACGACTGGAAGATTTCGCCGCGCTTGACGCTCAATATCGGCATTCGCTACGACCTCTACACGCAGCCGGTGGACTCGCGCGACCGTGGAGCGCTGTTCGATGCGCGCACCGGGTACATGGCGCCGCCCGGCAAGGACGGCTTCTCGCGGGCCATCGTCCGCCCGGACCATAACAACTGGGCGCCGCGGCTCGGCTTCGCCTATGCGGCAAGCCGGAAGTTCACCGTGCGCTCCGGAGCCGGCATCTTCTATTCCCGGCGCGAGCAGAATAACGGGGTCACGCAGATCGGCGCCAACATCCCGAACACGCCGGCGATTCTGTTCCCGGTCATCAGCGCCACCGGAACGGTAACGCCGCCGGTGACCATGAATTCCCCGATCGTGGCGGGCCCGACTGACCCCAAGTTTGCCGGGATTACGGCGGACAACCCGGTGAGTTACACAACCCGCACGCCCGATTTCAGCAACGTGCCCGTCCCCTATGCCGCCGAATGGAACTTCAGCTTGCAGTATCAGATCCGGGAGAATCTGGCGGTAGAGGCTTCGTACTCGGGGCTGAAGGGCACCAAACTGATCAGCCGGCGGAACCTGAACCAGATCCGTCTCGAGGACGCGCTGGCCGGCCGCACCGGCCAGGCCGACCGCCCCTATCCGACGATCAACAACTCGGTCGGCGTCGACGCGGCGATTAGCAACAGCATGTACAACGCGATGAATCTCCGCATGGAGAAGCGCTACAGCGCCGGTTTCGCCTTCATGATCAATTACACCTGGTCGAAGAACATCGAGTCGAACGGCAACGGCGACAGTTCGTACAACCAGAACGGCGGAACCACCCTGCCGCTCGATGCCTACACCCTCTCGCGGGAACGGAGCTATGCCCCGCTGGACGTTCCGCACGTGGTCAATTTCAACTACGGGTACCAGTTGCCGTTGGGCGCGGGCAAGCACTGGCTGAACCAGAAGGGTCCGGTGGATTGGATCTTCGGCGGTTGGCAGATCAACGGCATCGCTACTTACCGCAGCGGATTCCCCACCGACATCCGCAGCAGCCGCGTGGCCGCCGCCAACCAAATGTACGCCACGCTCAACGTGCCCGACCGCGTCCTGGGAGTTTCCATGTACCTGCCCAACAAAGGCGTCGACGGTTATTTCAACCCGGCGGCGTTTACCGAGCCGCAGACCGTCCGCAACGTCCGGGGCAACCCGATCACGCTGTTCGGCAACGCGGCGCGGCGACTGGGCCGCGGACCGACGTCGAAGAACCTGGATTTCTCGCTGTTCAAGAATTTCCGGATCCGCGACCGCGCCAACGTGCAGTTCCGTGCGGAGGCGTTCAACTTGACCAACAGCCCCACGTTCTTCCTGCCCAGCGCCAGTTCCGCCGCCCTCACGCTCGGCAACGCGAGCTTCGGGAAACTGTCGAGCTCGTCGGCCACCGGGCGGCAGTTGCAGTTCGGTCTGAAACTGAGCTTCTGATAGGGGGCGACCTTGTCAGGCCTCGGGGTCAAGCCTCGGGTTGAGCCCGGCTGAATCTTTTTTCCGGAGCCGGGCCAAGCACGTGGGCCGTAGAGCAGCACTCCCGACGTGCCCGGCGTTCTTCTCGAGAGGCCCCTATTTCAGAACCACGACGTCGTAGGTATCGAGACTCGGCAAGGTGAAGGCGACATAGCCGCCTTGTTTCTTAATGGGTAGATCCCTGCCCGCGCTAACCATCCGGGCGGAGCTGAAATTACCCGCCACGTCCACCTGGATGTTGCTCATGGGGATGGCCGGGTGGAAGGCAGTCTGGGAACACCCGGAGAGGTTGATGAAATGCACCAAGGTGCGTCCTTGCTGCTTCTGTTGCTGAAGGGTCATCTCTACCATAGGGTGAGCGTTGGTCTTCAACTGCCGGCCCTTCGGCAGCAGCAGATAATCGACGAGGTCGCCCACGATCGCCGAGTGGTACACCGCACTGGCACGGTAATAGAGATCGCCCAGATCCCACGGGATGTACGCGAGCTTTCCTTTCCCATAGTCGGCCAGGTATAGACCGGGCTTGGTGGTGTCCTTCCAGTCCTCGTGAACCTTCTCCATCGGACCGACCATCGAAGGGGGAATCAGGGTTAGCGCCGCCTTGCCGCGCGGCTCCAGCTCCAGGTAGTCGCTGTAAAAGAACACTATGTCAGTATCTTTAAGCGACGGAAACAGCGCGCGATCCTGAACCCGCCAGTAAGCCGATCGTGTCTCTTGCCTGTTCCAGAGCTTCACGACAGTGGGCAGATCGAGCTGGGGCTTGGTTGCGCCGGCTACGAGTACCCGTCCGCCTTGACGAAGATAGCGGTCCAGTGCGGCCGGCGCGCCTCTATAGGAGATGACCAGGTCGTACTTGTTGGGCTCTTTGTCGATCCAACTCAGGTCGTTCGTCATGGCAAAGGGAACATGCTGCTCCGAGAGGAGGCGGAAGAAGCCGCGCTGGGAAGTGTCGGCGCCACCCCCGCGTCCGCCGCCGGCGCCCTCCCCATAGCCGAACGAGCCAACGCCGGCCACGGTCGCGCCGCCACCCCCGGGTCCGCCGCGTCCGCCGCGTCCGCCGCCACCCCCGCCGCCGGCGCCCTCCCCCTCCAGCAGCAGTACGCGCGCCGCACTCTCCTGCCGGACGTAGAGATCTTCATGGTCTTTATGGAATTGAAAGGCCGGCCGGGCGCCTTTCAATGCGTTCCCGTCGTTCTGGTCCATGTCTCCGTTGATAAACAGATATGGTCCTGCCCCGTTGGCCATGTTCTGATAGGCGCGGATTTCGCCATCCGGCGCCGATCGGTGCGCAAAGCGCCAGAAGCCATCGAGGAAGGCGGCGTCATTGTTGAACGCCATCTGATCTGGAAACGTGTTGCGTCTGCTGTTTACGATCTGGCTGCCCGTATACAGCCAGTACGCGCTGTTGCCGACCACGGAGCCGCTGTGGGTCTCGGAGTTGAAGGAATCCCCCCCGCCCATGAAATTCAGGTCGGGACGCTTGGAGTGGACGAATTCACTGATCCTGGCTTGGAGGGACCGGCCGGCCTCGGCAATGAACTCACGATACTGCGCATCCGGCTGCGCCGGGATGTCACGGTTATACTTCGCGCGGAAGAGGCGTTTGCAGTTGTCGCAAGTGCACGGGGCATAGGTCTTGCCGTCGTTGTCGCTCATTCTCTGCCCCGATCCATTGAAGAACATGCCGTCGATCGGGTACTTGTCCAGCACCTCGGCTAGAATCTTGAAGACCTGTTCCTGATAGTAACCGCCGTTGACACACGTCAGGTAGCAACCGTTCCAGATGTTCGGCTGCCCGCTGGCCTGCCGTTGGAACCAGTCGGGGTGGGCCTCATAGGCTCCCTTACTTTGGTTCATACTGAACTCGAAACGCGACATGACGCGGATCCCGCGCGCGTGAGCTTTTTGCACCACGTCGCCGACCAGGTCCCGCCCGGGCGGCAAGGAAGGGCTGCGGTAGTGAAAGGGTACCTGCGTCGGATAGTGGGCGGCGATCCCACCCGTAGGCAACAGGACAGCATTGGCATTCATATCAACCAACTGCTGGACAAGCTTGTCCGGGTCAATTGCGGATCGGTTCTCACCCAAGAGTACCAGGATCAACCGTACCGGCTCGTCCATCCACCACTGCTTCTTCTGCGCGCTGGCAGGCAGCAGGCTCAGGACGGCGAGGAACACACTGCAAATAGCGAACCGCTTCATCATGATGGGCTCCTTGGTAGATCCTAACGTCGCAAAACGGGCCTGTCAACGACGACCGTTGCCACGACGACCGTTGCCATCGTGATGTCAAGCGGATTGGTAATTGGCAAGGGCCTCGCCCTTGAAAGCCGGCTGCGGAGGGGACCCCGAGGATGAAATCCCGCCCCTCGGGGCTTGTCAACAAATAACCGTGCCATCGCCTGGACCGCTTATAGTAGATCCCGTCCACAACTCCCTGAGAAGCGAAGCGCCCGCAGACAGGGAAAAGAATAGGGGGCCGCTCCCCATCGTGTGGAACGCAAGTATGGCAAAGTACTCGCATCGGCCGGCCTTTTGCGGCCGGTGATCCGCGCGATAGACAATTAGGGCGGAGGGTAAGTTGAAGGGTGGGTTTGCGGCAGCAGGATTCTTTTTGCGCGTTTTCCGACCGTTTCTGTTGGTGCTGCTGATAGTCTTCGGGCTGGTCCTCGCACCGTCGGTGTTTCCGGATCACGGCGAAGTATACCGGGCCATTGTGGCAGGCGATGATGCGAGGGTCCGCACGTTGCTGGACCGCGGCGCCAACCCCAATGCCCGGCGGGCAGTTCTCTCCGAACTTTCGAGGTATCTCCTGCGGCGCAATACGCGCGCCGCGACTCCGGATTTCCGTGAGCAGACGCCGCTCCTGATCATCGCCATCACGAAGGGGCAGTACCCAATCGCGAGGTTGCTACTGGAGAGGGGCGCTGACCCAAACGCGCGCGACAAAGCCGGATACACAGTGCTTGCCCACGCCGTCTTGAGCGGAGATCCGGAACTGGTGCGGCTGCTTCTCGCCCGCGGCGCCGACCCCGCCGCGCGCATGCCAGACGGCGCCACCGCCCTCCGTGAAGGGCCTTCATCCGGCGGCCGTCTCCGTATCAGTAACTCCGCGATCCAACGCATGCTGCAATCCGCCACTGCTGCAACGGGCCGCTGAAGCAACGCCTTGCTCACAGCGGCCAATATTTTCCTTTAGACCTCGACCATTCCCGTGTGGTCCATCCGGAAGTCCACTGCTTCGCAGATCACTCCCGGCTTTGTCGGCCAGCGTTCAGCATTGGTGCCCGCACGCGGTCCCGCCACTGGCCGTGAAACCCTTATCGGAAACTGGCCCAAGATGGCTTTGCTGGAAGCTCCTGACCGGCTCCGGTCGGATTGTCGGAGTTTACCGGCCAATGAATAACGACGGTTGGCTCCGCACCGGCAGAGCGCGCTATTCTTTTTTCGTTCGGAGCTGACTTTCCCTGGAGGGTGAAAGCCGGTCACCAGATCGAAACCTGGCAGCGACGGTCAGCGGCCGGCCTTCACGCCAGACGCTGCCCGCGCAACTGGTCGATCCATTGCTGGTCGAGTTGGCTGATCCTCAGGCCTTTTCCTTCGGCACCTGATTCTTCCAGAAAGCTTCGAAATCGAAAAGCGCTTCCTTGATGGGGACGCCGCGGACGTCGATCTTGTCGAGGTCGGCGGAGCCGAGACCTACGGCTTCGGCGAGCAGCATCATGTTGTCGGCGTACTGGAAGGTCTCGTCGCCGGGCGTCAATTGCTCTTTGGGGTGGCTGGCCGGGCCCTTGTAGAGGCGGTACGGGGCTTCGTGCCGGCCGGCGCGCGGATTGTAGCCCATGGTCGCCATGGTGACCGCGTCGGTGTTCACGCAGTTGCGCCCGACTACCAGGAAGCCGGGTTTGATGGGCCGGGAGCCCAGCACCCACGGACCTTCGCCGCCCACGGTGGAGACGATGGCGTCGTTGATCGCGAGGTCGATGGGCCGCGCGCCGATGATGTCCACCAGAATACGCGGCAGCCGCCAGCCTTCGTAGCGGTTGGACTTGGGGTCAAGCTCGGCGGGCGCTCCCGAGGGCGCCTGCACCTGCCCGTAGTGGAAGATGCGCTCGCGGCCGCCGTAGAGAGTGGTGGGAGTCACGCCGAACATATTTTTGATGGCCATGGTGACGCCCATCTCTTCGTGGTTCTTGGCCTTGCCCAGGCTCACGAAGAAGTCGCAATCCTCGTACGAGTGGTTGAGTTGGAAGGCGGGGAAGATATACGGCTTGGTCTTGACTTTGAATGTGGCGTACTGCGGCCCGAAGCCGAGCCCGTTGGTATCCTCGAACTCGACGAGGGGCGCGGCGTTCTTGATGGCGGCCACGTCCCAGCCGCCCTGGAGGAGCTTGTCTTCGAGCTTGGCGTCGGGTCTCCTCCCGCCGGCGCTCTCCAGGATGCGGATGCGCTTCGCTCCGAGCTGGCCGAGCACCGCGATGACGGCGCCGACGACCCTCGGATGCACCCAGTGCGTGTCGCCGGCGGTGTAGCCCTCGAAGCGGTTGCCGCCGGTGAGGTTCACTTTGATAGCTACGGTCTTGCCCTGCACCTGCCGGCCGATGCCGCCGACCTGGTCGAACATGGTCCGGAACTGGGCGACGAGGTCCTCGTCGTAGCTGCGGACCTTGGCAATCGAAACAGGGGCGGCAGGCGCCGTGCGCGCCGGGGCCTGGGGCGTGGCGTGAGCGCGGGTTGCCGGCAGCGCGCCTGCCGCCAGCCCCGAGACGGCGAGCCAGTCGCGCCGTGTCAGACCTCTTCGGGTCAAAGCATCGTGAGCGTCTTTCATGTGACTTCTCCATTTTTCATGTGACTTCTCTGGTCTGCCCCGTTAATCCAAGAGCACTCCACCCCACAAAGAGAGCTTTGGGATGGTGATATCGGTTTGGCCGTCCGCCGGGCTCATCGCCAGAAGGGCAGGCTCGGCGTCAGGCGCGATGAGTCGCGCGGACTTGAAGTTCCCGCTGACCCGGATGGTGATCGCGGTGGCGGGAGAGTTCGAATAGTTGAGCAACTGCACCAGGACGCGCTTGCCGCCGGTGCTGGCGTAGGTGATGACCGACGGCACATTGAACGCGACCATGCCCGCTTCCTTGGGGGAGAGCAATTCGCCCATCTCGCGGGCAATCGACTCGGGATCGGGATCCTTGTAGACGGCCACGCGGCCCTTGCCGAGGGGAACCTCGACATAGAGTTGGTCTTGGGGAAAATCTCCCCACGAGGGGCCGGCGACGACCAGCCCGCCGTTCTCGGCGAATGCTTTCAGCACCTTTCGTTCCGCGGCGGCCGGCGGCGCGAGCTCCGTCGCCAGCACGGCCCGAAATCCGGCCAGGGCCGCGGCACTGAGCTGGGAGCGAACGATCAGGCGATAGGGCACCTGGCGGCGGGCCACCAGTTTCAGGTACTCGTCCGCGATCGTGCGGTCCGCGGAGGCGGTATCCACGATGATGCCGAGGTTTCCGTAGGGTAGGAAGCTGCGCCAGTCGGCGTGGTCCTCGGCGAACTTGAGGCAGACTCCGATACTCTGCCAGACGGTCAGCGCGGCAGCGTCATGCCGGCGCAGCTTCGCACGAAGCGTGTCGTCGAGCGCGACGATCCAACGGCCTCCCGCGACGGCGGCGTCCGCCACGGCTCTGGCATAGTCGGCTGCGGCGCCGCCTTCCGGCTGATAGGCGATCCACACCGGCCGCCAGGAGGGTGTGAGGCGAAACCCGCGCACCAGCCAGATGTTGGATTGGATCCAGGGCTCACTCGATGGCGCGGCGCGGATCCCCATGTCCGAGAGGTTGCGGGCGCTGGGCGAAACGCCCTCGACGGCGAGGATCGGGGCTTTGGCCGCGTGGGGGGAGGTGGCGATCGGGACGACCACGGCGGAGTTGTTCGCCGATAGCAAAGCTCGGGTCACTTGTCCGGTGAAGGCGGCGGGGAACTCCCCATCGAGCGCCACGCCGTCGA
>JBGPKH010000123.1:0-17209 GCA_041485845.1 Bryobacteraceae bacterium
GCTCGCGCATGCGGTATTCCTGCTCGTCGACGCGCTGCAGGCCGCGGCCGATGCGCCGTTCGAGCACGCCCAGCGCGCGCTCGATGCCCTGCTGCCGCAAGCGCCGCTCCAGCATGGCCAGCCGGTAGCGCATCGCCTGCGTGCTCTTGACGCGCGCGGCCGCGATGCGTTCGTATAGCTCGTCGCGCGTGCAGATCACCAGTTCCGCCGCGGCGGAAGGCGTCGGCGCGCGCAGGTCGGCCACGAAATCGGCGATGGTCACGTCGGTTTCGTGTCCCACCGCCGAGACTACCGGCACGGAGCAGGCGACTATCGCCCGCGCCACTGCCTCTTCGTTGAAGGTCCACAAATCTTCGAGCGAGCCGCCGCCGCGGCCCACGATCACCAGGTCGGGCCACTTCGTGCGGCTGAAATACTCGATGCCGCGGCACACTTCTTCCACCGAGCCCGCGCCCTGCACCAGCGCCGGGAAGAGGCGGATGTGCAGCCCGGGGAAACGGCGCGCGAGGATCTGAATCATGTCCGCGATGGCCGCCCCGCCGGGCGAGGTGACGATGCCGATGCGTCGCGGGAAGCGCGGCAGCGGCCGCTTCCGCTCGGGCGCGAACAGGCCCTCGGCGGCCAGCTTCCGCTTGAGCTGCTCGAACGCCAGTTGCAGCGCGCCCAGCCCCTGCGGCTCCAGCGTCTCCACCTGCAACTGGTATTCGCCCCGCACCTCGTACACATCGATGCGGCCGCGCGCCAGCACCGCCAGTCCGTCCCGCGGTTTGAACTTCCAGTAGCGGTGCGCGGAGCGGAACGCCACGCACTTCACCTGCGCCTCCCGCTCCTTGAGGGTGAAATAGTAGTGGCCGCTGGCCGCCAGTTTCAGCCCGGAGATCTCGCCCGAGACCCACACATCCGGGAATTCGCTGTCGAGCACCGCGCGGATGGCGGCATTCAGCTCCGTGACCGAATAGATGCGGCGCTGGGGAGCGAAATCGAATTCCAGCGCGAATTGATCCACCGGGCCATGATACCGCTACACGCTAGACGCCATCTCGGATCGCTACTTCTTCACCGTAATCAGCGTGGTGCTGGGCGATTGCGCCCCGTTGATCGTGGCCACCACCGGCAGGTCGCCGTCCGGCGCGTTCCCGGGTATTTGAATCGCTACCTGGTACAGGCCCGCAAAGCCGGGCGCCAGCGCCGCTCCGAACACCGTCGCGTTGGCGCCTCCCACGGTGACGGTGACGGGGCTGGCGGTCGAGTACAAGTTCGGAGGAATCTGCACACCGACCGGGGCGTCGGGGTTCGTGGGGCCGAAGCCCGTGCCCCACAGTATGATCACATCGCCGGGCTTGGCGGGCGTCGTGGTGACCCCTGCGAATGTGCCGTTCGCCACCGCCCAACTGAAGTCCTGCCGCGTTGCCACTGCGTACTTGCCCACCCACGGGAAAAATGCCGGCCCGACGGTTTGTGAGTTGGCGGTAAACGCGGCGCTGGTCCCGCCGGAATTCGTGACCGTTACGGACATGCTGCCCGCGCCCACGTCGGGCGCCAATACGTTGATCTGGGTCGGGCTGACGAAGTAGATATATGCCGGCTTCCCGCCGATGGACACGCTGACGCCGTCCAGGCTGGCAGGGAGTTGCCCGTTGACGATGGCCTTGTCCCAGGTATTGGTGGAGGTGGAGAGATTGGCGCCCTGAATCGCGACCCACGAATTGGGAACGATGCCCGGCTGGAAGCTGGCGCCGCTTTTCACCCCGTTTTGCGAGATAGCCGGCGCATTGCCGGCCGCCGGCGCCAGCGTATACGTGGTCGTATAGATGTGGTCGCCGTTCGAGGTCAGGTCGCCGTTGGCAGCATTTCCGGCGGCATACACCACGATGTTGCCCACATCGCTCGCGGGCGGGGTCCAATCGAACTGGTAGGTTGCCGACCCGGTCTGTCCCTTGGTCGCGGTGTAACCGGTCAGCGAGTGCTCGACATAAGCGAGCGTCTTGTTCGCGGGGCAGGTCTGGGTCTGTCCAAAGGCTAGCAGATCCCCGAGTTCATCCGCCGGGTTGGCCGCCGAAGCGCACTCCACACCGGTATTCGCGTCCGAAGACGTGAACGAACCCGCCATGGTCGAACTGCTGCTGCCCGGACGCGCGGTGAGTTGGAAGCCCCAGGCCCTCTGCGTGGTGGCCGGGTCGGAGACGGTCACGGTCAGATGCTGCTTCACACCCGGCGTATAGGTCAGCCCATTGGGGAAGTTGACGGCCACGCCGCCCCGGTTGGCGGAACTGTTCGCGGTCCCCACGTGGCACCCCACGGCGGTGCAGTCGCCGAACTCCCGCGGGACCCCGGTGTAGCCGGCGTCCGGCCCGAACTCGTGTGCCCAAATCACCAACGGGATGGCGCCCAATATTACCGCCGTCTTCGCTACAAAGATCTTCCGTCTTCGTTCCATACTGTTTCTTATTAACCCCGGCTCTCCGCAGTTTACTCGATGCTGTTGGTGAATTGTCCTTAATGGGAGAGGTTTTACGAAACTATCACAACTTGTAAACAGGCTATAAGACTTTGGCTAGCAGGAGCGCTTTCCGTGCCGTCGTGCTGAGGGGAATCGCAACGCATTCGCCTGTCTCGAACCACCGCAACGGCGGATCGAAAGCCGTGCCCGCGTGTGTCCCGGCGAACACCGCCAGCCTGTAGTGATGGTGCGTGATGGTGTGACGAATCTCACCGAACTTCCTGCCGGTGCGCATACCCGGCAGATCCTCCGGCGCAGGCAGGTCCCAGAAGCCCGCCATCGGGCGCCCGTCCGCCTCCCGCTGCCGCAACAGGACCCGGCCGCCGCGGCGCACCACCAGCAGCACGCCCTCGATCCGCACCAGCACGGTCTTGCGCAGTTTCACCGGCAGTTGCGCAACGGCGCCCTCCTCGCGCGCGCGGCACAAGTTCGCCAGCGGGCACACCAGGCACAAGGGATTCTTCGGCAAGCACACGGTGGCGCCGAGCTCCATGAGCGCCTGGTTGAACAGCCCCGGATTCCGCGGGTCGAGCCACGCCTGCGCCACCGCCCGAAACCGCTCCCGTGTCCGCGGGGCGGAGATGTCCGCCGCATCGTTTTCCACGCGCGCCATCACCCGCAGCACGTTGCCGTCGAGCACTGCGTGGGGAAGCTGGAAGGCGATGCTCGAGATCGCCGCGGCCGTGTAGTCGCCCACGCCCGCGAGCGCGCGGATGGCCGCGTAGTCGCGCGGGAATCCGCCTGCCACTTCGATCTGAAGCGCGGCGCGCCGCAGGTTGCGCGCGCGCGAATAGTAGCCCAGCCCGCTCCACAGCGCCAGCACGTCCTCCTCGGGCGCCGCCGCCAGCGCCGCGAGTGTGGGGAACCGCTCGAGAAACCGCTCGTAGTAGGGAATCACCGCCTGCGCCCGCGTCTGCTGCAGCATGATTTCCGAAACCCAGATGCGGTACGGATCGGAGGTGCGCCGCCACGGCAGATCGCGATGGCCGCGTTGGTACCAGGCGACCAGCAACGCGGCGACACTCCGGTCCCCGGCCCACTCGCGCTTTGGCGAGCCTGGCCCCCGCTTCACTCCAGGACGCGCAGCCATTCGGCCACCACGGCGAAATCCTCGGGGCCCACGTCCCAGGCCTCGAACTCGGGGTTCAACGGTTCCAGCCGGATGCGCTCGTGCCGCCACTGGTCGTCGCCAGAGGAGACCTGGCCCGCAGGGACCTTGGTGCTGGTGTAGCGCTTGACCGTGTAGCGGGCCGTCTCGTCCAGCACCCCGAACCGCTGGATGAGCAGGATCTTGTTCTGCCGCGACCCCGCAGGATGCAGCCGGAAGAGGTTCAGGCTGCCATGGGGAATGCGCGGCTCCATGGACTGGCCCACCACGTGCGCCACGAAAAGGTCGGGCGAGAGCCGCATGCCTTCGGGCGCGCGCACCCAATCCTCCACCGCCGATTCCATTTCCTCGCCCAGCGGGCCGGCCGCCGCGCGCAGGCTGTAGAGCGGGACGTGCGTCCGGAAAGGTTCGACGGCCAGCTTCTCCACGTGCTCGTCAAACAGCCGGTCGATCACCCGCGAGAACGCGTCCACCGCCACCGCCTCCCGTTCGCTCACCCGCAGGACGCTGGAAAGGGAATCCTCCATGGAGGCGAGCCAAGCCCGCGCCCCGGCTTCTGCCAGGCACGTCCGTATGTGCCCTTCGAGCGCTTCGAGGACCTCGACATCCTCCGCATCCGCCAGATCGTCGTAGCGTGGGCGCAGCCGCACCCAGGCGCGGTCCGTCACCGGATCGAAGAGCAGGACGCCGACATTCCGCGCGGGCCGTTCCGGCAACACCGCCGACAGGAGCACATACGTGCCCTCCCTCGGTCCGGTAATCGGCGCCACGCTAGCCGGCATAGGCAAATTCCGCTTTTATCCTATCTTCTTATCGGCTGGATGACCAAAAACAAGAGAAGACCTTTTAGCCACAAATGAACACGAATGAACACGAATAAGAAAGACCGATCAACAAAAGCAAAGCGGGTCTTATTTGTGTTCATTTGTGTTCATTTGTGGCTAAAAAACTTACTGCCCGCTGGGCAGCGCGCCCGGCACGCCGTTCGGGTAGTACCCGTGGCGCGCGAGGATCCTCATCGCGGGGTATTCCGGCACTTCCACCTTGATCCTGCGGAACACCCGGGGCTTGCCCTCCGGATCCACGTCCGGGATGTAACGCAGCACATACTGCGTCGTGATCTCGCCCGAAATCCCCGAAACCGCCTGGATGATCCCGCGCGAGATCTCCGCGGCGTATCCGCCGGTGCCCACCGTGAGGGCATAGTTGCCCGCATCCGACGGGTTCGACAGGTATCCCGAAACGTCCTTGTAGAGCCCTTTGTCCAGCGGATACTCCACGTGGCCGCCGGTCTCGCCGGTCAGCCGCTCCAGTACATCCTTGTCTTCGTTGGCGAACCCGAATGCCATGGTGCTCATGGCGTAGATCGTCACCAGGTTGCGCTGCGCCAGTTCCAGCACTTCGTCGAGCGTCTTCTTGCTCGCATTATCGTGGCCGTCGCCCACCACGATGATCACGCGCCGCGGCTCGTAGGGTTCTCCCACCACCAGGTTGCGGTTGGTGCACGCCTTGTAGATGGCGTCGTACAACGCCGAACCCCCACCAGGCTTCATCTTGCGGACCTTGTCCGCAAGCTTCTCCGAGTCCGTTGTGGTATTCACCAGCACCTCGGCGTCGTTGGCGTAGGAGACCAGGTAGCCCGAGTACCGCTTGTCGCCCGGCAGCAGATTCCACATCAGCTCCATGGTGGCGTCCTGGAAGGTCTTCCAGTGGATCTTGCTGTTGTTGCTGAGGTCGACCAGGAACCCCACCACGATGGGCTGCCGCTGGTCGTGGCTGAAAAACTGGATGCGCTGCGGCCTGCCTTCGTCCAGGATGCGAAAGTCCTTGGCCTCCAGGTTGGAGACGAAACGGCCCTTGTCGTCGGTGACCGTGACCGGCACGATCACCTCGTTGACCGACACCCGGATGTTGGGCTGTTCCTGTTCCGCCGGCGGTTTGGCCTGCGGCACGGCGGGAATCGAGAGCGGAAGGGCGCAAAAGAAAACGGCCACGCAAATGCGAAACATGGAGATCTCCAGCTTTGGCCTTTATTCTATCGCAAGCGATCCCCGCACGCTGGCAGCCGGAATCTTGCGCAGTCCGGCGAGCCAGGGGCGCATAGGAAACCACAAACGCCCTTGCAACCGCTCACGGCGCGTCCCATGGACACGTAATCGCCGTCCACCGCTTGTGCCTCTCGGCTGCTTAATTAAGCCGCCACCCAAACGCCCTCTCCGTCCCTCTTCATATACTCATCGCCAACTTCGCAGGATTGCCGGCGGGACCCCAATCTCGAAGTCCGCCACCACCACACCACCCATTTCTTGCGTCGCATGCGCCTCCCGGGCGCCGGTGTCACCACTGAATACCTTGGGCGAGGGGGAGCTGGGCCGACCAGTTGATGGTGTTGGTCTGGCGGCGCATGTAGGCCTTCCACGAGTCGCTGCCGGCTTCGCGGCCGCCGCCGGTTTCCTTCTCGCCGCCGAAGGCGCCGCCGATCTCCGCGCCGCTGGTGCCGATGTTGACGTTGGCAATCCCACAATCGCCGCCGCGGTGGCTCAGGAATGTCTCAGCCGAGATCAGACTGGTCGTGAACATCGCCGAGGACAGGCCCTGCGGCACGTCGTTATGCCAGTGGATGGCCTGGTCGAGATCGTCGAACTCCACCACGTACAGGATCGGCGCGAAGATCTCCTCCTTCAGGATCGGCATGTCCGGCCGCGCGTGGACCAGCGTAGGCTGCACGTAGCATCCCAGCATGCGCTCGCCACCGTACAGGATTTCGCCGCCCTGCTCGCGGATTCGCCGGATGCCGTCCAGCATGTCCGTCACGGCACGGCGATTCACCAGCGGGCCCATGAGAGTCGATTCGTCCATGGGGTCGCCGATTTTGACCTGGCGGTAAGCGGCCACCAGGGCCTCGGTGATTCTGGGTGCGATGCCGCGCTGGAGGAACAGCCGCCTGGTGGTGGTGCAGCGCTGGCCGGCGGTGCCGACGGCGCCGAACAGGACGGCCCGCAAGACGAGATCCGGGTTGGCGTCGTTCATCACGATGATGCCGTTGTTTCCGCCCAGCTCGAGGATCGTGCGGCCCAGACGCTTGGCGACCACCTCCGAAACGTGCCGGCCGACTTCGGTGGAGCCGGTGAAGCTCACCAGCGGGATGCGGCGGTCGTGAATCAGGGTCTCGGCGATGGGGCTGCTCGGCCCGATGACGAGGTTGAACACGCCTTTCAGACCGTGGCGGTCGAGCACACGGTTGCAGATTTTTTGCACCGCGATGGCGGTGAGGGGCGTATCCGAGGAGGGCCGCCACAGCACGCAATCGCCGCACACGGCCGCGATCATGGCGTTCCACGACCACACGGCCACCGGAAAATTGAATGCGCTGACGACCCCCACGATGCCCAGCGGGTGCCACTGTTCATACATCCGATGACCCGGCCGCTCGCTGTGCATGGTGAGGCCGTAAAGCTGGCGCGACAGGCCCACCGCGAAATCGGCGATGTCGATCATCTCCTGGACCTCGCCCAAACCCTCGGGCAGGATCTTGCCCATTTCCAGGGTCACCAGCGCGCCCAGGCCGGCTTTGTGCTCGCGCAGCTCATTGGCAATTTCGCGCACGATCTCGCCACGTTTGGGGGCGGGCGCCATGCGCCAATCGAGGAAGGCCTCGGCGGCGCGCTCCATCACACACTCGTAGTCGGCCGGTCCGGCGAGCTTCACTTTGGCGAGGGGTTCACCGGTCGCGGGGTTGAGCGATTCCAGCTCGGCGCCGGAAGGGTTGGCGATCCAGTCGCCATAGCAGGCGCCGGAATTCAGAGGCTCGATATGCAGCTTTTCGAGGATCTCGGGGATGGAGCTGACGGCAGGATGCACTCTTTTATTCTAGCGGGGGCGGAGGGGCGCGGCTCCGAGTGAAACGGATCGGACTACGGCCGTTTCAGGGACCGGAGCTTCCTCTCCCCGGACGACCTCGAGCACCCGCGTCCGCGGCTGGAAGAGGTAAAGCGGGCAGCAGTACCTTCGGCCCGAAAAGAGGAATTCCATGAGGTAGGCTTCAGTTCCGGAATCGGCGGGAGAACGCCGAATACGGGAGGAGCTGAGAACGGATCCTGGCTCCAGCGTGGTGACGGAACGCGTATCGGCGTCCCAAACCTGCAATGGCCGGATGACTTCCCGCAACACGCAAACCCCGTTTCCCCAAGTGAATGTTCGACAGCGACACTCACCCCTATGCCTCGGTTGCCGGGTCTGAGGTCCGGCATGTATGGGTCTACGTTAGCCCAAGCCGGGTTTCTTCGATAGTGTATCTTTTGGACAGTGGGGGGGGTACCGGGCTGGCGACCAAGCTGGCGCGGTGTCCCGCTTGTTTACATCTGCTACACAAGAGCTAACTGCTCTTCGGTAGGCTCCGCTCAACAGTACCAGGGCTCCGTCAGGTACGGAATCGTGGCCCGCGACACTTGCGGCACTTCCGGAAAACTTCCCCCCTGCGCCAGGTCCCAGATCTGGCGGAAGATCTCCAGGCGGCTCGCGCGGCGACGCTCCTGGCGCTTGATCGTCTCCTGGATCGCGCTGCACAGCGCGTCGAGCGCCGGGTCGGAGTTGCGCCACGGATAGCACAGGCCGCGCGGGTCGAAGGGCTGGATCATGCGGCGCACTTCGGGGAGCTCCAGCAGGAGCGACCCCTCCGGTATCAGAAGGCGGATCGCGAGCTGGATCGGCGACACCCGGCCGGCCAGGTCCAGGTCCACCAGTGCGCGCAGGAAATCGCGGCAGCTCTCGCGCGTGGTCCACGGCGTAAACGGAATGAAGGTCGGGGACATCGGCAGGCTCACCGACCGCATCAACGCCAACGCCTCGACAAAATCGGCGCGGGTGTGGCCCTTCGCCAGTCTTTCGAGCACCGCGTCGTCGAGCGACTCCACGGCGGAAGTCACGAACCGGCAGCCGGTCGACGCCAGCACGGGAAGAAGGCCGCGGTGCTTCAACAGGTGCTCGATCTTGATGGTGACGTCGTAGGTGAGCGCCGGCCACTCGCGGTGCAGCGCCTCGACAATCGGGATGGCATGGCCCGGGCCGTTGAAGAAGTCGGGATCGCCGAAAGTGATGTGCTGGGCGCCGGCGGCGGCCTGCTGGCGGATGTCGGCGAGTACGACGTCCCGCTGGACGATGCGGAAGGCGCCGCGATACACCGGAACCACCGGGCAGTGGCGGCACAAATGCTTGCAGCCGCGCGAAGCTTCGGTGTAGCCGACCGGGTGGACGGCGCCGTTGGTCACGAGTTGCGCATAAGCCCCCAGGGACGGAAGGCCCGTGCGATCGGGGACCAGGAATCGCTGGCGGGCGAGCGAGCTGTGGCCATCCGGCTGACCGCCGTTCGCGACGTCCACCAGGGGCTGCTCGAACTCTCCGCCGACGATCGTCCGCACCCCCGCTCGACGCAGCAGGGGCGCATTCAGCGGGGCGTAGAGCCCGTAGGCGCAGAGATGCGCGTCCGGATTCAGCGCAAGCACCCGATCCACCACCCGCAGAAACAGGCGCGTGGCGGTGTGCATGGGCAGGAAGAATGCGATCAGCTCCGCCTGCTCCACGGCCGGGTGGGGTAGCGGGCTGCACGAGAGATCCGCCACGGTGACCTGGTGGCCCGCGGCGCGCAGCCACGCGGCCGGCGACGCCAGGCCGAACGGCTGGCGTCCCAGTTCGTAGGTGGAGATCAGCACGACCCGCACATAACCATTATGGAGGCTTTGCTAAGATGGAGGTGTCTCCCCCATGCTCGCCGCAGCCACCATCGCCGACGAAATCCTGGATTTGAAAAAGCACCGGCGCGCCATCCTGCTGGCGCATCACTACCAGGAGCCCGAGATTCAGGAGCTGGCCGACGTGGTGGGCGACAGCCTGGAGCTGGCCCGCAAGGCGCGCGAGTTCTCGGGCGACGTGATTGCCTTCTGCGGCGTGTGGTTCATGGCGGAGACCGCCAAGGTGCTCAACCCGAACCGCATCGTGGTGGTCCCCGACCGCGAGGCCAGTTGCAGCCTGGTGGAGAGCTGCCCGGTTGAACCGATCCGCGAATTCCGGCTCAAGAACCCCGACCACGCGATCGTCAGCTACATCAACACCTCGATCGAGGTGAAGGCCGAGAGCGACATTCTGTGTACCTCGCGCAACGCGGTCAAAGTGGTGAACTCCATTCCGCCGGAGAAGCCGATCCTGTTCCTGCCGGACCGCAACCTGGGCAACTACGTGCGCAAAGAAACCGGCCGCGAGAACATGAAGATCTGGCAGGGCACATGCATCGTGCATGCCACCTTCCCGGCGCGCCGGGTCACCGAAGCCATGTTGGAGCATCCCGACGCCAAAGTGGTGGCGCATCCCGAGTGCCCCGAATCGGTGCTCGCCTTGGCGGATTTCATCGGATCGACCTCGGCGATCATCGAATGGTGCGCGGCCAGCGGCGCGCCGGAGTTCATCGTGATGACCGAGAGCGGCGTGAATTACTCGCTGGCTCGGGTGGCGCCAGGGAAGCGGTTCCACTTCGTGGCCAACGAGAACTGCAATTGCAGCGAGTGCCCCTTCATGAAGCTGAACACCCTGGAGAAGCTTCGCGACTGCCTGACGGCCCTGGAACCTCGAGTGGAACTGGCGCCGGAAATCATGCGCCGCGCGCTCGTTCCGCTCGAGCGCATGCTCGCCGTGAAATAAATGCCAACCGCACCGCTCGTCGATTCCTTCGGCCGCGTCCACGACAACCTGCGGGTCAGCGTCACGGACCGCTGCAACATCCGCTGCTTCTACTGCATGCCGGAACACGACGTGCAGTTCGTCAAGCGCAGCGAGATCCTGGATTTCGAAGAGATCGAGCGCTTCGTGCGCATCGCGGTGACCCTGGGGATCCACAAGGTGCGGGTCACCGGCGGCGAGCCCCTCGTCCGCCGCGACCTGCCCGTGCTGATCCGGCGCCTGGCGGCCATCCCGGAGATCCGCGACCTCGCGCTCACCACCAACGGCGTGCTGCTGCCGCAACTCGCCGAGCCGCTGTATGAGGCGGGCCTGCGCCGTCTCAACGTTCACATCGATACGCTGGACCGCGAGCGCTTCCGCCAGATCACGCGGCGCGACGACCTGGACAAGGTGCTGGAGGGTCTGGCGATCGCCAAGCGGACCGGGTATTCCCGGATCAAGCTCAACGCCGTGGCGGTCAAGAACCTGGTGGAACCGGACATCGTGCCTCTCGCCCGGTTCGCGCGGGAGAACGGCTTCGAGGTGCGGTACATCGAGTTCATGCCGCTCTATGCGCAAAACCTCTGGGACCGCGGCAAGGTGCTGCTGGCCGACGACATCCTCCGCACGCTCTCGCGCGAGATTTCGCCGCTCCACCCGATTCCCAATCCCGATCCGCGCGCGCCGGCCAGCGAGTACGAGTACGCCGATGGCGGCGGCACCGTCGGCTTCATCGCCTCCGTCAGCCGTCCGTTTTGTCTGAACTGCAACCGCATCCGGTTGACCGCCGACGGCAAGCTGCGCTACTGTCTCTTCGCCCTCGAAGAGGATGACGTGAAGGGCCTGATGCGCTCGGGAGCGCCCGACGAGCGGATTGCAGGGCTGATCCGCCGCAATGTGGGCGGCAAGTGGGAGGGGCACGAGATCAACTCGGCCCGCTTCGTCGCGCCGCCGCGGCCCATGTATGCGATCGGCGGCTGATTCACTACGCTTCTTCGGGGACGGAGCCCAGAAAAAGTGGCCCCTGCGGGGCAGCGCAAGGCGTGCGCTTGGTCCTCGCGGTCAGGCGTGTCGATCTTGCCGGCTTGGCGGCTTCGCCGGAGAAACTCTCGCAACTGAGACAGAAACCGGGCCAAAAGGCCAAGCAGGAACCGAAGGTCCGGTTTTATGCGCTGCACGACCGGACCTATCGGGCCGATGTACTGGAAGCGGAGATGGCGCGATTGCGGAGCAACGGGGGAGCAGTGTAGTTCCATTTGGGCAGAGTGCCGTGCGGCTTCCGACGAGGTGCAGGAAGATACGCGGCCGCCTCAATCGACCGCGGGCTGTCGTACCCAGACGCTTCCGGGCGGCCGGCATCGGGATCGAACCGGCGCAAGCCCCTTACCACAGCGCATAGGGCTCCCGATCGAGGTCGAAGTACATCAGATACGGAAAATCCTCGGCCATCTGGTAAAACGGCCGGATCTTCAGCCGCACCGGCCGGCCATCGGGACGATTCACGCGGAACACCGCCGGCGAATCGTCCGCCACCAGCCACTTGGTCAGATCCGACTCCGCGCGCGGAAGCTGAAACGCCGGAGCGTGATAGTTGTAATCGAGCGCCAGCACTACCGGCCCGCGGACCAGCGCCACCCGCCGCGGATGCCACCGGTCCACCGCCTGGTAGCGCAGGTGCAGGGGAATCCCGACCTCGACGCGGTCTCCCGGACTCCACGTGCGCTCGATCGCCGCCCACTCGCCCGGCCGGCACGCCACGCCCGCCGGCTTGCCGTTCACCGCGACCGACATGTCGCGCGACCAGCCCGGCACGCGCAGCTTCAGCGCGAAGCTGGCGTTTTGCGCGCCGCCGATGGTGAGCGTGCTGGTTTCCGTCTCCGGGTACCCGGTCTCCTGCGCCACCGTGACCTCGCCCCACTGCACCTCGGAAGGCACATACAAGTTCACGTACAGGCTCGACGCGTCTCGGTAATAGATCAGGTTGTGGTAGCCAGCCATGTCCTGAATGTAGGTGCCGGAGCAGCAGGTGAAATTCTCCCAATAGTCCACCTTGATGCCGCCGCTGGTGCGGTAATCGGAGTAGTAGAAATTCCGCCCGCCCGGCCGCAGCGGCAGTGCGGCTCCCGATCCGTTGTAAAACAGGCGCTCGATCCAGTCGCCGTAGCGAGCCTCCCCGGTGAACTGCATCAGGTACCGCGAGAGCTTGAACGCCGCCCACGAGCCGCACAACGTCTCGAAGGTGTCGGACCGCGTTTCGAGCGCCTTGCCCAGGCTGCCATCCGCGTTCATGAAGCGCTCGTTGGGGCCATACCCGCCGGTGGCGTAGCACTGCGTGTTCTGCATGAAGTCGTAAAAGTTCCGGATGATCCGCAGGTACGCGGGATCGCCCGTCACCGCGTACGCCATGGCCGCGCCGCTGAAGGTGTTCACATGGCTGTAGGCGTGGACCCCGGACGTACCGGAAGGCGCCGGCGTGCCCGCGAACTTGTTCCAGTACTGCGGGTAGTGCCAGACTTCGGCGAAGTCCCGGTACATCGGGTTGCCGGTAGCCTGGTAGGCGCGGTACTGGTTTTCGGAGAGCGTATACCATTCCTGCGGAAGCCCGTAGTATTGCGTGTTATGGCTCGGGGTGACCGTTCGCGGCTGGCGCTCGAAGGAGCGCTGCGCGTGGCGCGTCACCTTCTCCAGCAGGGGACTCGCCTCGGGATGTTTCGCGTACAGGTGCATGTCGAGCAGCCCGCAAACCAGCTTGTCGAACGCGTAGTGACGCATGCGGCAATCGCCATCGTCCTTCACCGTCCGGGACCACCCGGTCATCAGGCGCGCGGCCTTGTCGCGCACCGCGGCATCGCCGGTCGCGCGGTAGAGGCGCGCCATGCCGCTCAGCCACTGCCCGAAGACGGTCGCGCTGTTCTCGCGGCACCATCCGCCCAGCGGTTTGCCCGGGGCGGGCAGGCCGGCCGCCGCGCGAAATCCCTGCAGGATGTCGTCGTCCGGCAGATTCAGGTAGTATTCGCGCGCGCCTTCCACCTGCTGCCGCCAGCGGCTCGCGCGCAGCCGCACGCCTTCGTAGTCGAAGGGCGCGATGCGGATCGGGCTGGACGCGCCCCGGCTGGATTGCGCCAGCAGGCTCGCGCCCACCGGAACGGTCTGGAGAAATTCGCGGCGGAGCATGCTTGAGAATCTACCGCGCCGGGGGCGGCTCCGCAAGCGGTTGGCGGCGAGCCGGTTGACAATCACACTGGATCGGACCTGCTGGGGCTCGACTTGTCACCGGGGGCCGCGCTACGTTCACGGCCGGCGGGGAGGAACTTCCGGTTGCAGCCGGCGCCGCCGTCTTCGTCCCCGCACACTCCTGGTGTTCTTCGCGCCGGCGGAAACGCCCAACTGACTACTTCACTAACCTCAGGATCATCCCGTTGTCAGTGGCCATCCACATGTTGTCTTCGTCGATCACTGCCAGAATCGTGCGATTGGCCGTCGCGCGATAGTCAACCGGCATCTCGGTCCAGGTATTGTAATCCCGGCTCTTCAGCACTTGCACCTTACCCGGCACCACGTGACGAATCTGGCCGGGCACCAGCGTGCCCGCTAAGTAAGCGGTTCCCTCGGGAGTCAGCCAGATGTCACTGATCGCAAACCGCCGGTCGCGATACACTGTCTCGCTCTTTCCCGAGACCCAGTCGATCTTATACGCCTCGCTCGGATAGCGGAAAGAGTTGGAATACTCGATGAGTCCGAGCCCCTTGCCCTCCGGTCCGAAACGGATCCGCGAGATGTCGCCGAACAGGGAGGCGGAGTTGGGCTTCCAAGTCTGACCGCCATCCTTAGTCACCAGCGAGTAAGAGAGGTGCGGGGTCTCGCGCCGGTTCATGGCCTGCTCCGGGTCCATCCAGTCCGGGAACTGCGGCGGGATGCGGCGCGGCGGCACGTTCCATCCGGTGACGATGCCGAACTTCGCCGTGGCGAACGCCACCCAGTTATACACGCTGTAGTTGGGCATGCCCGGCGGTTCGGCGGCCGCCGCCAGCGCCGACCAGTGCTTGCCGCCGTCGCGGGTCTCCATCACCTTCTTCTTGGAACCGACCGCGATCCCGTTCCGCTCGTCGGTGAAGTACACGCGCAGGATCCCGGAGGGCAGCCCCGGCGCCTTTTCCCAACTCTTCCCGGCCTCGGTGGTTCGCCACAGATCGTGCGTGCCCACCATCCAGCCCAGGTTCTCGCTCAGAAAGAACAGCGAGATCGGCGTGTCCTTGAGCTCGACGGTCTGCCAGTGAGCCCCGCCATCCGCGGTCACCACGGCGACCGGCTTGCGGCTCTTGCCTTCCACGATGGCTCCCACCGCCACGCCCCGCGCGGGCGAGGCGAAGCGGAGGTCGCTGATCGCCAGCGTGGATTTGCCCTTGTCGTAGAAGTATTGCATCTGCCACCGCTGGGCGCCGGCCGGCGCTACACACGCCGCCAGGGCCATCAGCGCGCAGATCGTGGGGCGGCCAATCCCGGCCGGGCCGAAAGGGCGCCCCCCGGCCTTCCGCCGGCTGGACCCGCTGGAAAGCGGGTCCGCGGCCTGAAAGGCTGCCCCACGGCCGCCACCGGCATATGCAACGAACTTCCGATCCACCACACTAGCTCTCATGTTTCATCGGAATGGGCCCGGAGGAAAGGACCATTTCCACGTGGTTCGCCGATTCCAGCGCGGTGGGCGCCATCCGCGCCAGCACCAGAACGCAGCCCACCTGCTCGCCCACCGTCGTCAGCACCTCCATCTCGCTGCCGGTATGCTGTCGCGGCATGCGGTGCTGGACGTTGATCACGCCCACTACGCGGTTGCGGGCAATTACCGGAGCGGACAGAAATGCCTCGAACGAGTCCTCCTCCAACTCGCCGAACTTCTTGAACCGCGGATCTTTGTACGCCTCCCTCGGAATGGCCAGCAGGCGGCGTTCGCGCGCCACCCAGCCCGTCAGGCCCTCGTTGCTCGTCATGCGCAGCTTGCCGATGGTCGAAGGGTGCGGCGTGTTGGAGGCGCACAGCACCAGATCGTCGCCATCGAGGAGGTAAACCAGGCAGGCATCGCACTGCGTGAACTCCACCACCAGAGACACAACGCCCTTCAGCACCTCTTGCAGGCTCATGTCGCGAACCATGAAGCGGCTGACTTTCTGAAACAGGCGTAACTGCTGCTCGGTCCTCTGGAGGCGCGATTCGAGCTCTCTGGCTTTCGGCACGACTTTATTATAGCTTTGGGCCTGAAAGGCGCGGACAGGCCGGGAGGCCCGTCCCACGATCACTCGTGCCGCAGAGCGGCCTTCGGATCCACTCGCGCGGCGCGGCGGGCGGGGAAGAAGCAGGCGAGCAGAGACGGCGGCCAGGAGGATGGGAGCAGTCGAGAGCACGATCGCATCGAGCTCACCCGGTACAGCAGGCTCGAGAGGACCTTTCCGAGCGCCAACGACAGCGCCAGGCCGGCGCCGATCGCCGTGAGGATCGATCCCTCGCGCGGCATCATGCGCATGGCATCGCGGGCATTCGCGCCCAAGGCCATGCGGATGCCGATTTCGCGCGTGCGCAGCGCGACGGTGTAAGACCGTACACCATACAGGCCGATCACCGCCAGCAGCAGTGCGACGCCGCCGAAGATCGGGAACATCCGCGCACCTGAGGAGCCGTAGCCGCGGCGCGCCATTTGCGTGGGTGCGACGCCGCCGAAGATCGGGAACATCCGCGCACCGGTCCGATGCCGTCCTCGGGAAGCAGCCGGATGTATTGGCCGACCGTTCAATCTTACGCATGCCGGGAGGGCGAAAGTTTTTTGAATCTCACTTACAATTAATAAAGATAGAAATGGAAAGCCACACGGAGAGCGCCACGGCCACCTGGAGCGCTCCCCAGTGCCCGTTCACTATCGAGTACACCCCGCGCGTGCTGGATGACATTCGGCTGGGGGTGGTTGACGCCTTCTTTTCGCTGCCGCGCGGCGGGGCCGAGATCGGCGGAATCCTTCTCGGTAAATACGAAAAGGGCCGCTTGCAGATCCAGGATTACGTGGCCCTGCCGTGCGAGCACGCGTCCGGGCCGTCGTTCGTGCTTTCTCCGAAGGACCACGCGAAGCTGGCGGAAATGCTGGCAACGGCGCGCGGCAATCCGCAGGGCGGCCAGCCGGTCGGGTGGTACCACTCCCACACGCGCAGCGAGATCTTCCTTTCCGAAGCCGACCTGGAGATCCACAAGCGGTATTTCCCGGAGCCGTGGCAGGTCGCGCTGGTGCTGAAGCCGCACACCTTTCAACCCACCAAGGCGGGTTTTTTCTTCCGCGAGCCGGACGGCCCCATTCGCGATACGTCCTGCTACCAGGAGTTCGTGATGGAGCCCCTGGCGGTGCGGCCGCTTCCGGAAGCGGCTGCCGCCTTTCGGGAAGCCGGGTCGCCGGACCCGCCGCCCGAAACTGCCGCGCCACTCGATACCCCTGTCGCGACGGCGCCTGCGCCCGGGTTCACGCAGGCGGCGCCGAAGCGATCCTACCGCCGTTGGGGAATCCTGCTAGCGGTCATCCTGGCCGTGGCATTGGGGGCCTGGGGATACCATACCCGCGAACTTTGGCTCGCTCCTCCCACAGTCGAGGTCCTTTATGTCGGTCTGAGTACGACGGATACCGGCGGGCAGTTACAGATTCGCTGGGACCGCAACGCGCCCTCCGTCCGCCGCGCCCGCGACGGCATCCTGACGATCGAGGACGGCCCCAAGCCGGAAGCCATCGAGCTGGATCCGACTCACCTTCAGGCCGGGGTCTTCACTTATGGCCGCAAGGGCGCCCACGTCGACGTGGCGATGACCCTGAACATGACGGACGGCCAGAAGGTTCGGGAGGCGACCAGCTTTCTGGGCAAGCTTCC